>JBQTHC010000085.1:0-3824 GCA_052390255.1 Microthrixaceae bacterium
AGCTCCACCTCCAGCCGGTGCGGGGTGGCCAGGAACACGAGGTCGACCGCGAGTCGATCGTCGTCGATCAATGTCGCGCTCGTCGCCAACGACGGATCGACCGTCGTCCACGCCTCCGTCACCGGCACCTCGATCGAGCGATCGCCGTCACGGAGGACGACGAGCTCGCCGGTCGTCTCGACGCTCGACACGCGGTGGTGTGACGTCGGACCTGTGCGGCCCGGCGCGAACGTCATGGCCGGCACCTTCGGCGCACGACCGCCGCGACGCTCGGCCACGGTCGGCAGCGAGAGGCGCGCCAACCGCTGCGCCAGCGCGGCATCCGCCGAGGATGGTGTGGACCGTGTGGACGGGGAAGACGCAGCGCCACCCATGGCCGGGAGGAGGTGCTCCCACATCAGGTCGAGGACCACCTGCATGTTCTCGGTGCAGGAGAACATCGCCACCACCGCGTCGTGCTCCGGGAGCACCACCATGAACTGACCGAACGCGCCGTCGCCGCGGTAGCCGTGTCGCGATCGCCACAGCTGGAAGCCGTAGCCCTGCCGCCAGTCCACCTCGGGCTCTCGCGGGTTGTCGATCTGCTGAGCCGACGCGTCCGCGACCCAGCCCTGCGGGAGGATCCGGTGACCGTTCCACACGCCGTCGTCGAGGTACAGCTGCCCAAGCCGGGCGACCGCGTCGAGGTTCGTGAACACGCCCGAGAAGCCCATGTCGAGGCCGGGAACGGCTTGCGCCCAGCGCAGATCTGAGACCTCGAGCGGCTCGAGGAGCCGCTGCCGTAAGTACTCGCCCAGACGCGCCCCGGCGAGCGCCTGCAGGATCGTGGCGAGCGCGAGCACCGGCGGCTGGTTGTAGGCGAAGCGCGTGCCCGGCTCCTCGTCGGGAGGGATCTGGAAGAAGCCGCGCACGGGATCGCTGGGATCGAGCGTCAACGCCTCGAGGACCGTGTCTCGATCGTGTCCGGTTGACATCGAGGCGAGGTGACGGATCCGCATCCGGCGGGTCCGCTCGTCGGCGCCGTCGACCAGCGCGGGGAGGTGGTCGCTCACCAGATCGTCGAGCGACAGACGACCCTCGCCGATGAGGAGCGCGAGCGCGGTGCCCGTGAAGGTCTTGCTGAGGGAGTACACGTGGCGCGGCCCGGCGCCCGTGTGGGGCGCCCAGTGACCCTCGACGATCCGATGACCGTGTCGCTGGATGATCAGCCCGTGCGGCTCGATCGACGGATCCCGCTCGATGGCATCGAGGAACGCGGCGATCCCGCCTGCGGCAACGCCCTGCTCGAATGGGCTCGTGGCGTGCATCGCTGAATCATCCCGCACCGCCCCATCCCGCACCGCCCCATCCCGCACCGCACCTCTCACCGCCCCGCGCGGCGGGCGACGCCGGGCGGACCCCGCGCTCAGGAGATGCGCGGACAGGGAGGCCGCCGGACTCCTTCGTGCCCGAGTAGTGGCACTGTGCTGCCGGTCGCCTCGCCTGTCGGCTCGGCTCCTTACGCCGTCTTGTGGGCGACGGCGTAGCGCTCGAGGCGGTCGATGAACCCGGGCCAGCCGCCCTGGTGGTCGTCACGGTCCTGCTCGCGCTCGAAGCCGGACTGCAGGATCGTGAGGAGGGTCTTGCCGTCACGGACCTCGAAGGTCACGACCAGATCGGTGTCGAAGCTCGTCCCGTCCGGTTGCCAGAAGGTGGACCGATAGGCGACCCGCGCGGGGCGATCGACCTCGGTGAAGACGTTCTCCTCTGCGTACGGCGCCTCCCCCGCTGGACCGAACGTGGTGGTCCACGCGCCGCCCACCCTGAGGTCCACGGACGAGGTCACGACGAAGTCCGCGCTGTCGAGGTACCACTCCCGCTGCGCGGCAGGGTCGGTGAAGGCGTCGAACACCTCCTCGGGGCTGGCATCGATGAGTCGCTCGAGCTTCAGGTCGTAGGTCACGTCGGGCCTTCCTTCTTGGTCGCGATGTAGGTCTCGAGTCGATCGAGACGTCGGTCCCAGCGGCGTCGCTGCTGGTCGACCCACTGGGCGACGTCGTCGAGCGACGCCTCCCCGAGCCGGCACTCCCTCGTACGCCCCCGCTTGTCGGACCGCACGAGATCGACCTCCTCGAGGATCCGCACGTGCTTCAGCAGCCCCGGCAGCGAGATGTCCATCGGGGCGGCGAGCTCGCTGATGGACGCGGGCCCGACGGTGAGGCGCTCGAGGATCTCCCGACGCGTCGGGTCGGCGATGGCGCTGATCCTGCGGTCGAGGGTCGAACACTTAACCATACGGTTCACCATATGTGCTGGCCCTCACCGAGGCAACGGTTGACAGGGCTTCTCCGCTTCACCTACGTTTTCCGATGTGCCTTCGGAAATCGCCGCGGAAACGGATCGCCGGACCCGGAAGCGCGACAAGCGCCGGGACCACCTGCTCGAGCTCGCCGCGGATCTCGTCGCCGAGCGCGGCCTCGCCGGACTGACCATGGCCGCCCTCGCGGAGGTGGCCGACTACGCCACCGCCTCGCTCTACACGTACTTCGGCTCCCGGGCCGCGCTCGTCTCGGCGCTGCAGGCTCGTGCGCTCGGCGTGCTGCGCGAGGTCGGCGAGACCAACCTCGCCCACTGGGACGAGGCGCTGGGCACACCCCGCGATGCCCGCGGCCGACGCCACGCTGCGCTCGCCCGCCTGTGCGCGTTCGGCGACGTGTTCCTCACCGCCCCGGACCACCACCCGCACGAGCTCCGACTGCAGCAAGAGCTCCTCGCCTCCCCCGAGGGCGACGCCAGCGATGTCGTCCTGACGGCCGCCATGGCCGTGCTCGAGCTCCCCCGCCGTCTGCTCGCCGACGCGGTCGGAGCGAAGGCCCTCATCGCGCCCGCCCCCGTTCGCAACGCCGGCGGCGATCCGATCGACGGCAGCATGGCCCGCACGCTCGCCTGGGTGGCGGCGATGAACGGGGTGCTGCTGCTCGACCGGCTCGGCGATGTCGTCCCCGTGTCGGGTCTCGCCCTCGGACGCGACCTGACCGACTCGATCCTGCGGGGTTGGGGCGCCGATGCCTCCCTCCTCGCCGACGCCCGCTCGACCGCGACTCCCTGGAGCCCCCGATGACCTGGAGCCCCCGATGACCCTCCCCACTGCCGTGCTCGGATCGCCGGGGTGGGCCTGGGCGCTCCCCCTCGTCGTCGCCGGCGCGTTCCTCTGGACCTTCGGCGAGTACGTGCTGCACCGCTTCGCGATGCACGAGCTGAACGGCAAGGGGATCCTCAGCCGCGAGCACCTCGAGCACCACGTGACCGCCGCGTGGAGCTTCGACGCACTCATGTTGCTGGCCTGGCTCGGTGTCATCCTCGTCGGCGTGTTCCTGTGGGGGACGCTGGGGTTGGTGCTCGGCGGTCCCGTCGTCGGCGCGTCGATCGCGATGGGCTGGATCGTCGGCTACGGCGGCTACGAGTACCTCCACGCGCGTGCGCACCTCGTCGGCCCGTCCTCCCGGTACACGCGGTGGCTGCGCAAGCACCACTTCCACCACCACTTCGGCCATCCGCGCAGCAACCACGGCGTGTCGATCGGGTTGTGGGACCGCGTGTTCGGCACGCTCGACGTGCCCGCCTTGGTCAGAGTCCCCCGCCGCATGGCCCCTGCCTGGATGCTCGACGCCGACGGCCAGGTCCTCCCCGACTACGCCGACGACTACGTGCTCGTCGGCACCGCCGAGGCCGACGAGCGGCTGAGTGCCCTCGACCGCGCCCGCGCGTTCGCGTCGCTGGCCCCCACCGCCGCCTGAGCCGAGCGCCGGCTAGTGGGGTGGCTCGCAACGCTCGGCAGGTAACCG
>JBQTHC010000086.1:0-14544 GCA_052390255.1 Microthrixaceae bacterium
GGCTCACCGTGCCGGCTCGCAGCCGGGTGCTCAGCATGGCGTCGCGACCCTTCTACTCCGTGGCCGACCGCGTGCTCGGCTCGAAGTTCCTCGAGGACATCGCCGAGTTCTTCCTCCTCTTCCAGACGATGTACGCGGGCTTCGTGGAGCGAGCGCACGCGGTCACGCGCACGCTGGCCGACGCCCGCACGACCTTCGTCGTGGTGTCCACGCTCGAGTCGGCGCCCGTGGCCGAGGCGGAGTTCTTCATCGACGCGCTGGCCGATCGCGGCCTGCACCTCGGCGCAGTCGTGCTCAACAAGGTGCTCCCCGGCTGGTTCCTCGACCCCGGCACGAACGCATCGGCCGCCGCGCTCTGCGCCGACGCGGACACCCTCGCCGCGGCGCTTCCCGCCGACCTCGGCCCACCCGAACAGGTGGCGCGCGTGCTGCGCGAGGTGGGCGAGAGCTACCTCAACTTCCAGGTGGTGGCCAAGCGCGAGGTCGAGATGCGCGCCGAGCTGTCCGCCGCGCCCGAGGTGGTGGCCACCGTGCCGTACTTCGACCACGACATCACCGACCTCGCGGGCCTCCTCGAGCTCGGCGAGCAGATCTGGCGGTGACCGACGCCGGCTGGGCGGTGGCCTCCGGTCATCCGGCCACCACTGACGCCGCGGTCACCGTCCTCGAGCGCGGCGGCAACGCGGTCGACGCCTGCGTCGCGGCGGGCTTCGCCGCGGCGGTCGCCGAGCCCACGCTCACCTCGCTCGGCGGGGGTGGGTTCCTCCTCGCGCGCATGGCGACGGGCGAGGAGGTGGTGTTCGACTTCTTCGTCGACACCCCCGGCCTCGGCCTCGATCCCTCGACGCGCTCCGCGTTCGACTTCGACGAGGTGGTCGTGCGGTTCACGGGCGCGGACCAGAGCTTCCACGTGGGCCTGGCATCGGTCGCGGTGCCGGGCTGCCTGTCCGGCTTGCTGCACGCGCACCGCCGGCTGGGCCGCGTTGAGCTCGAGCACATCGTCGCTCCGGCTCGGCAGCTCGCCGAGCGCGGCGTCGAGATCAACGAGCAGCAGGCGTACATACTGCGCATCCTCGAGCCGATCCTCACTCGCACGCCCGAGGCCGCGGCGCTCGTCGCACCGGGCGGACGACTGCTCGGCGTCGGCGACCGCTTCGTGAACCCGGCGCTCGCGTCGTTCCTCGCCGATCTCGACCCCCGCGGCTTCGCGGCGCCGATGCTGGCCCGGCAGGTGCACGACGAGATGGCGCGCCGCGGTGGGCTCGTCACCGAGACTGACCTCGTCTCCTACGAGGTCGTCGAGCGCGTCCCGCTCGAGGTGCGCTGGCGCGGTCACCGCCTGCTCACCAACCCACCACCGTCCTTCGGCGGGGAGCTCGTCGCCCTTGGGTTGCTGCTGCTCGAGGAGCGCACGGGCTGGCCGGCGCCGCCCGGCTCGGTCGCGCACGCGGTCGCGCTCGCCGACGCGATGGTGGCCACCGACGATGCGCGCGCTACCGGATCGGTCGCGTCGGAGCTCGCGCGGCGGCGCGCCACCGGTGGCACCACCCACGTGAGCGTGCGCGACGAGGCGGGCAACGTCGCCACCATGACCACCTCGAACGGTGAGGGATCGGGCTGGGTGATCCCGGGCACGGGCGTGATCGCCAACAACATGATGGGCGAGGACGACCTTCATCCGGCCGGGTTCCACGCCGTCGCACCAGGCGCGCGGGTCGCGTCGATGATGGCTCCGAGCGTCGTCGTCGACCCGATGGGGGACGCCTGTCTGGTGGTCGGCAGCGGCGGCAGCAAGCGGATCCGCACGGCCCTGCTCCAGGTGGTCGCCGCGGTCATCGACCAGGGTCGCCCGCTCGCCGAGGCGGTCGACGCGCCCCGCCTGCACTGGGACGGCGAGCTCCTGCACGTGGAGCCGGGCTGGCCCCAGCCGGCGCTCGAGGCGCTCGCCGAGCGGTGGCCCCTGCGCCGCTGGGACGCTCGAGACCTCTACTTCGGGGGCGTGCACGCCGTGGCTCCGGGCGCTGCTGCAGGCGATCCTCGCCGGGGTGGGTCGGCGTCGAAACAGGAGCCGAGCCGTTAGGCGAGGCGACCGACGGCACAGTGCCACCGCTAACGCAGGGAGGACTCCGGCAGCCTCTCCATCCGCGCCTCTCCTGAAGGTGCCGCGAACTCCTAGGCCGTGCGGCCTATGCTGATCCCGGCGGGCGTTACCGGGGGAAACCCAATCGAGGAGGGAACCCAGATGCGTCTGCTCCGGAAGCGCTCCCGTGATGAGGTCGTGATCGACCTCCGGGAGCCCGCACCCCCCGCGTGGGGTTCGCCCGTGCCGTGCCCCGAGTGCACGGGCCGGGGGTACCTCGACCACATCGATCCCTTCAAGGAGATCATGTACCTGCACTGCACGCGGTGCGGCACGAAGTACGAGTACACGCGCGACGACCTCGAGCGCGTCGTCGCGTAGCAACCGGCACGGCCCGCTCGTCCCGGGCTCGTAGCCTGAGCGAGCCATGGCCTCGCTCACCGAGCTCGCCCGCTTCCACACGAAGCTCGACGGCCCGTCGGTCGCCCACCTCCAGCGCCTGGTCGCGGGTTGGGGCTTGCTCGCCGACTTCTGCTTCGCCGACCTCCTGCTCTTCGCGCCGACGACCGACTCGCAGGACGGCGACCGCTTCGTCGTCCTCGGTCAGGTCCGCCCGAGCACGTCGCAGACCGTGTATCGAGCCGACTGGATCGGCACCACCGTCGACGAGGAGGAACGTCCGCTCGTCACGCGCTCATACCGCCTCGCGGAGATCATCGAGGGCGAGACCACCATCGCCGCGCTGAAGGAGCGCGTCCGCGTGCTGTGCATCCCCGTGCGCTGCCGGGGCCAGGTCATCGGCGTGATGACCCGCGAGTCCGCGCCGTCGTTCGGTCGGCAACCGGGCGAGCTCGAGCGCACCTACGTCGCGATCTTCAACCGTTTCGCCCGCATGATCGCCGCCGGCGACTTCCCCTTCGACGCGGAGGACCTCGAGAGCGAGGAGGCGCCGCGCGTTGGCGACGGCGTGATCCTCCTCGATGCTGCCCAGCGCGTGGAGTACACCTCGCCCAACGGCGTCTCCGCGCTCCACCGGATCGGCGTGCACGCGAACTCCGAGGGGCTGCGCTTCGACGAGCTCGGTCTCGACGACTCCGCCGTGCGCACGGCCTTCTCCATCGGCGCACCCGTCACCGAGGAGGTGGAGGGCACGGCGGAGGTGACGGTGCTGATCCGCTGCATCCCGCTCATCGAGCACGGCACCGTGTCGGGAGCGGTCCTGCTCACCCGAGACATCTCCGAGCTGCGCCGACGAGACCGCCTCCTCGTGTCGAAGGACGCGACGATCCGCGAGATCCACCACCGAGTGAAGAACAACCTCCAGACGATCTCGTCGCTGCTGCGCCTCCAGGGCCGTCGCTTCACGGCGCCGGAGGCCAAGCTCGCCATCGAGGAATCGGTGCGGCGCATCCGGTCGATCGCGCTCGTGCACGAGATCCTGTCGCGCGAGGCGGGCGACGACGTCGCGTTCATCGAGATCGTCCGCCCGCTCGTGCGGATGGTGGAGGACGGCATGTCGTCGGCCGACCGGCCGGTGCGCTTCCAGGTGGAAGGCGACGCGGGTGTGCTCTCGGCCGACGTCGCGACGCCGGCGGCGGTCGTGCTCAACGAGCTCCTCCAGAACGCGATCGACCACGCCTTCCCCGACGCGATCGACCTTCAGGCGTCCCCCGGATCCGTCACGATCTCGCTCACGAACGACGGCACCCACCTCCGCGCCGCGGTGATCGACGACGGGGTGGGCGTGGAACCCGAGTTCGACCTCGACGCGACGGCAGGCCTCGGGCTCTCGATCGTGCGGACGCTCGTCACGAGCGAGCTGATGGGCACGATCGAGATGCGCCGCGGCGACGACCCGGGGGACCGGCCCGGCACCGTCGTCCAGCTCGACATCCCCGTCGCGCGCGCGGAATGACCCCAAGCGCGATCCGACCTCCTGGCGGACCAGGAGGTCGGCGGGGGGACGCGCTCAGGCGCTGAGCCGTCGGGTCGTTCAGGCGGTGCGGCGCTGGCGAGCGACGAACTGCTTGCGCCGCTGGCGGCGCTCCTCTTCGGAGGTGCCGCCCCACACGCCGGAGTCCTGGTTGGTGGCGAGGGCGTACTCGAGGCACGGGGCCTGGGCCTCGCACTGGCGGCACACGGCCTTGGCGTTCTCGATCTGCTCGATCGCGGGGCCCGTGGTTCCGACGGGGAAGAACAGGTCGGGATCGGTGTCACGGCACGACGCGACGTCGCGCCAGTCATCGTCTGCGGTCAGGTGCAAAGGGCGGCTTTGGGCGAGGGCCACGATGTTCCTCCGCGGCGGTCTGATGGTCACGGGGATTCGTGACGGGTTTCACATGCCGCCGCGCTACGGTCATCGCTCAGGAAGCGCGTGCGGCTGCGTTGGACACCGTACCGTCGGTGCGCTAACCCTTGCAAGCACTTTTTCGTTCATCGAAGGTGACATTTGCCATGCTCGTCATCGGCCATCGCGGAGCCTCCGAGGCCCATCCCGAGAACACGCTGGCAGCGTTTCGTGGCGCGATCGACCAAGGGGCCGACGGCATCGAGCTCGACGTCCGCCGCACGGCCGACGGGGCGCTCGCCGTGTGCCACGACGACACGCTGCCGGACGGTCGGGTCCTCGCAGAGGTCGATTCGGACGATCTGCCCGAATCCATGCCGGTGCTCGCCGCGGCGCTCGACGCCTGCCGGCCGCTTGCCGTCGTGAACATCGAGATCAAGAACTGGCCGGACGACAAGGACTTCGACCCCACCGAACGCCTTGCGGCCGACGTGGTCGACCTGCTGCGCTCGCGCGGCGAGCTGGATGACGGCAGGTCCCTCGTGTCGTGCTTCCACCTGCCCACGATCGACCGGGTGCACGAGCTCGCCCCGGGTCTCGCCACGGCATGGCTGCTCGGCATGGTCGAGGACGTCACCGCACTGATCGATCGGGTCACTGCCCGCGGTCACGTGGCGATCCATCCGCACCACGCCTTCGTCGACGAGTCGCTGGTCGACGTCGCGCACGCCGCGGGAATCGCCGTCAACACCTGGACCTGTGACGATCCCGATCGCATCCGCTGGCTCGCGGACGTTGGCGTCGACGCCGTCGTCACCAACGTGCCCGACGTCGCCCTCGCCGCGCTCGGCCGCTGACCGCCCCGCCCCCTCGTTCTGCGTTCTCGGGCGATTCTTCCGTCGCCGAGACGGACTTTCCGCCCGAGAACGGCCCGGAGGGGGCCGAGTCGCGCCGGTCAGCGGAGGGTGATCTCGGTGACCATGCCTGCCTCGGTGTGGCCCGGCAGGTCGCAGACGACCCGGTAGGCGCCGGCGGGCTGGCCGGAGAGGTCCAGGACGAAGCGCTTGCCCGGAGCGAGATCCGGAGCGCCCTTGCCGAGCTGCGGGATCAGCAGGTTGTGGTTCACCGTGCCGTCGTTGACCACCTCGATCGCATCTGCCCGGCCCTTCGGCACCACGATCGGGTCGGGCGCGAAGGCGAACTCCGTCATCGACACGCGAACCTTGCCGCTGTCCGCGCCGTCGTTCGAGTCGTCGTCCGATCCGAGCGCTGACGCGAGCAGCGCCCCGGCGCCGAGCACGAGGGCCCCCACGACGACGACCGCGGCGATGCGCCGTCGGCGGTCGCGTCCGCGGATCGCTCGGTCTCGTCGCTGTCGGGCGCGTTGGCTCATGTCCGGAGCCTGCCCGATCTGGGGTTGGCGGGCACGGGGCGAAGGTCCCGATCGGCCCGGCGATGGTCCCCGACCCGATCCCTCTGCGTTCTCGGGCGATCCCTCCGTGGCCGAGACGGATCTTCCGCCCGAGAACGCCGGGACCGCGCGCGTCTTGTGAGATGTGCGGACCAGGAGGTCGACGGACTCCTTCGCACCCGACCCGGTGGCACTGTGTCGTCGGGTCGCCTCACCGGTCGGCTCGGCTCCTCAGGGGATGACGAGGTCGAGCACGTCGGGTTCGTGGGAGATCTCGAGGCGCTCGGTGTCGCCGAGGTGGTCGCCGTCGACCTGGTACGGGAACGGGCCGTATCCCTCGACGGTGACCGCCGTGAGATCGTGGCGGTAGTCGGTCCACCGGTTGTTGCGCAGGTGTCGCCCGCTGCCGAGCGCGGAGCCGATGATGCGCATCGTGCGGCCGAATGCGAGGGTCCGCAGCGTCACCATCGCGAGGCCGCGCTCGAGCGTCGCCTCGGGTGCGAGGTTCAGCGGGCGGTTGCCGAGGTACGTGTACGGGTTCGTGTTCAAGCAGATCGCGAGGTACCCGTCGTCGACGACGGAGCCGTCGGCATGGTGCACGGCGAAGCGCGGCCGGCTCCGGTCGTAGTGGCGGATCCACGTGTCGAAGCCCGCGTAGACGAAGAGCGGGTGCCCGGCGTCGCGCTTGAGCCCGGAGCGACGCTCCACCTGCGCCACGACCGCGGCGTCGAACCCCATGCCCACGTGGAAGAGGAAGTAGCGGCCGTTGACCATGCCGAGACCGACACGCCGGATCGTGCGCCGCGAGAGCGCGTCGAGCAGCGCGCCGGTGGCCTCGATCGGGTCGTTCGGGAGGCCGATCGTGCGCGCGAACACGTTCGTCGAGCCGCCGGGCAGCGGGGCGAGGGCGCAGGCCGTGCGAGCGAGGCCGTTGGCCGCCTCGTTGAGGGTGCCATCGCCGCCCAGCACCACCACCACCTCGGTGCCCGCGGCGGCCGCGCCCTGCGCGAGCCGTGTGGCGTGGCCGCGGCGGCTCGTCTCGGCCACCGTCACGTCATGATCCGCGGAGAGCGCCTTCTGGATCACGACCCGGCTGCGGGCCGTCACCGACGACGCCGACGAGTTGACGAGCAGCAGCACCCTCATGCGGCGCCGAACCTACCCGTGCCCGATGTCTCTCCGCGCCGGTTGGAAGGCGCGGAGGCTGCCGTGCGACGATGCCCCCCATGCATGTCGTCGTCTGCGTGAAGCAGATCCCCGATCCCGCCGAGCCGGGCAAGCTCGAAGGTGACAACACGCTGGACCGCAGCGGAAAGCTCATCCTCGACGAATCCGACAGCTACGGCGTCGAGATGGCCCTCCAGCTGGTCGACAAGGCCGGCGGTGGAGAGGTCACCCTCGTGTCCATGGCCCCGAACAGTGAGACCGGCGGCCTCCGCACGGCGCTCGCGATGGGCGCCGCAAAGGCGATCCTCGTCTCCGACGACGCCCTCTCCGGTGCCGGCGCGCTCGACACCGCCAAGGTGCTCGCCGCGGCGATCAAGCGGGCCGAGCCCGACCTCGTCCTCACCGCCACGGAGTCGAGCGACGGCTACACCGGCACCGTGCCGGAGCAGGTGGCCGCGCTGCTCGGCCTGCCGTCGATCACCTTCGCGAAGGAGATCCACCTCGACGGCCAGACCGTCCAGGTGCAGCGTCAGACCGAGGCCGGCTACGACGAGGTCACCTGCCCGCTGCCCGCGGTGGTGTCCGTCACCGCCGGCGTCGTCGAGCCGCGCTACCCGTCGTTCAAGGGGATCATGGCGGCGAAGTCCAAGCCCGTCGACGAGCTGAAGGTCGCCGACCTCGGTCTCGACGCGTCTCAGGTGGGCGCCGCCGGTGCCGGCCAGGCCACGGTGGCCGTCGAGGATGCGCCCACCCGCGAGGCCGGCGAGATCATCGAGGACGACGGCGAGGCCTTCACGAAGATCGTCGAGTTCCTCGACGGTCTCAAGGTCATCTGAGCACCCGGTCCGAAGAGGAGAACGCACATCACATGGCTCTGAACCGCATCTGGGTGTACGCCGAAGCCGTCGACGGCAAGGTCAGCCCCCTCACCCTCGAGCTGCTCGCCAAGGCCGGGTCGCTCGCCGGCACCGTCGAGGCCGTCTACGCCGGCGGTGACGCCGACGCCGTCGCCGCGACGCTCGGCGCCCACGGCGCCACCAAGGTCTACGCCACCGGCGATCTCGCCGCCTCGCTTCCGGGCGTGCCGGTCGCGTCGGCGATCGCCAAGCAGGTCGCCGACGGAAACGCGCCGGATCTCCTGATGATCGGCACCACCTACGACGGTCGCGACATCGCCGGTCGCCTGTCGGTGGCGCTCGACAAGCCGGTCATCACGAACAACGTCGACGTCGAGGTCGACGGAGACAGCGTCGTGGTCACCGAGCCGGTGTTCGGCGGTTCGAAGCTCGTGAAGACGCGCTTCACCGCGGCGGGTCCGCATCTCGCGCTGTTCCGTCCGAAGTCGTTCGCACCGGCAGATTCGCCGTCGGGCGGTCCTGCCGAGGTGGTCTCGATCGAGGTGCCCGACGCGGGTCAGGCGAAGATCACGAACCGCCACGTCGAGGAGGCCACCGGCCCGAAGCTCGACGAGGCGGCGGTGGTCGTGTCCGGTGGGCGTGGGCTCGGCGAGTCCGACAAGTACGAGATGATCGAGACGCTCGCGAAGCTCCTCAAGGCCGCGCCGGGCGCGTCCCGGGCGATCGTCGACGCTGGCTGGGTGCCCTACAGCTACCAGGTCGGCCAGACCGGCAAGGTCGTGAAGCCGACCGTCTACATCGCCTGCGGCATCTCGGGTGCCACGCAGCACCTCGTCGGCATGAAGGGCTCCAAGAACATCATCGCGATCAACAAGGACCCGGAGGCGCCCATCTTCTCGGTGGCCGACCTCGGCATCGTGGGCGACGTCCACAAGGTCCTCCCCAAGCTCATCGAGGCACTCCAAGCTCGCTGAGCCACCGAGCGCTCTGACGACGACGGGGGCTGCGGCCCCGGTCGTCTCGCGTCCGGCGCCGGCCCGGGGTCGTGTCACGGTTTCGGCGACGGTGTCGCGGATCGCGTGACACGAGGTAGTGGTCGGTCGGGATGGCCGGGGTCGTGTCACGGTTTCGGCGACGGTGTCGCGGATCTCGTGACACGAGCACTGGTCCGTTCGGCCTACGACGCCCAGTAGGTTGCCGCCCGTGAGCATGAAGGACCGGGCGACGTGGTCGAACTGGGCGGGCAACCAGGTCTGTGCGCCCACCTCGCTGCGCAAGCCGGCCAGTGAGGCCGAGCTCGTCCGCATCGTCACCGACGCGGCTCGCGACGGTCAGCGGGTCAAGTGCGTGGGGGCCGGCCACTCGTTCACGCCGATCGCCTGCACCGACGGTGTGATGATCGACCTGAGCAACTACGCCCGGGTCCTCGCGCACGACCCGGAGGCCCGCACGATCACCGTCCAGGCGGGCATCTCGCTGAGCGCCCTGTCCGACGAGCTCGACCAGCGCGGGCTCGCCCTCGAGAACATGGGCGACATCGGGTACCAGTCGATCGCCGGCGCGACCGCCACCGCCACCCACGGCACCGGGTGGCACTTCGGCAACATCTCCAGCCGGATCACGGGCATGCGGCTCATCGCGGGTGACGGCTCGATCGTGGAGTGCTCGGCCGACGAGAACGCCGACGTGCTCGCGTCAGCCCGCGTAGGCCTGGGCGCGCTCGGCATCGTGTCCACCGTGACGATCCAGGCCTCCCCCGCCTTCCGTCTCCACGCCATCGAGGAACCGGTCCGCGTCGATGAAGTCCTCGAGGACTTCGACGGGTTCATGTCGAGCGCCGACCACGTCGAGTTCTTCTGGGTCCCGCACACGGCGTGGGCGCTCACCAAGCGCAACCGCCGGACCGACGAGCCCGTGTCCCCGCGTCCGAGGGTGAAGCAGTTCGTCGACGACGTCCTCGTCTCGAACGTCGGGTTCGGTGCGCTCAGCCGCATCGGGCGCCGCAGACCCGATTGGATCCCGCGCATGGCAAAGATCCTCCCGTCTGCAGGGCGGGTCGAGTACACGGATCGCAGCGACCGGGTCTTCACGAGCCCGCGCCTCGTGCACTTCTACGAGATGGAGTACTCCATCCCCCGCGCCGCGATCCCCGAGGCGCTGAACCGCGTACGCCGGCTCGTCGACGAGGCCGGCATCCAGCTGAGCTTCCCGGTGGAGGTGCGGGTGGTGGCGCCGGACGACATCCCGCTGTCCACCGCCTCCGGCCGCGCCAGCGGCTACATCGCCGTGCACGTCTACAAGGGGACGCCGTACGACGCCTACTTCCAGGGCGTCGAGCGGATCATGGACTCCTACGAGGGGCGTCCGCACTGGGGCAAGATGCACTTCCAGCGGGCCGAGACGCTCGCGGAGCGGTACCCGCGCTGGGATGACTTCCAAGCCGTCCGGCGCCGGATGGACCCCGAGGGCCGGTTTGCGAACCAGTACCTCGAGCGCGTCCTCGGCCCAATTCCCACCTAGAGCGGTTTCACACGCGCTCTTCGTCCATCACTCTGCGTGGTCGAACGCGGAATATCACTCTAAGTGGTGACAGTTTCACTCTCGGTTATTTGGCGAATTGACCACGCTTCGTGGTCGTCCAAACACCCCCTGTCACCCCCTCTGACCAGGGAAAATGCCCCCTTGTGCGCGTCGGACGACGACCGTATCTTCACGCACAGTGCAGCCGTGATCAGGGCATAAGGGAGACCTTGGAGATCAAGGATTCCCACGCAAAGCGGTCACGAGCTGGAGCGGCACCTTGCACCAGAATTCTCACACCAGAACCAATCTCGGAGGAATGACATGAGCAAGCTCGGCGTCGAGTGGGGCGGGCGTGGAGTCGAGTGGGGCGGCCGCGGTGGTCACCTGCGTGGTGGTCACCTGCGTGGTGGTCACCTGCGTGGCGGTCACCTGCGTGGCGGTCACCTGCGCTAGTCGCCTTTTCCACTACCAATCTGTGCCGAACGGCCCTGGCAGTCGCCGGGGCCGTTTCGCGACCCTTGACCGGTTGGTCCGGCAGCGGTTCCCTTGCAGGGCGCACAACGGATCTCGCGAGGATGCATGGCAGAGCGCCTGAGAAGGGGAGCAGACGCCGCGACGAAGCGCCTCGCCGCGTTCACGGCGTTGATGCTTGCGCTTTCGTTGGGGATTCGCTGGCTCACGCCGGGTGATGGTCGCCCCCTGCCTGGAGGGCCTGTCCACCTGCATTGGGCCGTGCTCGCAGCGCTCTTCGCCCTGACCGAGGTCGTCGCCGTCCACACGGAGTCTCGCGGCGAGGCCCACGCGCTGACCTTCGCGGAGATCCCCTACGTCGCGGGGCTGTTGCTCGCCTCGCCCGATGAGCTCCTCTTGGGCCGGTTGCTCGGCGGCTTCATCATTCTCGGGATTGTCCGCCGGCAGTCCGCTCACAAGCTCAGCTTCAACCTCGCGATGTTTGCGGCTGAGGCGTCGGTGGCTGCAGCGGTGTATCGGAGTCTGATTCCCGGACACGATCCAGTTGGGCTCGGGGGGTGGCCCGCGATGTTCGGCGCGCTGCTGACAGCCCACGTTGTGTGCAGCGTTGCCGTGACCCTCGGGATCACCCTCTACTCAGGATGGCCCGGTCGTGCCGTCGTACGACAGGTAGCGACCTTCGGCACAGTCGCAGTGCTCGCCAACGCGGCTGCGGGCCTCTCGTTCATGGCGACCGTCTGGGAGAAGTCCTACTCAGGCGTGCTGATCGTGGTCATCGTTGCAGCGCTCTACCTCCTCTATCGCTCCTACATCGGGCTGACGGAGCGACACAAGAGCCTCGAGACGCTGCACGACTTCACCCGGGCGCTCGGGGGGTCGCTCGAGATGGACGAGCTCGAGCGGGCCGTCGTGGAGGGTGCGCGCAGCATCCTGCGCGGGGAGCAGGGGGCGCTGCTGCTGCCGCCGATCCGTGAGGGCGCTCCGGCAACGCGCGTGCTGACTCGGGAGGACGAGATCGTCCGCTCGAACATCTCCCCGACCGAGCTCGCCGCAGACCTTGGTGTGCTGCTGCCCGACGGGGTGTCACGGATCTTCGAACCGGGACAGCCCCTGCCAGCGTGGCTGGCGGCGATCGGTGTGAAGGACGCGGCCGTCGTGCCCTTCCTCACCGACGGGGTCATGTCTGGCGCGATGCTCGTCGCAAACCGGCTCACCGAGGTCAGCGAGTTCGTCGAGGACGACCTGCGCGTGTTCGAGACGCTCGCGAGCCATGCGAACGTCGCTCTCGAGAACGGTCGCCTCGTGGCGCACCTGCAGTTCGAAGCGCAGGAGCAGGCCTACCTCGCCCTCCACGACCCCGTCACCGGCCTCCCCAACCGCACGTCGTTGCTCGACCTGCTCGGCGAGGCGATGCAGCGCTCGAAGCTGACGGAGGTAGGTGGCGCGCTCGTCTTCGTCGACCTCGACACGTTCAAAGAGGTGAACGACACCCTCGGGACTGCCACCGGCGACCGCTTGCTCGTCGAGGTGCGCCAACGCGTGGCAGCGCTCCTCCCGCCGACGGCGACGCTCACGCGCTTCACCGGCGATCAGTTCGCCATCCTCGTGACCTCGGTGTCCGACATCGAGCCGGTCATGGAGCTCGCGGAGACGATCTACGCGGAGTTCGACACTCCGTTCACGGCCGACGCCATCTCCCTGGTCCTTGGCGCGAGCCTCGGCATCGCGCTGTACCCCGAGCACGCCGCCACCCCCGATCTGCTGCTGCAACGAGCCGACGCCGCCACCTACACGGCGCGCCTCGCAGGGTCGGGCATCGAGGTCTACGCAGCGGAGACCGATCCGTACGCCCCCCGCCGACTCGCGCTGGCCGCAGACCTTCGCGAAGCGCTCGAGCGCGACGAGGTCGACGTGTACGTGCAGCCGAAGGTCTCCCTCGCCGACGGCCTCGTCGTGGGCGCGGAGGCGCTCGTGCGCTGGACGCACCCGCGGCTCGGCTTCCTGAGCCCAGACCAGTTCATCCCAGCCGCTGAGTACACGGGCGTGATCAAGTCGCTCACGCTCTACGTCGTGCGCAACGCGCTCGCACAGTGCCGCTCGTGGCGGGACGCCGGGATGGACATCACGATCTCCGTGAACCTGTCGGCCAGGAACCTCTTCGACAGCCACCTGGTCGAGGACATCGGCGCGGCGATCCAGGCGGCGGGCATCCCGTCTTCGTCGCTGACCCTCGAGCTCACGGAGTCGACCGTGATGGGCGGCTCGAAGCGCTCGATGGCCGTCCTCGAGGGTCTGAAGGAGCTCGGGTGCGGCCTCTCGGTCGACGACTTCGGCACGGGCTACTCCTCGCTGTCACATCTCCGGCAGCTTCCCGTCACCGAGCTGAAGGTCGACAAGTCCTTCGTCGGCACGATGACCTCCAACGAGCACGACGCCGTGATCGTGCGTGCGCTCATCGATCTCGGTCGGAGCCTCGGGCTCCACACCGTGGCGGAGGGCGTCGAGAGCACGGATGCGTGGGACATGCTCAAGGAGTTCGGCTGTGAAGAGGCGCAGGGCTACCTGCTCAGCCGGCCGATCCCAGCCGAGCAGTTCACGCAGTGGCTCGCGCGCCAGGAGGTGCGCCAGCTCGAGCACGGGCGCGAGGTCGTCCCCTTCTCTCCCCGGCGACGCTCCGCGACCGAGGACCGATAGCACCTCACACGAGCGGCCAGGGATAGCGGCGGCCGGTCTCGTCGATCGGGAAGCATCCGGCGCGCACGAGTGCGCGAGCGCGAGTGCGCACCGCGTCTCGCTCGAACGGATCGAGCAGCGCCGCGAGCGGCTCGGGCAGGTCATGCTGCGCGAGCGCGTCGGCGGCTTCGAGGAGCGCCGGGGGAACGGGTTCGCCGCCGAACTCCCAGATCACCGTTCGGAGCTTGAACTCGTGGTGGAACATCAGGCCGTGGTCGATCCCCACGATCCGTCCGTCCACGCCGAGTAGGACGTGTCCGCTCTTGCGATCCGTGTTGTTGCCGATGAGATCGAACGCGCACATCGCGCGGAGCGCGTCGTGGTGCGACCCGCTCTCGTACAGGGTGAAGTAGTGCTGCTCGAAGTCGGCGTCGACGAACTCTTGCACCGACCCGGGTCCGAGCGGTCCATCGCGAAGGATCGTGCGTGGCACGAGGTCCCAGCCAAGCGCGCGCGAGAGCTCGTACGCGGCGGCCTCGCGGTGGTCGAGCCCGGAGGGGAAGTCCCACAGCGGCCGCTCGCCACGCCGAGGCTTGTAGATCACGCGCATCGTTCGATCGCCGCACCGCACCTCACCGAGGTACGTCGCGTTCGAGCTCCAGGGCATCCGACCCAGCACCTCGAGGGACCCGTGCTCGAGCAGGTCGGGTTCCGGGCCGTCCATCAGTTCATCCGCGGGCACGCGTGGCCGTCGGGGTCGATCGGCAGGCCGCAGAAGCGGCACGGCGGTCGACCCGCCGCCACGATGGCGCGACTGTGCCGGACGAACGCCGACACCTGCGAGCGGCTCAGCCGAACCCGAACCGACGCGCCGCTGCCGTCTTGCGCGAGGAGCTCGTCTTCGTCGTCGTCCGTCTCGGCGGGCAGCTCGGTGATCTCCTCGAGCACGACGACGATCCGATCACTTGGCTCGTCGTACGCCACACCGATCGCCCCGACGGTCCAGAGCTCCTCCAGCGGTTCCACAAGGCTCAGATCGCCAGCGGCAACTCCATAGGGCGCAGGCTCGAGGTCG
>JBQTHC010000087.1:0-8391 GCA_052390255.1 Microthrixaceae bacterium
GGGGGTGCGGGGGGGGGGGCTCGGGGGGGGGGGGGCGTGAGGGCTCGTGCTGGGGCCCCGCCCCCCCGCCTTAACCACCCCTCGCGGCCGACCGGGGGTCCGCCGGGGCCGCCGGCCTGATCAACACCCCATCCCGATGCCGCAGCTCCTCGCCACCGCCTTCATCGTCCTCATGGTCGCAGCGCTCTCTGTCTACGCGCCCCTCGCCAGGCACGGCAGGTCGGTCGCAGCAGGTGCGGGGGACCTCACGCCGGTGCCCGAGCCGGCGCCGCTCGGCAACGACCCGCTGAGCCGGCTCATCGGACTGCTGCGCCGCCGAGCCTGGGCTCGCATGGCCTTCACGGCCCTGTCGATCGGCCTGCTCGTCGGCGCCGTGGGCACCGTCGGCTACCCCTTCTACACGAACCTCCTGCAGGACCGCCTGCAGTCACGGCTCGATCGCCAGATCTCGAGCCCCGAGCTCCGCCAGGCATACCTCGAGCGCCGGATCGGCGAGGGCGACAGCCTCACCCGGCTCACGATCCCCGCCATCGACGTCGACGTCGTCGTCGTGGAGGGCACCACGATGAGCGCGCTGCGCGCCGGTGCCGGTCACTACCCCGACACGCCGCTGCCCTGCGAGCTCGGCAACGTCGCGATCGCCGGCCATCGCACCACCTACGGCCGACCGTTCCACAACCTCGACCTGCTCAAGCCGGGCGCGGAGATCACCCTGACGACCCCGATCGGCACCTGCACCTACAAGGTCGCCCAGGACCCGTTCGTGGTCTCCCCCACTCGCACCGACGTGATCGCCAACACCCCCGACGAGGCCACCCTGACGCTCACGACCTGTCACCCCAAGGGCAGCGCCCGCCAACGTCTGATCATCAAGGCCACGCTGGACCGCAGCACCGTGAACAGCCCGGGGGTGGCGGCATGATGCGTCGGACCGTCATCGCCGCCGGTGCCGCGCTGTTCGCGCTGGTCGGCCTCGCGCAGACCGCGCTCGCGGCCGAGTCGATCAACAGCGGCGCATGGTCGGGTTCGGCCCTGAACGCAGGTCCGGCTGGCGTCGAGGTCGGGTTCTACAACCTGACCGGCACGTTCCGGCGCAACATCGGCCGAACGGTGCAGGTCACGGTGTCCGCGGATCCCGCCGGTGTCGACGCGTGCGCGATCGCTCCGGTGACGCTGCCCGCCGGGGGCACGCCCCGCGGGTTCAACGCGACGCTCACGATCCCGTGCAACGGCACCTACACCCTGGTCGCGCGAGCGATCACCACCGACGACAACGCCATCCTCACCGCCGACTCCGCCACCCTCGATCGAGTCGTCACGGTCGCAGCGCCGGCCCCGACCGTCACCGGCTTCGACGCCGTGTCGGACGGGCGCTCCGTCTCCCTCGTGTGGGACGACGCACGCGGCGCCGCTCCCGACCTGAGCGGGTACGTCGTCGAGCGCAAGCTCGGGACCGACGAGTTCGCGGAGCTCGCACGCCTCGGCGCCGACCAGCAGACCTACGTCGATGCCGACCTGCCCGACGCGGGCGGCGAGGTGACCTACCGCGTGTTCTCCACGCGTCCCTCGCCGAGCGGCGAGCTGACGGCTGCGTCGAGCGACGAGCTCGTCACCACCTACGACGACGCGCCGGCCACCACCACCACGGGCAAGGGCGGCTCTGGAGGCACCGGCGGTGGGTCCGGGGGCGGCGCCGGCGACGGCACCGGAGGTGGCGGCACCGGTGGTGACGGCTCGGGCGGCGCCGGCAGCGGTCGGACGAGCCGTCGAGTCAGCCCACCGCGCGTGTTCTCGGGATCCTTCCTCCCGCCGCTGCTCCGGCCGGCAACCCAGACGATCGTCACCACCCCCACGACAGCCGACACCGGGTTCAACGAGTCGCTCCCCTATGAGCGCCGCGCGCAGGACCCACTCCTCCCGAAGGACGCGATGGCCTCGGTCTTCAGCGACGGCAAGCCGGGCAAGGGCATGGCGATCCCGGTGGCGACCGCGCTCGTCCTGGCCATCTGGGCCGTGCACCTGCGGCTGATCGCCCGCGCCGCACGCCCGGTCGACACCACCCGCTGACCGGCTGCCGCTCAGCCCTCGGCTGCTCAGCTGCTCAGCCGCTCAGCCGCTCAGCCGAGGATCGCGCCCAGCAGCCGCAGCGCGGCCGACTTGTCGAGGTGCTCGTTGCCGTTGCCGCACTTGGGCGACTGGACGCAGGTCGGACACCCCGACGTGCACGGACACGCGGCGATGCTCTCGAGGGTGGCGCGGAGGTGGCGGTCGGCCGCGTCGAACGCGAGGTCGGCGATCCCCGCCCCACCGGGCGCGGCGTCATAGATCACGATCGTCGGCAGCCCGGTGTCAGCGTGGCGCGCGATCGACACACCACCCACGTCCCATCGGTCGCAGATCGCGAAGAGCGGGAGCATCCCGATCGCCGCGTGCTCCACTGCGTGCAGCGCCGCCGGGAGTGCGGCGCGATCGACGTCAGCGGAATCGGCGAGCGAGGGCTCCACCACGTACCACACCGCGCGGGTGACGAGCGACGACGGCGGAAGGTCGAGCGGCTCGCTCGCGACGAGCGCGCCGCTGAGCGTCTCCTTGCGCTGATAGCCGACCACGCGGGACGTGACCTCCACCGTTCCCAGCGACGCGCTCGAGCGACCGACGGTGCGCGTCGCCTCCACCTCGATCAGGTGCGTGTCGGTCGCGGAGCGAGCGACGGTGTAGGTGGTGCCGTCGTCGGGTTCCACCGTGGCGACGCGCGCGCCGAGGTCGAGCTCGACGACGCGCCAGTGCTCTCCTTGGTGCACGTATGACGCGCCGCGATGCACCTGCTCGGGAGCGCGCGCGTGATCGATGTCGCCGACGAGTCGATCCGTGTGGGCATCGACGATCCGCACCGGCGCGCCACCCGCGTTCCGCAAGCCGACGCCATGGGAAGGCCAGCCGCTGCCATCCCACACGGCCATCGGCTCACCCCGGCGGCCGCGATGGCGCACGATGATCTCGTCGGCGTGCACGAGCCGGCGGATGCCGTCGTCGAGCGCGCCGCGGGGCCACCACCGG
The DNA here is from genome assembly GCA_052390255.1 of Microthrixaceae bacterium. Lineage (GTDB taxonomy): Bacteria > Actinomycetota > Acidimicrobiia > Acidimicrobiales > VFJN01 > VFJN01. The sequence goes on from JBQTHC010000087.1 coordinate 3,058, forward strand.
GCGTCCGCATGCGTGAGCGGCAGCTCATGGGCGGCGCAGCGCAGATGAGGATCGAGGACGAACGGGTTCTCGGGGTTGACCACGGCCGGCTCCGGCGCGCGGTCGAGCAGCTCGTGCGGGTGCGCGACGAGCCACTGGTCGAGCTGATCGTCCCCCGCGACCAGGACCGCGGCAGAGGCGGCGCCGCCGCGGCCGGCCCGACCCACCTGCTGCCAGAACGACGCGACCGTCCCGGGGAAGCCGTCGAGCACCACCGCGTCGAGACCACCCACGTCGATGCCGAGCTCGAGCGCTGAGGTGGCGACGATCCCCAGGAGCTGCCCGGAGAAGAGCTCGTCTTCGATCGAGCGTCGCTCCTCCGCGAGGTACCCGCCGCGGTAGGAGCGCACCCGCTGGCCGAGCGACCGTGGCAGGCGGCGGCGCACGTCGGCGGCGACGAGCTCCACCCCGCGGCGGCTGCGCGTGAACCCGAGCGTGGCATGTCCCGCGCCGATGAGCCCGGCGGTGACGGCCGCCGACTCGCGGTGGGAGGAAGCGCGTGCGCCGGAGTCGCGGTCGAGCAACGGCGGCTGCCAGATCGCGATCGTGCGCGCGCCACGGGGCGAGCCGTCGTGGAGCACCGGCGTGACATCGGTGCCCGTGATCGCCGAGGCGAGCCGGTCCGACGAGCCGATGGTGGCCGAGCAGCAGATGAACACGGGATGTGCGCCGTGGTGCTCGGCGAGCCGGCGTAGCCGCCGGATGAGCTGCGCGACGTGGCTGCCGAACACACCCCGGAACGTGTGCAGCTCGTCGATCACGACGTAGCGCAGGCGACCGAGGAAGGTCGCCCACCGCTCGTGGTGCGGCAGCAGCCCCGAGTGCAGCATCTCGGGGTTGGTGAGCACGAGCGACGCGTGCTTGCGGATCCAGGTGCGCTCCTCGGGGCTCGCGTCGCCGTCGTAGGCGCCGGCCTCGACGCCGGGGAGCTGTACCGCGGTGATCGCGCGGAGCTGGTCGTGCGCGAGCGCCTTGGTGGGGAACAGGGCGAGTGCGGTGCCCGGTCGGACCGGCGCGACCGCGGCCTCTGCGATGGCGAGCTGGTAGCAGAGCGACTTACCGGACGCCGTGCCTGTCGAGATGACGACCGAGCGCCCCGCGCGCACGAGATCGAGCGCCTCGGCCTGGTGGCTCCACAGCGGTCGGTCCCAGGCGGCGGCGACGCGCGCAGGCAACGGGCGGCTGAGGCTCCCGAGCTGCGCGGCTCGCGGTGGGAGGTGCGCGACGCTGACGAGCCGGCTGGATCGCAGCTCGTCGGGATGCGCCGGATCCGCTGGGAGGGTCAGCTCGCGGTCGCGGGCGAGCGCCAGATCCGCGAGGACCTCGGCGAGCGCCGCCGCGCCGGCGACCTCGGGCTGGTGAGCAGACTGGAGGGCCATCGGGATCCCGCGAATCGTACGTCGCCTTCGCCGCGGATCACAGGGGTGTAGTTCCACGCGTGTCGCCCGACGGTGCGAGGCCAGCCGGTAGGTTCGTCGCAGTGGACCTGACGATCACCCGCGATGTGCTCGACGGTTGGGTCGTGCTCAGCGTCCACGGCGACCTCGACATGGCCACCGCGCCGCGACTGCGCGCGGAGGTGGTGGAGGTGCTCACCCAGGGCGACGCCCACGTCGTCGTCGACCTCGAGGACGTCGACTTCCTCGACTCCGCGGGGCTCGGGGTCATCGTCGGGGCGCTGAAGCGTGCGCGCAGCCTCGGCGGCGACCTGCGCCTCGTCTCCACGCGGCAGCACCTGCGCCAGACCTTCGAGCTCACCGGCCTCGACCGGGCCATGCCCCTCCTCGACTCCGTGGCGGCGGCCGCCGGCCCTCGCGCGGACCCCTCCGAGGTCTGAGTGGCCCACCACGTCGAGCTCGAGATCCCGCCGCGCAGCGACCATCTCGCGGAGGTTCGCCTCGCGGTGCAGGACGCAGCGTCGCTCGACGGTCGAGTGTCCGAGCAGCGGGTGGACGACCTGCGACTCGCGGTGTCCGAGGCCTGCGCGAACGCGTTCGACGCGCACGCGAGGGTCGGGAGCGACGCCGCCGTGCACGTCGCGATCGACGTCGGCGACGACGCGATCGCGGTCACGGTGACCGACCACGCTGGCGGCTTCGACCTCGACGAGCTGGCGCCGATCCCGCCGGTGACCGATCCGCTCCGGCTCCGCCACGAGCGCGGCCTCGGCATCCCGCTGATGCGCTCGCTGGTCGACGAGGTCACCTTCACCCGCACCGCGGACGGCACCGCGGTGCGTCTCGTCGTCCACGCCTGACGCGCGCTCGACAGCTCCGAGAGAGGAGGGCGCTGACGGGTAGGCTGGGACCCGGTGTGCCGGGAAGCCTGGTCGGCAAGCTCGATCGACGACCCCGGAGATGGCTCCGATGACCATGGCAGGCCGACCTCGGTGGCGCGACAGGCCTCGCCCGCTGGCACGTCTGGTCGTGCAGCCGGTGGCTCGCTTCCTCCGCGTGGAGGCCGCGGGCGGTCTTCTCCTGCTCGCGGCGACGCTCGTCGCGCTCGTCTGGGCGAACTCGCCGTGGTCCGCCGGCTACCGCGACCTGTGGCGCACGACCCTCACGTTCGAGGGAGGGCCGTTCCACCTCACGGAGAGCCTGGGGCTCTGGGTGAACGACGGGCTGATGACGCTGTTCTTCTTCGTGGTCGGTCTCGAGATCAAGCGCGAGCTGGTTCACGGCGAGCTCGCGAACCGGCGCCACGCTGCGCTCCCCGCGCTGGCAGCGCTCGGCGGCATGGTGGTGCCCGCGACGATCTTCATCGCCCTCAACGCAGGCACCTCGGGCGCGCGTGGGTGGGGCATCCCGATGGCCACGGACATCGCGTTCGCCCTCGGCATCCTCGCGCTCCTCGGCAGTCGGGTACCGGGGAGCGTCGGTGTCCTGCTCCTCGGCCTCGCCATCGCGGATGACATCGGCGCGATCCTCGTGATCGCGGCGTTCTACACCGAGCGGATCTCGGTCTCGTGGCTGCTCGCGGCGGTCGCCGGTCTCGTGGTGGTCGTGGCGATGCAGCGACTGCGCGTCGAGAACGTTGCGGCCTACGCGCTCGTCGGCGCGCTGGTGTGGGCGTGCACGCTCGAATCCGGCGTGCACGCCACGATCGCCGGTGTCGCGCTCGGCCTGCTCACCCCCGCACGACCGTGGCGCGCCGAGCAAGAGCCGGTCTCGATCGCCGAACGGCTCGAGACGGCGCTGCACCCGTGGACGAGCTACGTCGTGGTCCCGGTGTTCGCCCTCGCGAACGCCGGCATCCCGCTCAGCACCGCGGCGCTGCGCGACGCCGCGTCGTCGCGCGTCACCGTGGGCGTGGTGCTCGGCCTCGTGGCAGGCAAGGCGATCGGGATCACCTTGTTCGCCTGGTTGGCCGTGCGCCTTCGACTCGCCCACCTCCCGGAGAGCCTGCGGTGGGGTCACGTCGTGGGCATGGGTGCGCTCGCGGGTGTCGGGTTCACCGTGTCGATCTTCGTGACCGGTCTCGCCTACGACGGGGTCAGGGTGCAAGACGAGGCAAAGATCGGCGTGCTCGTCGCGTCGGTCCTTGCTGCGCTCCTCGGAACTGCGGTCCTCGCGCGCGCGACCAGGCGCCATCCGTCCACTACGGTGTGAATTGTCCGGTTGTCATTCAACCGCAACCGTTGTAACCTGATCGCAATCTGAGCGCGGCACCGCCGCTGCGCTCCGCTCTGAGGCACCGGTTGCGCCGTCGGTCTGTCCGCCCGCCCCGACGGCGTGCCGGTGCCTCAGTCATCTCACGCCTGCGTCAGCCGTCCACCTCGCGCCGACCTTCGAGCGCCCGACCCAGCGTGAGCTCGTCGGCGTACTCCAGGTCGCCCCCGACCGGCAGGCCGCTCGCGATGCGTGTGACCTTGACGTCGAGGTCCTTGAGGAGGCGGCTGAGGTACATCGCGGTGGCCTCGCCCTCGAGGTTGGGGTTGGTGCAGAGGATGACCTCCTCGATCCCTTCCGCGTCGATCCGCAGCAGGAGCTCGCGGATCCGCAGCTGGTCGGGTCCTATCCCCTCGATGGGGCTGATCGCCCCCTGCAGCACGTGGTAGCGCCCGTGGAACTCTTGGGTCTTTTCGACCGCGACGATGTCGCGAGGCTCCTCGACGACGCACACGGTCGTGCGGTCACGGCGGTCGTCGCTGCACAGCTCGCACGCGTCTCCCTCCGCGATGTTGAAGCACTGCTGGCAGAAGCTCACGCGATCCTTTGCCTGGCTGATCGCGCCCGCGAGGCGGAGCGCATCGGGCTTGGTGAGCTTGAGCAGGTGGAACGCGATGCGCTGCGCCGACTTCGGGCCGACGCCGGGGAGGCGGCCGAGCTCGTCGATGAGCTCCTGCACGGGCGCCGGGTAGACGTGAGCCACGCGCGACCCTCAGCCCGTGCCGAACAGGTCGCCGAGCGGGCCCATCGCCGCGCGCTGCACCTCGAGCAGTCGTGCGTTGACGTCGTGGAGCGCGGCGAGCACGAGATCCTCCAGCATCGGTACGTCGTCAGGATCGACGACCTCCGGTGCGATCGACACGCTGAGCATCTGACCGGTCCCGGTGGCACGGATCCGCACGCGACCGCCTCCCGCAACGCCCTCGACTTCGCGCTCGGCGGCCTCGGCCTGCGCGGCCATCATCTTCTGGGCCTGCTCCAGCAGCCCGCCGAGCGCATCCGGGTGCAGGTCGCCGAGCGCACCGGCGTCTGGCAGGACGTCGGGCGTGAGCGGATCGTCTGGGGCGTCGGTCACGACGTGCAGCGTAGGCCGATGCCCGACGCGCTCACTGCTCCTCGACGAGCTCCGCACCGGGGAAGGCCTCGGTGAGGCGGTCGACGCCAGAGCCCGCCGCGGGCGCGTCGTCGAGCGCGTGCACGTCGACGATCTCGGTCTCGGTGTCGTCGTCGGTTGCAGACACGGAAGGCGCCGCTGCAGCCGCCGATCGCTCGCTCACCACGAGCCGCAGTGGAACGGCTCTGCCAAGCTGCGCGGCGAGCGCGGCCTCCACTTGCGGGCGCTGCTTCTCGCAGTGGTCGCGCGAGTGCGCGTTGTCGACACCAAGGGACACGACGCCGTCGTCGATCGACACGGACGCGTTGAAGTACATCGAGCGCCAGCCACCCTTGAGCCCCGACAGCGCGCCTTCGAGCGCGGCCTGCATCTCCTCGACGGAGGGAAGCGGAACGGACTCGGCCGACGGTGCCGCACCTCGCAGGGCCGACTCGCTGCGCTCGTCGGTCGCGCGCGGCGGTGGGGTGGCGGGCGCCGCCGTGGCCTTCCTCGCAGGCGCTCTCGTGGGGCGCG
>JBQTHC010000088.1:0-19114 GCA_052390255.1 Microthrixaceae bacterium
GTTACCGCGGCGGTCGCCATCTCCGACGCCCAGTTCGCTACCAAGGTCGACGCGCTGACTGGACGCCTCGCACTTGCAGCCAAGGCGCTCGTCGTCGTGTCGGTCGGCTCGAAGGCGATCGACATGGCCAGCGACATCTATCTGAGTACCGACCTCGGCGACTTCAACTCGCTATCGCCAGGCATCACCCTCCGAGCAGCCAAACGACCGTCAGGCGCCGAAACAGTTCACCCCCGTGAGTTCCTGGAGAGCTTCTTTGACTCCTGGCTTCGCGGCGACTCCTCTGAGCTCTCGGCTTACGGTCCGCCAGGCGTGATCAACCCATTCTTGTCTGAGTTTCCTCCGGGCGACTTCGACTCGTACAGGATTGTGTGGAGCGATACTTGCTTGCAGGGAAGCTCAGGTGCGGGCGGGTGCGAGGTACTTCTGGTCCCAAAGGCCGGAGGATACGCTTCGATCCTGTTCGTCGGGTACCTAGGCGCACCGATGCAACTCACCGAACTCACCGCTGCGGGTGATGCCGGTTGACTCGGGGCCGAAGCCTGTAGGACGACCACACCGGCGCCGGTGGAGTGGCGAATCGGGCGGGGCGTGTCTCCCGGCGGCGTCGGCCCGTCGCTGCCGCGCGCCTTTGCTACAGGCGGTCCCCGGGGGAGTGCCTGCGGTGCGCCTCACGGGCCCGCTCGTCGGCCGTCGACGCCGCGTAACGTCGGACCATGGACGAGGAGCGCCAGCCGGCGAGGCGCATCAGGTCCGCCTCCTGGCCACCGCTGGCGAGGAAGCTGTGGGCGAAGGCGTGCCTGAACAGGTGTGGATGGACGTGGATTCCTGCGCCGGCTCCGATCCGACGGAGCAGTTGGGCGATCCCAGAGGGCGTGAGCCGGCCCCGTCGACCGATCCACAGCCACTCGCAGCCCGCCTGGGGGTGCTTCGCCCGCAGCCGGAGATACCTCGCGAGAGCCGTGGCGGTGGCGTCACCGAAAGGGCAGGCGCGCATGCGGTTCCCCTTGCCGGTGACGATCGCGACTGCCTGATCCAGGTCGAGGTCCTCGACCTTCATGCCGGCCAGCTCGGCTCTCCTCATCCCGGTGTCGAACATCAGCCGGATGAGCGCGTTGTCGCGCCGGTCCTCGAAGCCGCGCCCGTCGGTAACCTTCAGCAGCGACCGGATCTCCTCTAGCGATAGCACCGGCGCCGGAGCCTCGGGGAGGCGGGGTGGGCTCATCCCCGCCATCGGCGAGACCGACAACTCTCCTTCTTCGACGGCGAACTTGAAGAACGCCTGGAGGGCCCGGTAGCGGTTCGACACTGTGGCGGGGCTGCAGCGCGATCCCACGCTCAGGAGGAACTCCTCGATGTCCCTTCGACGGATCTCGGCCACCTCGAGGCTGTGATCCCGCTCCTCCAGGAACGAGCGCAGCTGGGCGATCGCCTCCCCGTAGGTCTCGAGTGTCCGTGGGCTGCGACCCATCACCCGCATAGCCCTGTTCCAGTCTCGTACCAGGGGGTCCAGGTCCCCCGCTACGCTCGTACTTCCTCTGGCCATCTGATGCCTTCCTCGTGCTCGGCGCAGGCCGCACTTATGAGCTCTTCGAGCGCTGTGCGGGTCACCTGCGAAGGGTTCGGTGAGCGCTTCGGCAGGTCAGAGGCCCTATTGGAGGGGGCGTAGCTCAGCTGGCTAGAGCACCTGCTTTGCAAGCAGGGGGTCGTGGGTTCGAGTCCCATCGTCTCCACCGCAAGAGTCCGATGTCGTCGGTGGCAGCGGCAGTCGTGCCAGGCAACCTCCAGCTTGACGGAGCAGGTCTCGGCGACGGCGCATCCGGCGGTTCGGCTAGGTGCAGGCGGCGAGGGCGTCCTGGGTGACCGCGACGTGGAGGCGTGCGTGACCGGCGTCCTCGTGGGCGGTGGCAAGCGCCGTCGCAGACAGGGTGAGGGTGGCCCAGCCGACGACCCGCTGAGGGTGGCTGGCCAGGGAGGGGAACGTGTTGTTCGATGACGTCCAGCCGGTGATGGCCGCCGCGACCGTGGCCCACCGGCCTGCTGGGTCCAGCCACGGGCCGCCGAGGACGTCCCGTTCCACGAGCGCGCACGTACCGAGTGGGGTGGCGAGTCCGGCACCCCCGTCATCGCCGGGAAGGAGTCCGGTCGTGGCCGAGCCGTCGATGGTGCCGTTGTGGTCGAGGTCGCCGGCGCCGAGGACCCCAGGGCCCGTGACGAGGTTGCGAGCTTCTTCGGCGGCGGCGCGCGCGGCGGGCAGGTCGGTGGCGGCCTCCCAGCGGCTGACGGCCGCGCTGATGGCGTCGACGCGCTCCTCGGCCGCCGTTCGGTCGGTGCTGCTGATCGGGGAGGCGGGCGAGGTCGCGGTGGTGCTGGCTCCTCCGCACGCCGTGCCGACGCCGGCGCGCGCGACGGCGCCGAGCGTCCGGCGGACCGCTCGCAGCCGCGAACCGGAAGCCGGTGGAGCGTCGGCGCTGCTGGCATCGGTCATGTGTTCAGTCTGATGTCGCTGAGCTCGACGCGCGTCCTGTGGGCCTTACAAGTCGATGAAGGAAGCCGCCACCTCGAACGGCGTCGGAGGACGCGGTGAGCCGGGCGCGGTCAGGAGGCCGCGAGGCGCAGCCACGCCGACGGCGGGACATGACGCGTTCGCGTCACACGAGGTGACGCGTGAGCTCTGGGCCGATTTGTCGCCGTTGCATCTGTCGAGACCGGTCCGGGTGTCGCACGATCAGCGATGCCAGGACGTGGACATCCAAGCCCAGGCGAAGTGTCCACCGTGGAGGGCGTGGAGATGCACAGACCGCGAGAGCTAGAGCGAACGAAGGCCGAGGTCGATGTGCCCTCTGCCAAGACGCCGGGGCCCTTGGCGAGCACGACCGCTCTCGCAGCGATGATCGTCGCCCTCGGCCTGTGGCTCGCGGCGTCGAAGATCGACAACCCGACCGGGCACCTCGGCGCGACCAACCTGCTCCAGCTGGGCGCAGCATGGGCAGCGGCGCTCGCGGCCGGATCTCGGGCCAGGCTCGCTACGGGCCGGACGCGCCAGCACCTGGTGCTCGTGGCCCTCGCCTCGGCCAGCTGGGGGGCGGCGCAGGCGTACTGGACGTTCAGCGAGGTGGTGCTCAAGAGCTCGCTTCCCTTCCCGTCCCTCGCCGACGTCGGCTTCGTGCCCGCCTACCCGCTGCTTGCCGCCGCGATCCTTCGAGCGCCGTCCTCGCAGTCGCACACCATCTCCCGCGTTCGTCGAATCCTCGACGGCGCGGTGCTCGCGGGAGCAGCGATGTTCCTGATCTGGGCCGCGATCCTCAACGTCGTCGTCGGTGACACAGTCGGGCGAGGGCTCGCGTACGCGCTCGCGATCGGCTATCCGGCGGCGGGCATGCTGGCCGTCGTGGTGGCGTTGCTGGCGCTCATCAGCGCTCGACGGCCATGGGTCGCGCCGATCGGGCTGCAGGTGGCCGGCGTGAGCGCCTTGGCGCTGGCGGACGGCGGGTTCGCCTACCTCCTCTCCGCGGGGCGCTACGAGACCGGATCGATCGTCGACGTCGGGTGGATCGTCGGTTGGCTCGGAGTGGGCTTCGCCGCCCTGGCAGTACCGCTCCGTGAGCCTCAGCGAGGTCCCGATCGCGTCGAGCCCCCGGGGCGGGCACTGGGGACGCTGCCCGGCATCGGCATGGTGGCGATCGCGGTCATCACCGTGGTCCGGCAGGTCGTGGGACATCCGATCACACAGGACCCCGTGCTGTTCTTCGTTGCGGTTGGCGTCTTCTGCCTCAACATCGCTCGGTCCGGTGCAGCACGCCGCGAGGGCAACGCGCTCGCGCATCAGCTAGGACACGAGGCTGCGCGATCAGCACGGGTGGCAGAGCAGCACGCACTTGCGATCGACGTGTCGAGCATGGGGATCTGGACCTTGGATCAATCCAGCGGGGATGTGACCCTCTCGCCCGCGATGGAGCGGATGGTCGGCTTCGAGCCTGGGGAGTTCGACGGATCGATCGCGCATCTCGTCGGCACCCTGCATCCCGACGACGAGGACAGGGTCATCGCGGCGGTGACGGGGGCAATCGAACGCCGTGAGGAGGTCCAGCTCGAGCACCGGCTGATCCGACGTGACGGCTCAGCCGGATGGGTCCACTTGCGCGCGCGCCCGGTGTGGGACAGCTCCGGTGCCCTCAGCGGGATGATCGGAGCAAACCTGGACGTGACCGAGCAGCACGAGACGGCAGGCTTGCTCCGTGCAGGAGCAAGGCGGGCGACCGCCTTGGCCGACCTCGGACGTCGAGCGCTGACGCCCGGGTCGCTGCTCGACGTCTGCAACGACGCCGCTGCAACGGCGCGGGCGATGCTCGATGCGGACCTGTCCGCCGTGCTTCGCCTCGAAGAGGATGAGACCCTGATCCTCACCGCCGGAGTCGGGTGGAGCCCGGGCCTCGTCGGTCGGGCGCTCGTCAAGGTCGGGGAATCGCAGTCGGGCTACGCCTTGGGACAGGTCGAACCCGTCGTCGTCGCAGACCTGCTGAGCGAGACCCGCTTCCAACCCTCACCGCTGCTCCTCCACGAGCAGGTTCGTTCGGGTCTCAGCGACGTGATCTTCTCGCATGGCGCCCCTTGGGGTGTTCTCGGTGTCCACACCCGAACGGTTCGGGAGTTCACGCCGGAGGACGTCAGCTTCGTGCGGGCGGTCGCCAACACGGTCGGCGCGGCCGTGGATCGTTCGGCGGCAGAGGAGGAGCTCCGGTATCGCTCCCTTCATGACGACCTCACGGGCCTGGCGAATCGAGCGCTGCTCCGTGATCGGCTCTCGATGACGCTGTCCCGCGCTCGTGCCGCTGGTCGCTGCACCGCGGTGGTGCACATCGGCGTCGACCGGTTCGGTGCGGTGAACCAGGTCTTCGGGCAATCGGCCGGGGACGCCGTGCTGGTCGAGCTCAGCGAGCGGCTCACCGGCCTCGGTGGTCCGGACGACACCGTCGCCCGCCTTGCCGCCGATGAGTTCGTCATCGTCGCAACGATCGACGAGGGGATCCACGCCGTGGGCTACGCGGAGCGAGCGGTCTCGCTCTGCAGGCAGCCGGTCTTCCTCGAATTCCCGGTCGAGCCGGTCCTGCTCTCGGCAAGCGTTGGCGTCGCAGTCGCCAATGGCGAGGGTGACGTCGAGTCGCTCATGCGGGGCGCCGCCGCGGCGCAGGCCAGAGCGGCCGCGCTCGGCGGTGGGCGCTACGAGCTCTTCGATCAGGCCCTGTGGGAACGGTCGGAGGCTCGCATCCGACTCGATCGCGAGCTCCATCACGGCGTGGCCACCGGGGAGATCGAGGCGTACTACCAGCCCGTCGTGCGGATCAGCGACGGCGCGCTCGTGGGGGTGGAAGCACTGGCGCGCTGGCACCATCCGACGCGCGGCCTCCTCGACGCCGGCGAGTTCATGAGCGTCGCCGAATCCAGCGACCTCGTCTGCGAGCTGGGTGAGGTGGTGCTCACCCAGGCCGCTACACAGGCGGCGCGCTGGAGCGCCGGAGCGGCGACCCCCTTCGCTGTGGCCGTGAACGTGTCGCCCCGGCAGCTCGTCGCGCCGGGCTTCGTGGACATGGTGAAGCGAGTGCTCACCGACTGCGAGGTTCCGCCCGGGTCCTTGGCGTTGGAGGTCGTCGAGGGGGCGCTCATGGATGATGACGGCGGGTCCGTTCGGGCGGTCGACGAGCTGCGCCGGTCGTGCGCGATGCGGATCTACATGGATGACTTCGGCACGGGGCACTCAGGCCTCGCCCGGCTGAAGGGACTCCCAATCGACGTGCTCAAGATCGACCGGTCCTTCGTCACCGAGCTGGCCGACGACTCGGTGGATCGCGTGATCGCTGGCACCATCGTCAGCCTGGGCCACGTCCTCGGGATGCGCGTCGTGGCCGAGGGGGTGGAGACCACTGCACAGCTCCGTGTGCTCGCAGAGCTCGACTGCGATTACGCGCAGGGCTGGCTGTTCGATCGCGCGCTCCCGGCGAGGGAGATCGATGCCCTCATCGTCGGCCGCGCCACCGCCTACGACGACGTCGTTGCCGGGGGATCGACGGGCACCCCGTGGCATCATGGAGCGGTGGACACGCCAGCCATCCGGGTGCTGGTCGTCGACGACCACGCCGTCTTCGGGGCCAGCCTGGCTCGCGCCCTCGCTGACGAACGGGGCATCGACGTGGTCGGCGCGGTGACGACCATCCCGGCCGCGCTCGACGCACTCGCCGGCGGCGCCGACGTGGTGCTTTCCGACTTCCGCCTCGCCGATGGGGACGGCGTGGCCCTCACCCGGACGATCCTCGAGCGATGGCCGGAGGTCCGGGTGGTCATGCTCACGGCCGCGAGCGACGAGGCCGTCCTGGCCTCTGCCCTCGACGCGGGCTGCACCGGGTTCGTCACCAAGTCCGACTCCCTCGACACGGTGCTCGCAGCAGTCCGCAGCGCGGCCGCCGGCGAGGCAGTGATCACGCCAGCGCTGCTGGCCCGCCTGCTTCCGCGCCTGTCGCCTGCCCGGCGACGTGGACCGAACCCTGAGCTCACGCCGCGTGAGCACGAGGTGCTCGCGCTGATCGCGAAGGGTGGCACCAACCAGCAGATCGCCGACGAGCTGGTGCTCTCACGCGACACGGTGCGGAACCACGTGTCGTCCGTCCTCTCCAAGCTCGGAGCGCACTCGAAGCTCCAGGCCGCCGCCATCGCCGCCCAGCGTGGGCTCGTGAGTCCGCCTTCGTGACCTGTCTGCTTCTGCTTCCTCGACACCGCTGAGGACAACGTGGAACCACAAGAGCTGCAGCTCGACGTCGAGACTCTCACGGTCATCGTGTCCCTGCTGGATCTGATGGAGATCGGTCTCGTGGTCGGTCGTGGTGGCGCGATCGTGGACGCCAACGCTGCGTTCTGCGCGATGTTCGGGCGCCCGATCGAGGAGCTACGAGGAATCGAGAGCGCCGTGCTCCTGGCACCGGAGGAGCGCCCGACGGTGGCGCAGATCCGGTCGCAGCCGGAGTCGGGGCCCGGCTTCGGTCGACACCAGGCGGTCGGGCTCACCGTCGAAGGCGACAGGATCCCGCTCGACTTCGGCTTCACCGCGCGTCAGCTCCCGTCGGGTGACGCTGAGGTGGTCGCCCTGCTCCGGGATCTCCGACCCGACAGCTCCCGCGCGGAGCTGCTCCAACGCCTCACCGTGCTCGTGGACTGGAGCCCGGTCGGCGTCATCGTCTGGGACGGCAACGGGGTCGACGATCCCATGCGACTGCGTCTGGTCTCTGCCAATCGGTCGGCCGCGGAGATGCTGCAGATCCAACCGGACGACGTGGTGGGGAAGACGATCGCCGAGGTCTTCCCCATCGTTCGTCCTGACGACGCGCACCGCCTGCTCGCGATGTGTGGCAGCGATGCCGTGGAGCGCTTCCAGAACGTCGCCTACGGCGCCCCGGGCCAGGGCGCGCGTCGCTACCGGTGGCGCGGCGTGGCGCTGCCGGGGGGCCTCGTGGCGGCGATGTTCGAGGACGACAGCGGGGAGCTCGCGGCGGAGCTACGTCACGGGGAGCTGTTGGAGCGGCTGCTCGACGCGAGCGATGAGCAGCGTCGACACCTCGCGATGCAGGTGCACGACGATTCGATCCAGCACCTCGCTGCAGCAGCGGTCCTTCTCGGCGGGCTGCGGCGTCACCCCGACGCACCGCAGCGGGTCGAACGACTCGGCCAGATCGAGTCGTCGATCCGGGATGCGATGGCGGGTCTGCGACGCGTCGTGTTCGACCTGAGCCCACCTGAGCTGGTGGATTCCGGTCTCGAGTCCGCCTTGCAGAGCGCAGCGGGCTACACGTTCGCTGGGTCACCAACGCAGGTGTCCATCGACGTCCAGCTTCGACGGGAGCCTGAGGACTCCGTGCGCCTCGCGCTGTTCCGCATCGCGACCGAGGCGATGACCAACGCGCACAAGCATGCGCGCGCCCGCCATGTCGATCTCACGCTGCGGGAGGAGGGGCGGTGGTTCCACTTGGAGGTCGCGAACGACGGGAGCAGCTTCGAGGTGCCCGAGGAGCGCCCGGGGCATCTCGGGCTGCGTGGGATGTACGAGCGCGCCGCAGCGCTCGGCGGGGAGTGCCTGATCTCGCGTCGCACCGACGGGACCGGAACGCTCGTGTCGGTACGCCTTCCGATCGACGGCCGCCTGGGTGTGGAGGGGGGGCCGGGGCGATGGGCGACGACGTCAGATCTCGAGGCGAGCGAGGTCGAGCTGCTGAAGAGCGAACGAGACCGGCTCACGCTTGCCGCATCTGCCGCGTGGGAGGAGGCAGCGCTCGCCCGTGCGCGCCTGCGAGATGCGCTGGGCGTCATGAAGGCGATGTTGGACACGTCGCTCGACATCGCCGGGGTCGCACGAGTGGCCGTCGAGCCTGTGGCGAGGGCCGTCCGCGACGGCTGTGCGATCCGCCTGCTCTCCGAGGACGGAAGTCGGCTGGTGCGCGCAGCCAGCTGGCACCCGCGACCCGACCAGCTCGCCTACCTCGATCGCCATCTCTTCGTCGACCGCGATGCAGACGCGGGCCACATGGGAGTTGCGCTTCGGTCCGGCGTCCCGGTGGTCATCGACAGCGTCGCCGCGGCGTGGCTCCGCGTCGACGGCCCGACGCCACCACCCGGACCGATCGAAGTCCGCTCCGCGATCATCGTGCCGCTCCGGGCTGAAGGCTCCGTGTTCGGCACGATGGCGATCATCCGCGACCTGACGACGGATCTGTTCACTCCCGACGACGCGGAGTTCGTGAGCTGCCTCGCGGATCGCATCGGCATCGGGATGCTCCTGGCGCAGCAGCGCACCTAGGCGACGTGAGCGCCGCCGCCGGCCGTGTCAGGGCGTCGGCTCGAGGAGCACCAGCGGGATCTCGCGGCTCGTCTTGGTCTGGTACCCGGCGTAGTTCTTGTGGTCGGCGATCACGAGCGGCCACAGGCGAGCCCGCGTCTCTGCGTCGGCGATGCGCGCGTGCATCGGGCGGGGCGGCTTGCCATCGGTCGAAACCTGCACCGCGGGGTTGTCGCGCAGGTTGAGGAACCACGCCGGGTGCGTGTCATCCCCGCCGCGCGAGGCGACGACGACGTAGGTGTCGCCCTCCTGCACGGGCGAGGTCAGCAGCACCGTCCGAGGTTGGCCGCTCTTGCGGCCGGTGGTCGTGAGCTCCACGACGGGCATCGAGCCGGCGCTCCACCCGAGCTTGCCGAAGCTGGCTCGCTGGATCGCTCGATGGAGGCCGTTCATGGTCTTGAGGGCGAAGTCAGAAGGCACTCGTCCACCGTACCGACCGGGGGTCGCTCAGAGGCAGAGCGAGCTCTTCGTCGTGCGGGACGTGGTGGCATTGGCGCTGCGCCACGCATGCTTCGTCGAGCGGATCGCGTAGTAGTAGGTGGTCGAGAAGGCCGGTGGCGCATCGGTGTAGGTGGTCGTGCTCACGCCGGACACCGTCGCGATCACCGTGTAGGGCCCGCCAGAGGTTGTCGATCGGGCGATCTCGTAGCCGCTCGCCCAGCTGGACGTCGACGCGGTCCAGGACAGCACGGTGCGGTCGCCAGTGATCGTGGAGCAGGTGCCAGCCGTCGCGCTCGGCGAGGTCGGCGCTGCGAGTGCGCCGGCCGAGTAGGAGGCGCTCGCCGTTGTGCCATCGGTGAACGCCGCCGAGGCGACGTGCGTCGACGCGAGCGCGCCGATGACGATCCCCACCATGAGCGCCCCTCGCAGGCTGCGCTCACGCAAGGCTCGGCCTCCGCCAGATCGACCGCAGCCCGAGGATCACTGCGCCGCCGAGTGAGACGAACACGGTGGCCACCCGTGCGATGGGCAGGCTCATCGTCTGGATCGCGTAGCCGACGCCTGGGATCGCGCCACGCATGCGCCAGGCGGTCTCTCCCTGGAGGTTCGCGAGCCACGGGTCGGCGCTGTCGTTGGCGTCGCCCTTCGTCCGCACGACACCTGGCTCGACGATCTCCACCACGCGGTGCGTGATCACGTGATGGTCGTCGACAGGGACGGCGTACGTGATGACGTCTCCGACGGCGAGATCCTCGATCCGCACGGGCACCGTCACCACCACGGAGCCGGGTGCGACGCTCGGACGCATGCTGGCCGTCAGCACCGTGAGGGTTCGGTAGCGGCCGGTGCGAGGTCCGATCGCGAGCAGCGCGAACGCGATGATCGACGCGACGAGTGCAGCCCGGCCGGCCCAGCGGCCGGCGCGGACTGCAACGTCGAGCATCGTTCGGCCCTCCACGAACCTGCGGGCTACGCGGCCTGTGCGGCGCGCTGCGTGGCGGTGAACGAGTACAGCACCGTCGACGACAGGTTCTGCAGCGTGTTCCCGGCCGTCGTCGGCAGGCTCAGCGTGAGACGCAGGTTGTCGGTCGCGCCGGAGGTGAGGGTCAGGTTCGACAGCGCGAGGCTGCTGCCGATGATCGCCCGGGTCGCGAGGACCGTCGTGGTGGTGCCCGAGCACGTGTAGCTGAACGCCGGCGACGTCCCCGACTCCGTCCACGCAACCGAGCAGCGCTCGATGAGCATCTGCAGGCCGTTCGTCGCATCCGTGTCGAGCGCCGAGCTCGTCGTGGCCGACGTCGTCAGCGCGATCGCCGCCACGGCATCGCTGCTCGAGTTCGTGAGCCTGAACGCGCGCTGCATCGTGTCGCCCGGAACGATGCCGGTCGCCGCGACGGTCAGCCGGTTGTCGACCCCGACGGCCCCGAGGTTGATGTCGACCAAACCCGAGCTGATCGACTCGCTCGCCGTCGTGCTGTCGGTGAAGGTGGCGTAGGTGGCGAGGCCCGCGACCGATGCGGCAGCACCGAGCAGGCCTAGCGAGGCGAGGATGTTGCGCGCCAGATGACGGTGAGCGGACATTTCGGGTTTCCCTCCAAGATCGGGCAATTAGGTCACACGATGTTCGGTCCCTTTCGTCCCTACCTTGAGTAACAATCCGCCGCGGGTAGGTTGCGGCCCGATGGAGAGCGATCCGGCGAAGCGCAGACAGGGCCTCGAGACGATGGCCGCGGTCTATGGCTGGGGCGAGATCGCTGACGGCGGCGGTGACTTCTTCGGCTACACCGCCGAGCACCTGTTCGGCGAGATCTGGCAGCGGGACGGGCTCACCGTCCGGGATCGGCGTCTGCTGCTCATCGGGCTGCTCGTCGGGCGCGGCCTGCACGACGTGGTCGGCCTCCAGATCGAAGCGGCGCTCGCGAACGGCGAGCTCGACGCGCACACCCTCAGGGAGATCGTGATCCTGTTGACGCACTACGCGGGCTGGCCCGACGGGGCGAAGCTGAACAGCCAGGTGGAGGAGCTCATCGCCAAGGCAGCGCGCCGAGCTGCAAAGGCGGCTGCTGCCGAGGAAGGGTGACGGCTCAGACGCCGAGCACGCCCGCGAGCCGCGCGAGCGAGCCGCGCGTGCGGGTGCCCCACCAGAGCAGGTCGCGACCATCGACGAACACGACCGGCGCGACCGCCTCGAGCTCCGCCCGGTGTCGCTCCGCGAACGGGTACGGCTCGCTCGGCGCGACCACGAGCGAGCACTCGCGTGCGGCGATCTCGGCCAGCTCGATCTCGGGGTAGGCGCCATCGCCCGCGGCCACGTTGGCGATGCCGAGCACGCGCAGCAGCGCGGAGCCGTAGGTCGGCTCGCCGAGCGCCATCCACGGTCGGCGCCAGATCGGCACGAACGCGCGGCGGCGCGGCTCGGGCTCGGCGACGTGTCCCAGCGGGTCCCACCGGGCGCCGACCGCCTCGGCCAGGCCGGTCATCTGCGCGTCGAGATGCGCGAGATCTCGCACCGCGAGCACGTGGACCGCGACACCGGCGGCGACGAGCGCGTCGTGGTCCTCACGCCGGTTCTCCTCTTCGTCGAGCACCACGAGGTCAGGCGCGAGGTCGGTGATCGCAGCGACGTCAGGGTCCTTGGTGCCCCCGACGTGGGGCAGGTCTGGCTGCTCGCAGAAGCGGGTGCAGGCGACGGGCTCCACCCCCCAGGCGCGCAGCGTCTCGGTGACCGACGGGACCAGGCTCACGACGCGCGGGGGCACCCCGCGTTGCTACCCGATGTGGACAGCCGTTGCCGACGGCGGGAGATGGGGGGTGCCGTCGCGCAGCGGGGGGAACTCGAAGGTGGCGGCGGTGGTCGTGCGCGTCATCGTGGTGATCGGGGGCTCGTCGAGCGTGACGTTGGCGTCGTCGATGGTGATCTCCCAACGGCAGTGCGGCACTCGGTCAGCGGGGACCCGCGGCGGTCGGTGCACGTGCGCGATGTGAGCCTTGGGGTTCACGGCCTGCGCGGTGGCGTCGAAGGTGGCGTCCTCGATCGTGTGGCACATGCCGGTGATCGCGCGCTCACCCCACGGCTCCACGTCGAGGAGCGCGCCGCACGATGCAAGCTCGAAGTAGCCGTGGCGGTCGTCGACGATCTCGTAGCGCACGTCCATGTAGTGCTGTGGGAAGCCCGGATCGAGCTGGAGGACCTTGAAGATGGCCTCCACGCCGTCGCCGTCGATCCCCATGATCCGCCGGAGGCGATCGCCGTAGATGGGGCTTGCGCCGCGCCACTCCTCGATCGCCAGCTCCTCCACCACCTCCTGGCCGTACCGCAATCCGATCGCCGCGCACATCGAGCGGTCGAGCAGGTGCACGATGAGCGCGTACTCCCGCGCGAGCCGCACGAGCGCTTCCTTCGACAGGTCCTCGTACCGGAAGTCGGGGTCGAAGGGCCCGGAGTAGTCGGGCCGGTCGTGGAGGTCGTGCGGGGCGTCGTGGCGTGCCATGGGTGCAGACTAGTGTCTGGACACCTGTCCAGTCACGGGCTACGGTGCCCGTCGTGCCGAGCCCCGCCGCCACCGAGCCGCTGCGACGGGACCTCGGCGGCCGCCAGGCCGACCGGGTCGACGCGCTCGTCGAGGCCACCGTCGCCGAGCTGCGCACGAACGGGTACGAGGGGCTCACCGTGCGCAACGCGGCGCGCCGCGCCAAGGTGGCCGCCGCCACCGCCTACACGTACTTCGGATCCAAGGACCACCTCGTCGCCGAGGTGTTCTGGCGTCGCCTCTCCGCGCTGCCCGCGCCTCCCGTCGATGGGCGCCGCTCCGCGCGCACGCGGGTCTCGATCGCACTGCGCGAGCTCGCGCTGCTCATCGCGGAGGAGCCCGAGCTCGCCGCCGCCTCCACCACAGCGATCCTCGCCAAGGATCCCGACGTCCAGCGCCTACGTGATCGGATCGGGGCCGCGTTCACCGAGCGCGTCACGCTTGCGCTCGGGGACGACGCCGACCCCGCCGTGGTGCGCGCGCTGAACCTCGCGCTCGCCGGAGCGCTCCTCCAAGCCGGGATGGGCTACTTCAGCTACACACAGCTCGCCGATCGGATGGACGAGGTCGCGGCGCTGGTCGTGGGGTCGGGACGATGACCGCCGCGGCGCTCGCGTACAGCCCGTACGCCTACGAGATCCACGAGGACCCGTACCCCACTTACGCGCGCCTGCGCGACGAGGCGCCCGTGTTCCGAAACGAGGCGGCCGACTTCTGGGCGCTGTCCCGCCACGGCGACGTGGTGGAGGCGTTCCGCGACAACGTGCGGTTCTCGTCGGCACATGGCGTGTCGCTCGATCCGTCGGCATCCGGGCCGCACGCGCACCGGACGATGTCGTTCCTCGCGATGGACCCTCCGATGCACGGCCGCATGCGCGGCCTGGTGTCGCGCGGGTTCACGCCACGGCGGGTCGCCGAGCTCGAGCCGCGCATCCGCGAGCTCACCCGCCTGCACCTCGACGCAGCGCTCGACGCGGGCACGTTCGACTTCATCGGCGCGATCGCCGGCCGGCTCCCGATGGACGTCATCTCCGAGCTGATCGGCGTGCCCGAGGCAGATCGCGCCGAGCTGCGTCGCCTGTCCGACCTGCTCGTGCATCGCGAGGAGGGCATGGACGACGTCCCCCCTGCGGGCGTCGAGGCGGCGTTCACCCTGGTCGCGTACTACTCGGACATGCTCGCCCAGCGACGTGCGCGCCGAACCGACGATCTCACCTCCGCGCTGCTCGACGCGGAGGTCGACGGCGATCGTCTCACCGATGACGAGATCATGGGCTTCTTGTTCCTCATGGTCGTCGCCGGCAACGAGACCACCACGAAGCTGCTCGGCAACGCGTGGTACTGGGCGTGGTGCAACCCCGACGAACGTGCAAAGCCGTTCGCAGATCCCGCGCGCATCCCCGAGTGGGTCGAGGAGACGCTGCGGTTCGACACGTCGAGCCAGATGCTCGCCCGGGTCACCACCGCGCCGATCGTGCTCCATGGCACGGTCATCCCCGAGCGAGCTCGTGTGCTGCTGCTCGTCGGGTCCGCCAACCGCGACGAGCGCGTGTTCGCGAACCCGGACCGCTACGACCTCGATCGCCCGGCCGCCGAGATGCAGCAGCTCGCGAGCTTCGGCTTCGGTCGGCACTTCTGCCTCGGGGCGTCTCTTGCGCGCCTCGAAGCGCGTGTCTGCCTCGAGGAGCTCGTGCAGCGCGTCGCGCACTACGAGATCGATCCTGCCGGCATCCAGCGCGTCCACTCCGTGAACGTCCGCGGCTTCGCGACGCTCCCCACCTCGGTCACGCTCCGATGACGCTGCCAGGCCGAGTCGATGGGCGAGGCGATGGGCAGGTCACTGGCCTCGCCTGCGCACGAAGAGGGCTGACGACCGCCCTGTCAGCCCGTCCCCCGAGGCCCACGAGATCGGAGGCGCGCTGATGCCGTCGTTCCCACCCCACCCGGCGCGCCGCACGGCGGTGGTCACGGGCGCGTCGTCGGGCATCGGGCACGCCACCGCGGTCGCGCTCGCGCGGGCGGGATGTCCGGTCGTGCTCGGCGCGCGACGCCTCGACCGGCTCGAGGCGACCGCCCAGGAGATCCGCGACGCGGGCGGCGAGGCGGCGGCGGTCGCGCTCGACCTCACCGACAACGCCTCGATCGACGCGTTCGCGATCGAGGCAGAGGCGCGTCTCGGGCCCGTCGAGATCCTCGTGTCGAACGCGGGCGTGGTGCTGCCAGAGGCAACGCTCTCGGTCGACCCGGCGGCGTTCTCCGAGCAGCTGCAGCTCAACCTGCTCGGCGCGCACCGGCTCGTGCGTGCGCTCGGCCCGGCGATGGTCGAGCGTCAGCGCGGCGACATCGTGTTCATCACGTCCGACGTGATCCGCATGCCTCGACCGAACATGGCGTCGTACATGGCGTCGAAGCACGCCCTCGAAGGGCTCGCGCGCGGGATGCAGATGGAGCTCGAGGGCACGGGCGTGCGCGTGGGGATCGTGCGGCCCGGCCCCTCCCTCACCGAGCAAGGGAGCGGCTGGGACCCCGGCGTCATCGACGAGGTGCTCGGCATCTGGACCGCGTGGGGGCTGATGCGCCACTCAGGGCTCCTGCAGGCGGGCGACGTCGCAGCCGCCGTGCTCGCCGTGGTCAGCGCGCCGCGCGGCGTGCACCTGACGCTCGTCGAGGTCGAACCGGAGGCGCCGACGGGGGAGGCACGATGACGATCGAGGGCATCGACGCGGTGTCGGGCGACGACGGCGGCACCGGCCATCTGGAGGAGCTCCGCCGGGACCCGATCGGGCTGATGGAACGGGTGCGTGCCGAGTGCGGCGACGTCGGCACCTTCCGGCTCGCAGACCGCGACGTGGTGCTGCTCACCGGACCCGAGGCGAACGAGGTCTTCTTCCGGGCAGCCGAAGAGGAGCTCGACCAAGCCGAGGCCTATCCGTTCATGACGCCCATCTTCGGCGAGGGCGTGGTGTTCGACGCCTCACCCGAGGAGCGGCGCAAGGCGCTGCACAACCAGGCACTGCGCGACAAGTTCATGCGCGGCCACGCCGAGACGATCGCGGCCGAGGTGGAGCGCATGATCGCCCGCACCCCTGACGGCGGCGACATCGACCTGCTCGACTGGTTCGCGGAGCTCACGATCTACACGTCGTCGGCGTGCCTCATCGGCACCCGCTTCCGCGACCAGCTCGACGGGCGGTTCGCGCGGCTCTACCACGACCTCGAACAGGGCACCGACGCCATCGCCTACGTCGACCCCTACGCGGACATCCCGAGCTTCCACCGCCGCGACGAGGCCCGGCGCGGGCTCGTCGCGCTCGTGCAGTCGATCATGGCCGGCCGCGCGGAGGAGCCACCGCCCGCGAAGGAGGACCGTGACCTCCTCGATGTGCTGATGTCGATCCGGACCGAGGACGGCAGCCCGCAGTTCGGCGCCGACATCGTCACCGGCATGTTCATCTCGATGATGTTCGCGGGCCACCACACCACCTCGGGCACGGCTGCCTGGACGCTGATCGAGATGCTGCGCCACCCCGACGTGCTCGCTGGCGTCGTCGCAGAGCTCGACGCCCTCGCCGCCGAAGGCCTCGAGGTGAGCTACCAGGCGCTGCGCGAGATGCCGCGCCTCGAAGCGGCCATCAAGGAGGCGTTGCGCCTGCACCCACCGCTCATCCTGTTGTTGCGCGTGGCGAAGACATCGCTCGACGTGCAGGGCCGGCGCATCCCCGTCGGCGCGCTGGTGGGCGCGTCGCCATCGGTTTCGAACCGGCTGCCAGAGGTGTTCGCCGACAGCGAGCGCTTCGACCCGGCGCGCTACCTCGAGCCGCGCGCGGACGACGTCGACAACCCGTGGAGCTGGATCCCCTTCGGCGCGGGCCGTCACCGCTGCGTAGGGGCGGCGTTCGCGATGATGCAGCTGAAGGCGATCTTCTCGGTGCTGCTGCGCGAGTTCACCTTCGAGCTCACCCAGCCCCACGACACCTACCGCAACGACCACTCGAAGATGGTCGTCCAGCTCGCGCAGCCCTGTGGAGCCCGGATGCACCGCATCTGTGGGCGCCAGAGCACGGATGGCGTGCGGTGACGCCCACAGAACGAGGTGGGTCGTGGCGGATCGTCGTCGACCGCGACCTGTGCCAGGGGCACGGGGTGTGCGAGTCCGAGGCCCCGACCGTCTTCTCCGTGTCGAAGGACGCGGTGCTCACCGTGCTGCAGGATGTCCCGGCCGAGGCCGAGCGCCGCGCCGTCGAGCTGGCGGTGAAGTTCTGTCCCACCCATGCACTGTCGATCGTCGAGGAGCCCTGAATGCCGTTCCCCCGTGCTGAGCTGGAAGAGATGGTGGAGCGCTGGCTCCAGGCGAACAAGGACGCCGAGGCGGCGGGCGACTGGCGGCCCCTCGCCGACCTGTTCGCCGAGGACGCCACCTACGGCTGGAACTACGGCCCGGAGCACGACTTCATGGCCGTGGGCCGCGAGGAGATCCGCGCGGTGGCGCTCGGCCTCGAGATGGGCGGCCTCGACGGCTGGGAGTACCCGTACGAGGAGATCCTGATCGACGAGCAGAAGGGGATGGTCGTGGGCTTCTGGCGGCAGATCGCCACCGCCACCCGCGCCGACGGCTCGCACTACGAGGTGGCCGGCATCGGCGGCTCGTGGTTCGGCTACGCCGGGGGCTTCCAGTGGCGCTTCCAGCGCGACTGGTTCGACTACGGCAACGCCGCCGCGTGCTTTCTCGAGATGATGAGCGACGGCACGTTGTCGGAGGGGATGACGGCTCGCATGCACCGCTCGCTCGGGGGCGGCCTCCCCGGCCACTACGCGGTCGGTCAGGCCCCCGCGCCCATCTGGCCCGCCCGATGACCACGCTGCACGGGTTCTGTGGGCGCAAGGGCACGCACGGCGTGCTCTCGCGCCCACGGAACGAGTCGGGAGGACGGGCATGAGCCGGTTCACGGGCAAGGTGGCGATCGTGACTGGCGCCGCGGGCGGCATCGGCGAGGCGTACGCGCGAGCGCTCGCGGCGGAGGGCGCGAGCGTCGTGATCGCCGACATGGACACGGAGCGCGGCGAGGCAGTCGCGAAGGACATCGGTGACGCGGCGCTGTTCGTGCGTACCGACGTGGCCGACGTCGAGTCGGCCGAGGCGCTGGCGGCGGCGACCGTCGAGCGCTTCGGCGGCATCGACCTGCTCGTGAACAACGCGGCGATCTACGGCGGGATGCAGCTCGACACGCTGCTCACGGTCGACTGGGAGTACTACCGCCGGTTCATGTCCGTGAACATGGACGGCGCGCTCGTGGTCACCCGGGCGTGCTACAAGCACATCGGTCGGCGTGGCGGCGGTGCGATCGTCAACCAGTCGTCCACGGCCGCGTGGCTCTACTCCGGCTTCTACGGGCTCGCGAAGATCGGCATCAACGGGCTGACCCAGCAGCTCGCGGCCGAGCTCGGCGGCCGGAACATCCGGGTCAACGCGATCGCGCCCGGTCCGATCGACACCGAGGCGACGCGCACCGTGGTGCCCGCCGAGATGATCGACGACATCGTGAAGGGCCTCGCCCTCAAGCGCCGCGGCACCCCCGACGACCTCGTCGGCATGTGCCTCTTCCTCCTCTCCGACGACGCGGCCTGGATCACCGGGCAGATCATCAACGTCGACGGCGGCCAGATCACCCGCTCATGACACTGACACCCACACCCACACCCACACCCTCCCCACCCACACCCTCCCCACCCACACCCACCCCACCCACACCCACAACAACCAACGTCTGTGAACACCCACGTCCGCATTGCGGCCACCAGGGTTCACAGACGTCGCGCGCATGACCGTCGGCTTCATCGGACTCGGCCAGATCGGCGCGCCGATGGCCGGCCGCCTCGTCGACTGGCCCGACGGGCTCGTGGTGTTCGACGTGCGAGCGGAGGCCGTCGAGCCGCTCGTCGAAGCGGGCGCCGCCGCGGCAGCGTCGGTCGCCGAGGTCGGGGCGCGCGCGACGGTCACGTCGGTCATGGTGCTGAACGACGAGCAGGTGCGCGCTGTCGTCGACGAGCTGCTCACCACCGCCGCTGCCGGCTCGGTGATCGCGGTGCACTCCACCATCCGCCCCGAGACGGCCGAAGAGCTCGCCGAGCTCGCTGGCGATCACGGTGTCGACCTCCTCGACGTGCCGGTGAGCGGCGGCTTCGTCGGCGCGCACGAGGGAACGCCCGCCGCTATGGTGGGCGCCGCGCGCGACGCCTACGAGCGCGCCAAGGACGTGTTCGCCCG
>JBQTHC010000089.1:0-19311 GCA_052390255.1 Microthrixaceae bacterium
CGTCACCGACCCGGAGCCGCTCCCGGATGACCACCCGTTGTGGGCCGAGCCCCGTTGCATCATCACGCCGCACACCGCCAACACCGCAGCGATGGCGCTTCCGCTGCTCAGCGAGCGCGTGCGGGAGAACGTGCGTCGGCGCATCGCCGGCGAGCCGCTCCTCGGCCCCGTCGACGTCGAAGCCGGTTACTGAGCCTCGCTCCGACACGGTCACGCCGCACGCAATAGCGTCGGCGCATGGACTTCCGTCGAACGACCGTGGCCGCGCTCGCCGAGGACGTGTCCGCACGTCGGATCTCCGCACGCGAGCTCACCCAGGTGGCGCTCGATCGGATCGAGGCCGTGGACCCGCAGGTGAACGCCTTCGTCGCGGTCGAGGCGGAGGCTGCGCTCGCGGAGGCCGCGATCATCGACGATCGCATCGCCGCGGGTGAGAGCGTCGGTCCGCTCGCGGGGATCCCGATCGGCGTGAAGGACCTGGAGGACGCCCTGGGGTTCCGGACCACGCACGGGTCAGCGCTGTACGTCGACAGCCCGGTCGCCGCCGCCGACTCGCCGCTCGTGGAGCGCCTGCGCGCCGCCGGCTACGTCGTCGTAGGCAAGACCAACACTCCCGAGCTCGGCCACAAGGGCGACACCACGAACATCCCGTTCGGCTCTACGAGGAACCCGTGGAACCTCGAGCGCAGCGCGGGAGGGTCCTCCGGTGGATCGGCGGCCGCGATCGCCGCAGGCATGGTGCCGCTGTGCACCGGATCTGACGGCGGGGGGTCGATCCGGATCCCTTCGTCGCTGTGCGGGCTCTCCGGGATGAAGCCGTCGCTCGGGCGCGTGCCGTCGGGCGGGCCGAACCCGCCGGGGTGGGGCGATCTGTCCACCAAGGGTCCGATGGCGCGCAGGATCCGCGACGTCACCTTGGCTCTCGATGCGGTCGTCGGCCCCGAAGCCACCGATCTCCGCGCGCTGCCGATGCCCGACACGAGCTGGACCCGTTCGCTCGAGCAGCTCCATGCGCCGCGCAAGGTGGGCTGGGCGCCGACACTTGGCTACGCCGAGGTCGACAAGGAGGTCATGGCGACCTGCGAAGCAGCGCTCGAGCGGCTCGCCGACGCGGGCAGCGAGGTCGTGGTGGTCGATCCCGTGTTCTCCGAGGACCCCGCGCTGCAGTGGATCCGGCTCGCGATGACCGGTGACGAGCGCGCGCTGGGCCACCTGCGCGGCACCGACGACTGGAATCGCGTGGACCCGGGCCACGCCGCGCTGATCGACATGTTCGGCCGGGTGTCGGGCGCGGAGCTGCTCGCCGCGTTCGATGCGTGCCACACCGCGAACGTCCGGCTCGTGGAGCTCTTCCACCAGGTGCCGCTGCTCCTCACGCCGACCGTCGCCGGGCAGACCGGCCTCGCCGGTGGCAACGGAACGATCGACGGCGTCGAGTCGCCCACGTGGGTCGCCTTCACGTACCCGTTCAACATGACGCGCTCGCCCGCGGGAACCGTCTGCGCTGGCTTCACCTCGGACGGCATGCCGGTCGGTCTGCAGGTGGTGGGTCCCCAGCACGCCGACGTGGTGGTGCTGCGAGCGCTCGCACTCCTCGAGGACCTGCTCGCCCTCGATCCCGTCGCGCCGATCTGAGGGCCGGCTGGCTGGCCCACCCAGCCCCTCTGGTACCGTGTCCGCTCCCGCAAGGGCGCGTAGCTCAGTTGGTTAGAGCGCTGCCTTCACACGGCAGAGGCCAGGGGTTCGAGTCCCTTCGCGCCCACCGCGTAAGGCCTGGTCAGAGGGCATGGACGTCCGAGGGGTCGAACCGGTGGACACGGTTTGGACACGCGAGAATCAGTAGATGGCGCGGACGGAGGCCATCTGGACCCCTTCGGCCATCCGATCGCGTGGATGCGTCAAGCCGCGTGCCGCGGCATGCCGACCCCTCTGTTCTTTCCGGGCCGTGGCCTGAAGGTGACTGGGGCGCTAGAGGTGTGCGCGGCGTGTCCAGTGCGGGCGGAGTGTTCAGTGTTTGCGCTCGAGCACGACGAGCAGGGCGTGTGGGGCGCGGCGGGCCGTCGACAACGCGCTCGGCTTCTTCGACTGATGCGCGGCGACGCCTAGATCACAGGTGCCCGATGCAGGTTCCGCCGTTGGCGTCGCTGTTGGTGTAGTCCGGACACACAGTGTTGTTCCAGATTGCGCCTGTCAGATTCGCGGTCGACATCCCGACTGACTCGCCCAGCCTCGCGTTCGTGAAGTTCGCGTTCGTGAGGTTCGCGGAGTTGAGCTTGACCTGGAAGACCGCCGCGCAAGTGAAGTTCGTGCCGCTGAGATTTGCCGCCGTGAGATCGAGGCGGGTGAGGTCGGTGTCGCTGAAGTTCGCAGTACTCAACTTCGCGAGCGGCATCCGTGATTCGTTGAGCATGGCTCCGCTGAAGTCGAAGCCCGTCAGGTTCATGCTGCCAAAGCTGATCCATCGGAGATCAGGACCGGTAATGCCCGGATATTGGGAGAAGCACGGGGGCTGATGCGACGCGTTGGCGACGCTGCGCAACATCGCGGACGTGAAGCCCGCGGCTCCCGACAACCTGGTGTACCCCCCGACACCGGTTGTCGATTTGAGGGTGTACGGCGAGAGCTTTGCGTTCGTGAAGTTGGCGCCCATCACGTTGGCGCCCTGGAGGTTCGCGGCGGGCAGGTTTGCCCCGCTCAGATTCGCTCCGGTCAGGTTCGCGCGTGTGAGGTCCGAGCGGGTGAGGTTCGCTCCCGAAAGGTTCGCTCCCGAAAGGTTTGAGCCCTCGAGATACTGCGCGTTCAGATAGGCCTTGTGAAGGTCGCAGTTGTGCCAGTCAACTCCGGCCAGCGGGTAGCCGTTGCATTGCTGACTCGGCAGGCCGATCTGTTGCTCATCTGCGTTGCAGGTCTGGCCGCTTTGAGCGTCGATGACCCTCAACGCCCCCTGTGATGGGCCCGAGGTCGGGTAGCACGCCGTCACCACGCCCGTGCTTGAGTTCGGAATTGTCGCCCACACGAACCCGCCCCCAACCAACAGTCCCGCGACGACGCCGATTGCGATTCCCGTGACCAACCGCTTCATGGCCGCCTCCCGCCCGTGTGCGCGACGGACAGTCAATCGGGGCGGCGCGGTCGGTGGCAATGAACCATCGGTGTCATCCCGACGTGACTGGCACGTCAATGGTCCGTCGAACACGTCGCCGCCCGACCGGCACCCCCATGCGAGTGGCCGGGTCGGCAGGGGCATGCCGCGCCACACCGACACGAACTCCATCGTCGCGCCCGGGCGGTGTGACGCCGACACGACACCCCCGTTTCGGTGAGAGCCGTGCCTGGCGTCGCGATCGACAGCGGGTTAGCTCGCCGTCACCTTCCAGATCCCCCGAGCCGCGTCGAACGCGTCGGGCTTGTAGATGATGAAGTAGTCGCCCGTCACCGCCCCGACCTCGAACACAACCTTGCCGGAGACCGAACCGCCACCTACGAGGTCACCCGAACCGAGCTGGTCAGCGGTGGTAAACGCCGGATCGATGACCTGACCGCCCGGGGTCTGCAACTTCCAGTCGAACACGTTGTAGGGCTGCGCCTTCTTGTCGCGGTTCGCGATCGTGACGTCGATCGTGATGTACCCGGCGTCCTCAAAGTCGCTGACGGACTGCTGGAACCCGGCGGCCGTCACCGTGGCGGTATACCCGGACAGCTTCGCTGAGTCCCCGATGTTCCGCTCCTGGTCCTCCTTCTGAGCATCCGCACGCCCTGGAAAGAGCACGTCGTTGCTAGCGGCTGTCGTCGTGGTGCCCTTATCCGTCGCGGTAGGGCTGGTCTTGTCGTCACTCCCGCTCCCGGAGGAGACGGAGATGATGACGATGACTGCGATCGCGATCAGGCCGATGTAGCGCTTCTTCTTGTACCAGGGACGAATTGCCTTGGCATGCGCCTTGGCGGCCTTGGCTTGTGCCTTGGCCTCCTTTGGATTCGTCGAGAAACCGCTCGGCGGCGGCGGTAGATCACTCATGGTTTCCCCCGAAAGGTTGGCGGTCGGACGAGGCGTGCTCAGAATTGCGGTGCTTGGTACTGACTTGCCGTGACGCGCAGCCCTACCTGAGGGGACCCGGGTGCAACCCGTCGGACACGGATGGGACACGAGAGAACGAGAAAGAGCTGGAACCCGAGGGAACTGCTGGGACGCGTAGTCGCACGTCAGCACCCGCCTTCGGTGAGATACCGCAGGTCAGAAGCGTGCCTGGATGGCCTTCACACGGCCGAGGCCAGGGGTTCGAGTCCCTTCGCGCCCACCGCGATCCTTGCCGCGTCGATGGCCCCTGGCCCGTGGGTTCTCCCGTCGAGCGCTTCCTCATGGGCAACCCGTTGGGAAGATGCACACGCGGGTGAACGCGGTGGCCGGCGTGAAGGCGGGCAGGTTGTCGTTCACGACGTAGGCGTTGGAGACGTAGCTGTGGGTCGGGGAGTACAGCACCGCGCGGACCCGATCCGTCCGTGGCCTTCCGTAGCCGAACGGAAGCGTGAGCTGACTCAGCGTCGTGGACGGCACCACGAGCTCGAAGCCAAGGCCGTTCGACGTCGCGGTGGACGCGCACATCGCGAGGGGCGCGGGGTGGAAGGGGAACTGAATGTCGTAGTGGACCGTCCCGATCGGATCACCGGCCGTGAGCGCCTTTCGCTCGATGATGAAGGCGGCAAACGTCGCCACGGACTGCGAGGTGAACGACAGCTGCGCGATCGCCTTGGTGCTCGCCGGCTGTTGGTTTGGCGTCCCAACGCCCAAGAAGGAGCCCGGGTTCCTCCAGGTCGCGACCAGCGGCAGATCCTCACTGGTCTCGGCGCTGCACGCGTCGAGGCCGAGGCCCGGCAGAGCCACGGAATCCAAGTCGAGCTCCAGATCCTGGGTGAGTGCCTGATCACCGTCGAGCGGCGCGGTGTAGCTCGGCTCACCGATGGTGAGGTTGCACTCTGTCTGACTCGTGAGCAGACCGCCGGTCGTGTCCGCGTTGACCGCGCTCGCGACGCTCGTGATGTAGGTGTTCGCGGGGACCGAGTAGTCCGGAGCCGCGCCGTTGAGGCACACGCCAGCGACCTTCAGGCCGACGTCACCGCCCAACGAGCTGTTCGCGAACCCCGCCGCGGCCGAGTTGATCCGCACGTTCGACGTCGTGGAGGCGTTCGTGATCTGCCTTGCCGTAGTTGTGACCGAGGTGTCGCCGATCCGGAGGATGCCGGAGCCGAGGGACGCCGGCGTGGAGAGCTGCGCCAGGGTTGGAGTGATCACCGCCGCGATCGTCGTGTGGGCTGGGATGCCGAAGCCCGCGGCACTGAGGCCTACGTCGGCGCTCGTGAAGTTGGCGGTCGGTGAAGTGACGTTGATGCTTCCCGGCGGCGAGGAGGTTGCGTCGTTCACGGCACGAATGATGGAGTTCTCGAGCTTCAAGACGGAACCGGCGGGGATCGAAGCCGTCGTCGGCCGGTTCAACGTCACGAGCCCACCTACCGAGATGCTCTTGGCGAACGTCCAGGGGCCGAGGCCCGGACCGGTGATCGTTCTGTTCGCCCATGCGGTGATCCCGGCGATGCCGTTGCTCGTGGTGCTGAGCTGGATCGTGGGGGAACCCAGACCTGTACTGGTCGAGGTGGTGACCCTGCGCCCCGCACCGTTGTGGTACAGCGTCGAGTTGAAGTCGTGGATCGTGTAGCTCGTCGATACGAGGCTTGTCCCGGTGTTGTCGTTGAACGAGCACTTCAGCGCGAGCTTGCTGCGCCGATGCGGGATCGACAAGAACTGTCCGATCTTGCCCCCGATCGGTGTGGGCCCCTTGCAGCCGTCTGGCGCGGGCGTTGCGCTCGCGGGCTCCGCGGTGAACGTCGTGAGCAGCACCAGGATGGCGATGAACGCATGGAACGAGACTCGGCGCACGATGGTCCCCTCAAGGTGTCGACGGCAAGGCACACTCACTTGGGGGGACCGGGTCCGAGCCTCCGCCCACGAAACCCAGTGGGCGACTTCCTAACAGGAGGCCGGCTATCCGTCTACCTCGATCTTGCTCGAGGGTCTCGGGTGCCTGTCGACTTCTTCCGTGTCTGCTGAAACGTGCGTGTCAGAGCACGACGCCTAGAGGTGGAAGCGCGGCTCCACCCGACCTGGGCCGAGGCCGTCGATCACGCAGAGCGCGCCGTCGAGCGACGGGGCCTCGGGGTCGCCCGCAACCGACACGACATACAGGCGATCCAGGTCGGGGCCGCCGAATGTCACGTCGGTGGGGTTGGCGAAGGGGACCTCGAGGGTGCGGTCGAGCCCGGAGGACGTGAACCGGGCGAGCTGAGCGCCGCCGAACAGCGCGCACCAGAGGCCGCCGTCGGCATCGAGCGTGGCGCCGTCGGGTCCACCCTCCAGCTCGGACACGTCACCGAAGATCGATCGCGGGCCCACCGTGCCGGCCGCGGGGGAGTAGGGGTAGGAGAAGTAGTGAGCTGCGGTGTCGCCGATGATGGCGGTCATCACCCCGTCGATCTCCGCGACCGCGGGTCCGTTCGTGTTGACGATGTCGTCATCGAGCAGCCGCCAGCCGTCGGTGGACGAGTACCACCAGGCCGAGCCACCACCCGGCTCGAGGTTCAGCGTGCCGGTGATCAGGTTTCCGTCGAGATCGGCGCACAGGTCGTTCGCCCGAGCGCCCAGCTTGTCGGGATCCGCGGAGAGCAGCGTCCAGGGGCCGGCGGCGGGGTCGACCAGGTGCAGCCCGTCGTCGAGCGCGACCACCAGCCTGCCGTCCTCGGTCGCCACGATCCCCGCCGGCATCGACGGCGCCGCGAGGATCGTGGGCTCGTCCGATCCCTCATCGAGCCACAAGAGCTGGTGTGTCGCGCAGTCGACGAAGTACAGACGCTGACGACGCTCGTCCCAGAGCAGTCCCTCGCCCCAGCCCAACGTGAACGATCCGATCCGATCCATCGGCGCATGCTAGGTGCACGCGAACGGTGACCGACGTGCGCGGCTCAGGGCTCGATGATCGGGAAGAACAGGTCGAACTGGTCGAGAAGAGACAGGAGCATCTGGAACGGCTCGACCGCGCCGGTGATGCGCAGTGATCCCGTCGCGAGCGCCTCGTCGACCGTGGTGCGCTCGCTCGTGAGCTCCACGAAGGTCGGCAGCGTCGTGTGCACCACGGTGCTGGCAGCCTGTGCGCTCGGTCGGTGGCGCAGCGTGCCGTTCGCCACGACCACTCGGCGAGTCTCGCCACGATCGGTGAACTCCACGTCGAGGTCGAGGTGGTGCGAGGCAGCTTGTGGCCCGTTGAGCTTGACCGCGCAGTTGTCGAGCACCATCGCCGGCGTCATCGCACGCATCACGTCCGCGCTCACGGCTCCGCGCACGCCCGGCAACGACGGCGTGCCGTTGCGGAGCTCCTGTGCGCCGGTCAGGTAGAACGATCGCCAGGGGCCGGACTCCGCTTGATAGCCGAGCTGCTCGAGGGTGTCCGCCTGAAGGTGCCGTGCGTCCTGGTTGGTCGGGTCGGCGAACACCACGTGGTTGACCACCTGCGCGACCCAGCGGTACTCACCGCGCTCGAAGTCCTCACGGGCGCGCGCCAGGATCGCGTCGGCGCCACCCATGTACGCGACGAGCCTCGTCGCGGCCTCGACCGGCGGTAGCTCGTGCAGGTGCGCGGGGTTTGCGTCGAACCACCCGAGGTAGCGCTGGTACACGGCCTTCACGTTGTGGTTCACCGTCCCGTAGTAGTCACGGTTGAACCACTCGTCGGCGATCGCCGGAGGCAGCGTGATCATCTCGGCGATCTCAATCGGCGTGTGCCCGTGGTTCGCCAGCCGCATCGTCTCGTCGTGCAGGTAGCGATAGAGGTCCCGCTGGCACCCGAGGAAGCGCTCGATGTCCGCGCGGCCCCAGCGCGGCCAGTGGTGGCTTGCGAAGGCCACGTCGCTGCGGTGTGCGAAGAGCTCGAGCGCTTCGTCGATGTACGTGCTCCACCCGAGCGCGTCTCGGATCTCGGCCCCGCGCGGCGTGTAGACGTTGTGCAGCGTCGCGGTGCAGTTCTCGGCCATGCACACTGCGCGGTAACCCGGGAAGTAGAAGTTCATCTCCGCTGGTGCCTCGGTGCCTGGCGTGAGCTGGAACTCGATCGCCACCCCGTCGATCTCGAGGGTCGTGCCGGTCGCTGTGATCGACTCCGTTGGCGCGATCAGGCCCTGCTCGCCGAGTGGGATCGTCTTGCCGAGCCCGGCATCCACGTGTCCGTGGGGTCCGGGCGGCAGCAGCACGCCGTACATGTAGGTCGCGCGGCGGGTCATGGCGGGCCCCGCGATCACGTTCTCGCTGATCGCGGCCTCGAGGAAGCCCTGGGGGGCGAGGATGCGCACCTCGCCGGAGGCGACCTCCTCGTCGGTCACGATCCCTCGGATCCCCCCGTAGTGGTCGGCGTGGCTGTGCGTGTAGATCACGGCGACGATCGGTCGTGCGCCGAAGTGGGCGTCGACGAGGCCGCGCGCCGCACGAGCGGTCTCGGAGACGGTCAGCGGGTCGATCACGATCCACCCGCGGCCAGAGCGCACGAACGTCACGTTGGAGATGTCGTACCCGCGCACCTGGTAGATCCCGTCCGTCACCTCGAAGAGTCCGTGGACGTTGTTCAGCTGTGCCTGGCGCCACAGGCTCGGGTGCACCGACGGCGGCGCGTCGCCGGTCGCGAACGCGAAGCGATCGACATCCCAGACGGCGCGCCCACCGATGCCGTCGACCGTTGGTGGATCAAGCTGCGCCAAGCGCCCACGCGTCGCTCGCTCGAAGTCGGCACGGTCATCGGCTGCGACGCGAGGCGCGACAGCCGCGTTCGCGGCCGTGGTCGCCGCGGACGCGGGCTTTGGAGTCGATGCGGTGTCGGGCACGAAGCCGACCTTACGGGCCGATGGAGCGGCGCTCGCGTCGGCGCGTCGCGCAGCGAGTCCGTCGAGCCGACGCACTCGAACTGACGCGAAGTCGCACAAGCCGGCTGGAACCAGAGCCCTTAACGAAACCTTGGGTTGATCGTCGTTGCGCTCAGGCTTACGTTCCTCGAACTCGGCTCGAAGACGGGTCGACAACGGGGGGAGCAGGCAACGATGAATGCAACCACTTGTCGCGTCGGGCGCGCGATGGTGATCTTCGCGATCACCGCGGCGCTCTCGGTGGCGACGATCGGCGCATCACCTGCCGGTGCGAGTGCGACGGACATCGACAGCGACGGGATCGCCAACGGGATCGATCCCGACGTGGACGGCGACGGGATCGCAAACGGATCCGATCGCGACGTCGACGGTGATGGCGTGCTCAACGGCGATCTCGCCGAGCTCGACATCGACGCGGATGGGTTGCCGGACGCATCGATCTACGAGACCAACATCGATGGTGACGGGTTCCTGGACTCGTCGATGTTCGAGACGGACATCGATGGCGACGGCCTCGCGGATCGTTCGATCTACGAGAACGACATCGACGGTGACGGGCTCGCTGACGGGTCGTTGCTCGAGACCAACATCGATGGCGATGCCTTCCGAGACCACGCGTTGGCCGAGAAGGACATCGACGGCGACGGGCTCCCTGACGGGTCGTTGCTCGAGACGAACATCGACGGCGACGCCCATCGTGACGACTCACTCGCGGAGGATGACATCGACGGCGATGGGCTCGACAACAGCGATCTCGCGGAGGACGACATCGACGGCGACGGACTTGTCGACGACGACAGCGACGACGACGGGACCGACGACGACGCCGCCGACGACGACATCGACGGCGATGGGCTCACCGATGACAGCGAGACCGAGGACGACATCGACGGCGACCACGTCGACGATGCGGACGACGCCGACGTCGACGGTGACGGGGTCGACAACGCCGACGACAGCGATGACGACGGCGACGAGGTCGACGACGCGGAGGACCTTGACGACGACGGCGATGAGGTCGACGACGTGGACGAGGTCGATGACGACGCGGTGGCGCCGCCGCTGTAGCGGGGACCACGAGAACCTGGGCCGAGGAGGCGGCAGGGCTGGGCCGATCGGGCCCGGCCCTGGTTCCGGGAGGGCTTCCTCGGCCTAGGCTCCGCGCGTGGCGGAAGGACCGGCCAGCGCGTGTCGACCGAGTCCCAAGGACCGCGTCCTCGAGGTCCTCTTGGAGACGAGCCAATACGGGCTGATGCTCCTCGATGAGGACCTGAGCGTCGCGTGGATCAGCGACGCGGGCGCAGCGGCGGTGCGGTACAGGGTCGAGGAGGTCGTGGGCCGCAAGGCCGCCGAGTTCCTCGATTCCTCGCAGAGTCCCGGCGTGCTCCAGGCCATCAGCGAGGTGCTCGCCGGCACGACCGACGAGGCGCCCGGGTGGCAGCTCGGCGTGCGGGTTCGCCTGCGGTGCGGCGACGGCAAGTCGCGTGACTTCGAGTTCGGCGGGCGCCTCGTTCCGGATTCGGGATCAGCAGACCTCATGCTGCTGTTCCTCGACGTGAGCGAGCGGGCTCGCCTCGAAGATGTGCTGACCGCCGTGATGGAGCGCGATCTCGACACCGGCTTGCAACGCTTCGTGACGCTCGCCTCCTCGCAGCTCCGCGCGCCCGTGGGCATCGCACTGCACCCATCGCTCGGCGGCGCGACCTACACCTCCGCGGACGCTTCCGAGCACCTCCTCGCGAACCTTGCGCCCGAGCGGGCCGACGCGAGGGTGCAGCCGGTCATCTCCCCCCTCGGCTCGGTTCTGGGATGGTTCGTGGTCGACCGGGGCGAGCTCGCACCCTGGAGCATCGAGACCATCGAGCGCCTCGTCGCGCTGCTGGGTCTCGTGCTCTCGAACCAGGCCACCTTCACCGACCTCATCGACGCCGCCGCGACCGATCCGCTCACGGGGCTCTCCAACCGTCGAGTGCTCGACGTCGCACTCGCGGCAGCGGAGGCGACCGCCGCGCAGGGATGGGCGCTGCTCTACTGCGACCTCGACCGGTTCAAGTCGATCAACGACGAGTGGGGCCACGACGCGGGGGACGTGGTCCTTCGCGCTGTCGCCGATCGCCTCCGGCAGGCGGTCCGCACGGCGGACCTGATCGCGCGCATCGGCGGAGACGAGTACGTAATCCTCCTGCAGGCCGACCTCGCGCACGTCGAGCACCTGGTGCAGCGCTTGCGTGCCAGCGTGCAGGAGCCGATCGTGGACCCGCGCGGGCGGTTCGAGGTGGGGATCAGCGTCGGGGTCGCGACGGCTGACACGCGTGACGGCGTGCGCACCCTGCTCGCGGACGGTGACCGAGCGATGCGCGCCGACAAGGCGGCGCGGGAAGCGCAGCGATGAGGCGCCCCGGTCAGTCGTGCGCGTCGAGGATGTCGACCACGAACACGAGCGTCGCGCCCGCCGGGATCGAGCCGGATCCCTCGGGATAGCCGTCGGCTGGCGGGACCACGAGGAGCACCTGCGAACCCACCTTCTTGCCGACGAGGCCCTTGTCCCAGCCCGCGATGACCCCGCCCGTGCCGATCGGGAACGATGCTGGGGCGTTCTTCGACCAGGAGGAGTCGAAGGTCTCGCCGGTGCTCCACAGCACACCCGTGTAGTGGACCGTGATCGTCTGGCCCTTCTTGACGACAGCGCCCGCGCCCTTGATCAGGGGCTGAGCGACCAGCTTCGTCGGCGGGTCCGCCTTCGGGACCGTGATGGTCGGTGCGCCGTTCGCCGCGAGGGTGACCTTGGGGAGGCCGTCGACGGGATCCACCTTCGAGCCCTTCGCCCGCGTGAGCGGAGTGCGAACGGTGTGGAGCTCGACCAGGAAGAGCACGGTGTCGTCCGCCTTGACACCGGACTCGGGGAAGCCGTCCTTGCCGAAGCCGTCCTTTGGCGCGATCGCCACCAGCACTCGACTCCCCTCCTTCATGCCATCGAGCGCGAGGTGCACGCCGGCCATGAGGGTCTTGTCCAGGATGATCTCCGCGGGCGTCGCGTCGAAGGACGACGTGATCTTCTTGCCGTCACGACCGTTGACGAACAGGTAGTCGAACACTGCGGTCGAGCCGTCGCGGAGGGGCTCGCCCTTGCCCTTGTCGATCACCTTGCAGGAGGTCGCGGCGATCTTCAGTGGCTGGGTGAACTGGAGCGTCGGCTCGTCGCCGGCCTTGCCCTTGACCTTGACGGATTCCAGCTGGGAGGACGTCGGGCACGCGCCCGTCGCGGCGTCTGAGCCTCCGCAGGCCGCGACGGTGAGCGCGGCGACGACCAGGAGGAGCAGAGGACGGCGCACGAGCGGGCCTACGACAGCGTCTTGTTGAGACGGTCGAGGGCGGTGTCCTCGGAGATGTTGAGCGCGAACGCGAGCTCGCTCACGAGCACCTGACGCGCCTTGACGAACATCGACTTCTCGCCCGCCGAGAGGCCCTTGTCGGCATCGCGCAGCGCGAGGTTCCGCACCACCTCGGCCACCTGGTACACGTCGCCGGACTTCAGCTTCTCCTGGTGGTTCTTGAACCGCCGTGACCAGTTGGTGGGCTCACGCACGTCCTTCTTCGCGAGGACCTCGAAGACGTCCTCGACATCCTCCTTCGAGATCGGGTAGCGCATCCCGATCTCCTCCGCTCGATCCTGCGGCACCTTCAACATGAGGTCGCCGTGGGTCATGCGCAGCACGAAGTACTTGCTCTTCACGCCGTCGGCGAGGGTGATCGAGTCGGTCCCCTCGATCACGGCAGCGCCGTGATGGGGATAGACGACCTTGTCACCGACCTTGAATGGCACGCGCATCTCCTGGTTGCTGGCGGGGGATCCGGACAAGGATGCCATCTCCGGGGTGTCGCGCCCCAGTTCACGGCACCGCGGACCTGACACCGACAGGCCGCCCACCTACCCTTTGCACCTCCACTGCAACGATCTCCACGGGAGCGACCCATGTACGAGTGGTCCGAAGAGCAGCTGATGATCCGTGACGCGGTTCGCCAGTTCGTCGAGGCAGAGATCGCGCCGCGTCGGGACGAGCTCGAGCACGGCGACCTTCCGCCCTATGACATCCTGCGCAAGCTGTTCTCCACGTTCGGCATGGACGCGATGGCGCGCGAACGGTTCAAGCAGCAGATCGAGCGCGAGAAGCGCGTCGCGGCGGGCGAGGAGGAGCCCGCGGCAAAGGGTGAGCGTCGGGGCGGGGGCGACCCGAACGCGATCGCGATGACGATGCTTCCGATCATCGAGATCTGTCGCCACAGCCCCGGGATGGTCACCGCGATGGGGGTCTCGATGGGCCTCACGTCGGCCGCGATCATGAGCCGCGGCACGATCGCGCAGAAGGAGCGCTGGGCACTCGACCTGCTCACGCTCGACAAGATCGGGGCCTGGGCGATCACCGAGCCCGGCTCCGGATCCGACGCGTTCGGCTCGATGCGCTCCACCGCGCGACGCGACGGCGACGAGTACCTGCTGAACGGCTCGAAGACCTTCATCACGAACGGTCCGTTCGCCGACACCATCGTGTTCATCTGCAAGCTCGACGAGGGCAACCCGCCCGCCGAGCGCAAGATCCTCTCGTTCGTGCTCGACCGCGGGATGCCAGGCCTCGAGCAGTCCAAGCCGCTCCGCAAGATGGGCATGCACAGCTCCCCGACGGGCGAGCTCTTCCTCACCGATGTCCGGGTCGGAAAGGACCGACTCATCGGCGAGACCGAGGACGTGCCCGCGGGCGGTCGGGAGGGCGCGAAGGACACCTTCTCGATCGAGCGGTCCGGGGTCGCGGCGATGTCGCTCGGCATCATCGATCGCTGCCTCGAGCTCTGCGTGCAGTACTCCAAGGATCGGGTGCAGTTCGGTCAGCCGATCGGGGAGTTCCAGCTCATCCAGGACAAGCTCGCTCGGATGGAGGTCGCGCGTCTCAACGTGCAGAACCTCGTGTTCCGGTACATCGAGATGTCGGCCGCCGGGGTCGGCCTCACGCTCGCCGAAGCGTCCGCGATGAAGCTCTACTCCGCCCGCGCCGCGACCGAGGTGGCGATGGAGGCCGTGCAGCTCTTCGGCGGCAACGGGTACATGAGCGAGTTCCAGGTGGAGCAGCTCGCACGAGACGCCAAGGTCCTCCAGATCTACGCCGGAACTGACGAGATCCAGATCACGCACATCGCGAAGGACCTCCTGCGCCGGTAGGTTCGCGCCGATGCGGGCGTGTCCCTCGTGCAGGCGATCGTGGCCGGATGGTCGCGAGACCTGCCCCCGGTGCATGGCCACGCTCGTGGACGATCTCGACGCCACCGTCACGTGCCCGGAGTGCGCGCGCGTGTGCCCGGTGCAGATGCAGTCGTGCCCGGGGTGCCTCGCGCTGCTGCGACGAGACCAGGTCGACCCCGACGACGACGACGTCGTGACCGCGCTCGCTCACGGCCTTCGCCTGCACCGTCCAGCCGGTCAGGCGCCGTTCGCCTCGGGGCCCGGGTGCACGCTCCTCCGCCTCCACCCCCAGGGTGGCCTCGTGCTCTGCGGCGTCGA
Organism: Microthrixaceae bacterium; assembly: GCA_052390255.1. GTDB lineage: Bacteria > Actinomycetota > Acidimicrobiia > Acidimicrobiales > VFJN01 > VFJN01. Next base: position 14,504 of record JBQTHC010000089.1, read on the forward strand.
AGGACTGATCGAAGCAAACCTCAGCGGCCCAGGCATCCGTGCCCGACCGCCCCTGGAGTGCGGCACCGCAGGCGCGGTGCTCTTCCGGCTCGACGTCTACGAAGCGGCACCGGCTGCGGTCGTCGCGGTCGCGGCCGACGGTGCGCCGCTTGCCACCTACCTGCGCGTCGGGCCGCTCCTCAACCCCTACCTCGAGGTGCGTGACGAGACGAGTGCGCCTGTCGCGCGCTTCGAGCCGGTGCCGCGCGGCACCGGGTTCCGCGTCGTGGACACGTCGGGCAGGCGCATCGGCTCCGGTGATCGCATCGACGTCGAGGACGACTCGTGGATCGACGACCAGTGGTCGCTCGACGTTGGCGAGGAGCGCCTGCCGATGGCGCCGCTCGCGTTCGTCGCGCTCGCGGTCGCAGCCAAGGTGCTGCTCGGTCGAGCGGAGCCGGAGCGAATGCGGGAGGAGCGTGAGCCGGACCCGCGCGACCGTGTCGATGACCTCGGACCGATCGCCCAGTCGATCATCGACGGCTTCTTCTCCTGACGGTTGCGACGCCCGACTGCGCACGATGCGCGCCGTTCGTCGTGATTCGCGTCCGGTCAATCGCCGTGGGGCCCCCTTCGATGTTCGGAGGGGGAGTACCGTGCCGCGAGATGGAGGGCGGGGGGCGCATGGCGCGATCAGCGCGCGCGACGGCGATCGAGGTGGAGCACCGCCCTGCGCTCGACGGCATCCGCGCGCTCGCGGTCGCGGCCGTCGTGCTCTTCCACCTCGATCACCTGTCGGGCGGCAACCTCGGGGTCGACGCGTTCTTCGTGCTGTCGGGCTGGCTGATCACGACTCGGCTCCTCGCGGGCGCGGCCGGCGCGCCTGGTGGCCGCATCGACCTGCGCGAGTTCTGGGCTGGACGAGTGCGGCGGCTCGCCCCAGCCAGCCTCGCGGTGCTGCTGGCGGTTCCGCTCGCGTGGCGACTCGGTGGGATCGGGGTGGCGTCGCTGCGCCGCGACGTCACCTGGGCGCTCGGTTGGGCGTCCAACTGGGGGACGATCACGGGCGGCGGCGACTACTGGGCGCGCTTCGGGGAGCCGTCGCCGATCACCCACTTCTGGTCGCTCGCGGTGGAGGAGCAGCTCTACCTCGTGTGGCCGCTCGTCCTGTACGTCATCGTGCGTGTCGCTGCGGGTCGGCGCGATGCGGTCGTCGGTGCCGTGAGTCTGGCGTTGGCCGCCGGCTCCGTGGCGTACATGGTCTCGACCTTCGACGCGGCCGACCCGACCGCCACGTACCTCAACACGCTGGCGCGCGCCCACAGCCTCCTGCTCGGCGCCGCGGCGGCCGCGCTCACGGCCCCCCCGGCGCGTCGAGTCGTGGTGAGTCGAGCCGCGCGGATCGCCGCACCCGTGGCGGTCGCCGTGGTCGCGGCGATCGTGCTGGCAGGTTCGGACAGCGCCCGATGGCTCTTCGTCTGGGGCTTCCCGCTGTTCGCGGTGTCGATGGCCGTGGTCGTCGTCGCGGCCGCCGACGGGTGGGGCTCGCGGCTGCTCGCGTCTCGAGGGCTGCGTTGGGTCGGCGACAGGAGCTACGGGATCTACCTCTGGCACTGGCCGGCGATCCTCTATCTCCGCGGCGATCGAGCACCGTTGGAGGGCATCCCGCTCGATCTGTTGCGAGTGCTGCTCGCGGTTGCGCTCGCGGCCGCGAGCTACCGCTGGCTCGAGATGCCCATCCGGCGACGAGCATGGTCGATCCAATGGGGACCTGCGCTCGCGATCGGCGCAGTCGTCGCGGTCGCGGCCGTGGCACTCGTGCCGCGCGCGACAACGCCACCAGCGCAGGTCGAAGCGATCGTGGTGCTGCCTCCGGCGGTTCCCTCTGCGAAGACCACGCCGCTACCCACCGGGCAGTCGCTCTCGGCACTGCCCACCGACCCGGCGGAGGCGTTGCCGAGTGACCCGGCGGCCACCGGGGTCCCGGTGCGGGTGCTGGTGGTGGGGGACAGCACCGCGATTCGCCTCGCCGACGGGCTGCTGCCGTACGCGGCCGCCCATCCGGATCAGATCGTCGCCGGGAGCGCGGCGTACGTGGGATGCGGGCTCAGCGTCGCGACCGACGGTCGGATGCACGCCTTCACCAAAGAGGACGGCCGCGAGGAGGTGATCGACCTCCGCGGCTGCACGCAGGGGTGGAACCAGATCCTCGAGCGGGTGCGGTCAGGCGTGGAGGCAGTCGACGTCGTCCTGGTCGACATCGGGCCGTGGGACGGCGTCGACATCCACCTCACCGACGGGCGCGTGGTGTCGGTGATCGATCCCGTCGGTCGACGGATGGTCGCCGGCGCCTACCGACAGTTCGTGACCGACGTGGAGGCCGCTGGACCGCGAGTCGTGTGGGTGACCCCGGCGGACCTGCACCTCGCGTGGCGTGGCACCCCCTCGCCGATCGACGACCCGCGGCGGTGGGAGGCACTTCGTGCGATCGTCGACGCGCTTCCGGTCGAGCAGATCGACCTCCCGTCGTGGCTGCATCGCAACGACCTCGACGGACCCGAGGGCCGTCCCGATGGTGTGCACCTGACGCGTGAGGCGAACGCTCGGTTCGTGGAGACGAACGTGGTGCCGTTCCTGCTCCGGCTGCCGCCCGAGCAGCCGACCGCCGCGGTCCCGCCACCGGCAGAGGAGACGCCGGGCGTGCCGCTGCTCGTCTGCACCGACCTCGACCTGTCCTTGCTCGGCGCAACGATCGCGCCCGCCTGCCTCTGAGGGGGTCACACGCCGAGGGACCTGCCGATGATCTCCTTCATGATCTCGGTGGTGCCGCCGTAGATGGTGGTGATCCGAGCATCGGCGTAGGCGCGGGCGATCGGGTACTCGGTCATGTAGCCGTAGCCGCCGTGGAGCTGCACGCAGGTGTCGACCACGCGCTTCTGGAGCTCAGTGCACCACCACTTCGCCATGGCAGCCTCCTCGGCGGTGAGCGACTCGTCGTTGAGCGCGAGCACGCAGCGGTCGATGAAGGTCTGCGCGATCTCGATCTCGGTGGCCATCTCGGCGAGTCGGAACCGGCTGTTCTGGAACGAGCCGATCGGCGTGCCGAAGGCAGTGCGCTCCTTCACGTACGCGAGGGTCAGATCGAGGGCCTGGCGCGCCGCGGCCACGCCGGTCGCGGCGATCGACAGCCGCTCCTGCGGGAGCTTTGCGACGAGGCTGCGAAAGCCGCTCCCTTCGTCGCCCAGCCGGTTCGCCACGGGCACCTGCACGTCGGTGAAGAAGAGCTCGGCGGTGTCCTGTGCGTGCATGCCGATCTTGTCGAGGTTGCGTCCCCGCTCGAAGCCCGCCATCCCGCGCTCGAGCACGAGCAGGCTCATGCCTGCGTGTCGCTCGGTGGGGTCGGTCTTGACCGCGGTGATCACGAGATCCGCGTTGATCCCGTTCGTGATGAAGGTCTTGGAGCCGTTGACCACGTAGTGGTCACCGTCGCGGATCGCGGTGGTCGTCATCGACGCGAGGTCGGAGCCGATCCCCGGTTCGGTCATCGCGATGGCCGTGATGAGCTCGCCCGAGCAGATGCCCGGAAGCCAGCGGGCCTTCTGCTCGTCGGTCGTGAGGGTGAGGAAGTACGGCAGGCAGATGTCGTTGTGGAGCGTCCACCCGAGGCCGGCCGCGTTCACTCCTGCGCGCTGGATCTCCTCCGCGATCACGAGGTTGTAGCGGAAGTCGCGCACGCCGCCGCCACCGTGCTCCTCGGGCACGGCCATGCCGAGGAAGCCCTGCGCTCCGGCTCGGGTGAACATCGCGCGGTCGACGATCCCGGCGCGCTCCCAGGCCTCGTGGTGCGGCGCGATCTCCTTCGCGATGAACGACCGGACGGAGTCGCGGAACATCTCGTGCTCGGCGTCGAAGAGGCTGCGCTGCATGGCGCCGACGGTAATGCGATGCGATGTCGACCCTCGTGCCGGCGCTACGCTGACGGCGCACGAACGGGGAGCTCGGGGTAGCCGGGCTGAGAGGGTGGCCACGCCGGCAACGGCACGCCATCGACCCGAGGTACCTGATCCGGGTAATGCCGGCGGAGGGAATCGGCAGATGGCAGCGCTCGGCGCGAGCACCACGATCATCGTCACCGGAGGCGACCCGCTGCACCTCTCGCGCGCGGTCGGTCTGCCTGCGGACGCCTGCGTGGTCGCAGCAGACTCGGGGATCGAGCACGCGCAGGCGCTCGGACTGGTCGTCGACCTTGCCGTCGGCGACTTCGACTCCGTCGCGCCTGACGCACTCCAGCGGGCGATCGACGCGGGCGCGGCGGTCGAGCGCCACCCGGCCGACAAGGACGCGAGCGACCTGCAGCTCGCCCTCGATGCCGCGCTGGGGGGCGGCGCGCACCAGGTCCTCGTGCTGGGTGGTCACGGCGGACGCCTGGACCACTTCCTCGCGAACGTGCTGCTCCTCGCGTCGCCGAAGTACGCGGCGCTCGAGCTCACCGCCCAGGTGGGCGACGCGCTCGTCACCGTGATCCGCCAGAACGCCGATCTGCATGGTGCGGTCGGCGACCTGGTCACGCTCCTCGCCGCGCACGGCGACGCCACGGGTGTGCGCACCGAGGGCCTCCGCTACGCGCTCGACGGCGAGGATCTCCTCGCAGGCTCGACGCGGGGCCTCAGCAACGTGCTGACGGCCCCGATCGCGCACGTCCACCTCGCTGGTGGGGTCCTCCTCGCCGTGCAGCCCCCCCCCCCCCCCCCCCCCCGGTGGGACCCCCCCAGATGTCCCCGCGCGCCCCGAACCCCCGCGCGCTAGCCCATGCCCCCGGGGGCCCCCCC
>JBQTHC010000090.1:0-19570 GCA_052390255.1 Microthrixaceae bacterium
TCTGCTCGAGCGAGCGCCGGGCGATGAACAGGCCGAGGCCCACGCCTTGCTGTGGCCGCGTGAGGTGGTCGCCGAGCCGCGTGAACTTGTCGAAGATGCGCTCGCGGTCGCTCGCGGGCACACCGGGTCCGTTGTCGCTCACCGAGGTGACGACGCGGTCGCCCTCGACGGTGGCCTCCACCTCGATGGTCGACCCGTCGGGTGAGTACTTGAGGGCGTTCGACAGCAGGTTGGCGATCACGCCGCTGGCGAGATGTCGATCCGCGGCGACCTCCTCGGCCCCTGGAGCGATGGTGACATCGATCGTGTGTGTGGGCGCGGTCCGTTGGTACAGCTCGGCTTGCTGCTCGACGATCGTCAGCCAGTCGAGCTGCTCGGTGATCACCTCCAGGCCTCGCTGGTCGATGGAGGTGGCGAGGAGCAGCGAGCTCACGAGGTCCTCGAGCCGCTCCTCCTCTCGGAGCATGACGCCGTAGATGCGCTGGCGTTCGGCGGGGCTAAACTGCTCGTCGCGTCGCTCGAGGGTGTGCAGGAACCCCTTGATCGGCGTGAGCGGCGTGCGCAGCTCGTGGCTCACCTGCGCGACCCAGCTGTCCTTGTCGTCCTGCAGCTTCTTGCGCTCGGTGTCATCGCGTGCGACGACCACGTAGCCGCCCTCTGCAAGCGGTGCCCAGCTGCACGTGAGCCAGCGCTCGGCGCCGCCGGGATCCTGGAGGGCGACCAGTGCCACGTGGGGCTGGCGGGTGCGGCCGGGGTCGGCCTGCCCATGGCGAGGCTTGCCGTCCTCCCCGACGGGTCGGAACACGGTCCCCACCGGCCGCCCGATCGCTCGGTTGGCCGGCACGCCCGCGATCCGGGCCATCGCCGGGTTCCAGGAGCGCACGGCCATGTCGATGCCCACCGTGAAGATCCCGTCCGAGGACGACTCGAGCACGTCGGCGAGCGTCCGGCGCTCTGACTGGATCTCGGTGAAGAGCGACAGCCGATGCAACGTCGAGGACACGCGCTGCGCGAGCGCGTCCAGCATGCGCTCCTGGCGCTCGCCGTACGGTCGTCCGTCGGCGCGGGCGCTCACCGCGATCGACCCGCACGGGACGCCCGCGTCGTCGAGCAGTCGCATGCGGCTCCCGTCGTCGTACACCGAGCCCGATGCGTCGCCGAGGCTGACGCGGACCGTGTCGCCGATCCCCTCGATGAGCACGGTCGCGTGCGGCGCACCGAGGAGCGCCATCGCGTGCTCCGCGAGCTCGTGCGCGGCGGTCTCCGTGCTCGCGGCGCCGGCGAGCGCCGCCTCGGCCTTCCGGAGCCGTTCGATCTCGTCGACCTGGAGCCCGGCGCCCGACCTCAGGTGGCTCGATGCGACGACCGCTGCCGTGATGGAGATCAGCAGTAGCGGGAGCAGACGGGGTTCGACGATCGCGAGCGCGAGTGCGAGGCCCGTCGGTGCGCTGACGGCGATCGCGAGCAGGACGCGCAGCCCGTGCCCGTCGAGTGCAACCGTGCGACGCTCCACAGCCGTGTCCTCCCGACCATCTCGGCCTTCCGCCTCGTGCGCATCGTCCCAGTTCGCGCCGGATCGGACCATGCCCCGCGCGGGTCATTTCGGCCTAGTCCTCCCCGTGGCACCGCCGTGACGGCCCGGTAGTGAGGCCGCGCACTCGGGTCCGCGGCCTCAGGACAGGGCGCTGAGGTCGCTGGGCGCGCCGTCGACGAACACGACGACCTGGCCGACCCCGGCGGTCGACCACGTGCCGTCTGGGGCGCGGAGCAGCGCGGTGCGCTCGTCGATGCCGGCGATCGGCAATCCCTTCGGCGCGATGTGCATGGTCCGCTTCGCCTTGTCCTCGCTCCAAGACTCGTGGTGTGGGATCACTGCGAGGCGGTCGACCAGGCCCAGTCCGAGGGTCAGGGCGCCGCCGCGCGGGTCGACCATCGGGTCGCAGAGCACCATCGCCCCCGCAGACGAGCCGGCGACCGTGGCGCCGTCCTGCCACGCCTCGACGAGCGCGTCCCACACGGGGCTGTCCTTCAGGACGGACCGCAGGTGCATCGGCGACCCGCCAGCGAGGTAGATGCAGCGCGCCTCCGCCATCGGGGACACGTTCTCGGGCCGCAGGGCGTCCGCCCGTGAGAGGACGGGCAGGCTCCGAACCGTCGCGCCGAGCTCACCGAACCACCGTGTTGCACCTCCCACCAGGCGGTCCGGGTGCTCGTACGCGGCTGCCGTGGGGACCACGAGCACCTCGTCGGCGCCGCTGGCATCGAGCAGCGCTCGGTCGAAGACGCAGCCGTCCTGCCACTCGCCGCCGCCAACGAGCGCAAGGGTCCCGGGCATGGGCGCACGCTACCTGTGCGTGATCTGGACCCCGGTTGTTACCCGTCGGTAGCGTCGCGGCCCATGACCACCTCACGTCTGGGCATCGTCGGTTCGGGGATCATGGGATCAGGGATCGCGGAGGTCGCGGCGAAGGCCGGCGTCGAGGTGATCCTTCGCTCGCGTCAGCGGGAGACGGCCGATGCGATGGTCGCATCCCTGGAGCGGTCGCTCACCAAGCAGGTGGAGCGCGGCAAGCTCGAGGAGCAGGCGGCGAAGGAGATCGCGGCCCGCGTGAGCGCCACCGACGATCTCCACGCGCTCCACGAGTGCGACCTGGTCCTCGAGTCGGTCGTCGAGGACCTCGCCGTCAAGCACGACCTGTTCACGCGCCTCGACGACATCGTCAAGCCGGAGGGGATCCTCGCGACGAACACGTCGACGCTGCCGATCATCGAGCTCGCGATGGCCACCGAACGGCCCGAGCAGGTCGTCGGCATCCACTTCTTCAACCCGGCTCCGATGATGAGCCTCGTCGAGGTGATCGCGCCGCTCACCGCTTCCGCCGAGACGGTCGCCGCCGCCCGCGCCTTCGCGGAGGCCTGCGGCAAGGACGTCGTCGAGGTGAAGGACCGTGCAGGGTTCATCGTGAACGCGCTCCTCTTTCCGTACCTCAACAACGCGGTCCGCATGCTCGAGTCGGGTACGGCAAGCCGCGACGACATCGACACCGCCATGAAGGGCGGCTGCAACTTCCCGATGGGGCCGCTCGCGCTGCTCGACCTGGTCGGGCTCGACACGTCGCTGTCGATCCTCGACGCGCTGTACGCCGAGTTCCGCGATCCGAACTACGCGGCGATGCCGCTTCTGCGCCGGATGGTGGCGGCCGGCCAGCTCGGGCGGAAGTCTGGCGCTGGCTTCTTCGACTACCAGAAGAAGTAGCTGCGGCCAGAAGAAGTAGCTGCGCCGACCGTCTGCTAGACGTGGCGCATGCAGGCAGCAGAGCTCTTCGACATCGCAGGCAAGCGTGCCGTCGTCACCGGTGGTGGCAGCGGGATCGGCACGATGATCGCGACGGGTCTCGTCGAGGCGGGTTGCGACGTGATCATCGCGTCGCGCAAGGAGCCCTCCCTCAAGGAGGTCGCCGACGAGCTCTCGAAGGTGGGCTCGTGCTCCTACGTCGTGGCCGACCTTTCCACCGAGGACGGATGTCGCTCACTTGGCGAGGCGGTCGCAGCGCGGTGGGACTCGCTCGACATCCTCGTGAACAACGCCGGCGCCAACTGGGGCGCACCGCTCGCCGAGCAGGACAGCAAGTCCTGGGCGCGCGTGCTCGACGTGAACGTGGAGGGGGTGTTCCACACCACGAAGTTCCTGCTGCCGCTCCTCAAGGCCGCCGGCACCGCGGACGAGCCCGCCCGCGTGATCAACATCGGCTCGGTCGACGGCATCCAGGTGCCCGGCTTCGAGACCTACGCGTACTCGTCCTCCAAGGCGGCCGTGCACCAGCTCACGCGGCACCTCGCGAAGCACCTTGCCCCGGAGATCACCGTGAACGCGATCGCCCCCGGGCCGTTCCAGTCGCGCATGATGCGCGCAACGCTCGAGGCGGCCGGTGATGGGATGGCCAAGATGATGCCGCTCAAGCGCATCGGCCGGCCCGACGACATGGCCGGTCCCACCATCTTCCTGTGCTCGCGAGCTGGAAGCTTCCTCACCGGCGCGGTCATCCCCGTCGACGGCGGGATCGCCACGACCAAGTAGGTCTGCGCGCGGTCACGGTCATGCCCGTCGAGCCGCCCCCGTCGCTCTGGGATCTCCCCGATCCCAGCGGCGCGGACCCGCACGGTGTCGTCGGGGTCGGCGCCGACCTCGAACCGGGCACGTTGCTCAGCGCCTATCGACGCGGCCTGTTCCCGATGCCGCTCGACGGCGACGTGATGGGATGGTGGTCGCCGGACCCGCGCGCGATCCTGCCGCTCGACGGGCTCCGCGTCAGCAGGTCGCTGCGTCGTTCGTGTCGCCGCTACGAGGTGCGCATCGACACGGCGTTCGGCGCGGTGATCGAGGCGTGCGCCGACGAACGTCGCGCCGGGGGCTGGATCACCCCGCCGGTGGTCGACGCGTACATGCGGCTCCACGAGCTCGGCTGGGCGCACAGCGTGGAGGCGTGGGACGACGACGGCCTTGCCGGCGGGCTGTACGGAGTCGCGATCGGCGGGCTCTTCGCTGGCGAGTCGATGTTCCACCGTCGGACCGACGCGTCGAAGGTGGCGCTCGTCGCCTTGGTCGAAGCGTTGCTCGACGGGGTGGCTGGGCGGTTGCTCGACGTGCAATGGACCACCGATCACCTGCATGGGCTCGGGGCGGTCGACATCCCGCGGTCTCGCTATCTCGAGCTCCTCCGGGTGTCGCTGTCCTTGCCGCTCCCGGCGATGTGGTCTTGACGAGGTCAGCCGGGGGATCATGGAGCCATGACGTCGCGCTTGGAGCCGCCGGATCGACCGTGGATGATCCGCACCTACTCCGGCCACTCCACGGCCAAGGCCAGCAACGAGCTCTACCGGTCGAACCTCGCCAAGGGTCAGACGGGCCTGTCGATCGCCTTCGACCTCCCGACGCAGACGGGCTACGACCCCGACCACGTGCTCGCGAAGGGCGAGGTCGGCAAGGTCGGTGTGCCGGTCGTGCACCTCGGCCACATGGGCGAGCTCCTCGAGGGGATCCCGGTCGGCGAGATGAACACCTCGATGACCATCAACGCCCCGGCGGCGTGGCTGCTCGGTCTGTACGTCGCGAACGCGGAGCGGCACGGGGTCTCGAGCCGCGATCTGCGCGGCACGACCCAGAACGACATCGTCAAGGAGTACCTCTCGCGCGGCACCTACATCTTCCCGCCGCTCCCGTCGCGCCGACTGATCGTCGACATGATCGCGTTCTGCGCCGAGTGGATCCCCATGTGGAACCCGATGAACGTCTGCAGCTACCACCTGCAGGAGGCCGGGGCCACGCCGATCCAGGAGCTCGCGTACTCGCTCGCCACCGCGATCGGGGTGCTCGACGCGGTGAAGGAGTCGGGTCAGGTCGAGGACGACCGCTTCCCGGCGGTCTTCGCGTCGATCAGCTTCTTCGTGAACAGCGGCATCCGCTTCGTGGAGGAGACGGCGAAGATGCGCGCCTTCACGCAGCTGTGGGACCGGATCGGTCTGGAGCGCTACGGCGTGACCGACCCCAAGGCGCGCCGGTTCCGCTACGGCGTGCAGGTGAACAGCCTCGGCTTGACGGAAGCGCAGCCGGAGAACAACGTGCAGCGCATCGTGCTGGAGATGCTGGGCGTCACGCTCTCGCGTGAGGCGCGAGCCCGCTCGATCCAGCTCCCCGCGTGGAACGAGGCACTCGGGCTGCCGCGCCCGTGGGACCAGCAGTGGGCGCTGCGGATGCAGCAAGTCCTCGCCTACGAGACGGATCTGCTGGAGCATCCCGACCTGTTCGAGGGATCGGTCGTGATGGAGCGCCTCACCGCCGAGCTCGCCGAGGCGGCATGGGCGGAGCTGGACGACGTGCTGTCGCTCGGCGGCGCGTTCGAGGCGATCGACGAGCTGAAGGGTCGCCTCGTGGCGAGCCACGCCGAGCGCATGCGCCGCCTCGAGTCGGGCGACCTCGTGGTCGTCGGGGTCAACCGCTACACCGAGGCCCTGCCGTCACCGCTGGAGGGCGACGGGTCGATCCTGCGCGTCGACGCGTCCGTGGAGGCGGAGACCGTCGCTGGTGTCGCCCAGTGGCGTGCGAACCGCGACAACGACGCCGTGAAGCGCTCGCTCGACGAGCTTCGCCGCGTCGCAGAATCGGGCGAGAACGTGATGCCCGCCACGATCGACCTCGCGCACGCCGGTGGAACGACCGGCGAGTGGGCCGGGCTGCTGCGGGAGGTGTTCGGCGAGTACCGGGCCCCAACAGGAGTTGCGGCTGCCGCCGGCATCGCCGGCGGGAGCGACGGGCTGCGCGAGATCGCCACTCGGGTGAAGCAGCTCGCCGGCGGCCCGCCGCGCCTGCTCGTCGCGAAGCCCGGTCTCGATGGGCACAGCAACGGCGCGGAGCAGATCGCGGTCGCCGCCCGCGACGCTGGGCTCGAGGTCATCTACCAGGGGATCCGGCTGACCCCCGAGCAGATCGCGTCCGTGGCCCTCGACGAGGACGTCGACGTGATCGGGCTGTCGATCCTGTCCGGCAGCCACCTCGAGCTCGTCCCCGAGGTCGTCCGGCTCGCGCGTGAGATCGGGGTGACTGCCCCCGTCATCGCCGGAGGGATCATCCCCGAAGCCGATCGGCCCCGCCTGCTCGCGGCTGACGTGGCCGCCGTGTACACGCCGAAGGACTTCGAGCTCACCCGGATCATGCACGAGATCGTGGAGCTGGCGATCGCCCACCGGAACTAGGGCCGGCGGAGCGGTACTGTCACCGCGGTGGGCGACATGGAGCGCGACGACGCAGCTGAAGGGGCGCTGCAGGTCGATCGATCGCTGCTCGACCCGAGCAGCGGGCTGTTCGCGGAGCCGTTCTTCCTCGCGACGGTGAGCTGGCGGCTGGTCGCGTGCCGTCGCGTGCTCCGACCGCTCGCGCTCGCACTGTTCGAGGTGGTCGACGGGCTGCCCGACGGGCCGGTCGTGCCGTCGGACCCTCAGGTCGTGGCGGCGATGGTCAGCAGCACGCTGCGGTCGGCCGACGTCGCGGCGCGCATGGCAGACGGCGCCTACGGCCTCATGCTCGAGGACACGCCCGAGGATGGCGCGGTGTGGGCGGTCGAGCGGCTGCGCCGCTCGTTGGGCTCACGACCAGGGTCGCGAACCGTGCGAGCCGGCGTGGCCTGCTATCCGGGCCAGGCGCTCACCCCCACCGACATCGTGAACGCCGCGCGCGACGCCTACGCCGCGGCGCGGGAGTGGCCCCAGGACCGCATCGAGGTGGCTCCCGCCGCGCTCTGACGCGGCGCTCCTCGGCGTTCTCGGGCGGTTCGTCCGGCGCCGAGGCGGATCCTTCGCCCGAGAACGGCCTGGGGTCACGCTGGCGGGCGATCCCATTCGGGCGGGTCGTGCTCGCCGAGGTCAGGTCCGGGCCAGCGGATCTGGCCTGGGGTGGCGCTGAGCCGCGCGATCAAGCCCTGCATCCGCAACCCGTCCACGTCGACGATCGCGCTGCGCGCGCGATAGTGCGCGTCGGTCGCGATGTCTGCCATGTCGTAGACCGGCGCGGCCGCGGCGTGCGCGGCCTCGAACTCCGCGAGCACCTGATCCAGTGTGCGCGCGCCGCACCACTCCGCCATCCGGGCGTCGATCTCGGCGCGCGCCGCGATCCGACCGTTGAACGTGCTGAGGTCTGGACGGTCACCGACGCCGATGAGGCTCATCACGCGCGCAGCGACCGACTCCGCTGAGGTCGACACGGCGACCCAGTGGCCGTCAGCACAGCGCCACGTGCCGCGCGGCACCGAGTACGGGATCCCGGAGCCGAGGCGCGGTTGCAGGTAGCCCGTCGCGGCGTAGGCGCTCGGGAGGGGGCCCATGCACTGGAACAGCGACTCGAGCAGGTTCACGTCCACCACCTGTCCAACGCCCGACCACAGCGCGGTCATGGTGGCGAACGCGGCCGCGAGCGCAGTGACCTCGTCGGTCAGTGCGATGGGCGGGAGCAGGGGGCCACCATCGGGTTCGCCGTTGATGGAGGCGAACCCTGACATCGCCTCTGCGATCGTCGCGAAGCCTGGCCGCCCCGCGTAGGGGCCGTCCTGTCCGAAGCCGGTCACGCGTGTGATCACGAGGCGCGGGTTGCGCGCGAGGAGGACCTCAGGTGCAAGGTCGAGTCGTTCGAGCGTCCCAGGCCGGAAGTTCTCGATGAGCACGTGCGCTTCGTCCACGAGACCGAGCAGCGCCGCGCGTCCTTCGGTCGACTTGAGGTCGAGGGTGGCGCATCGCTTGTTGCGCGAGACGAGCTTCCAGTAGAGCGACGTGCCATCGCGCGGATCAGGCATCCCCATGCCACGGGTGCTGTCACCCGCTCCCGGTCGTTCGATCTTGAGCACGTCGGCGCCGAAGTCGGCGAGGTACCGGGCGGCGCCCGGCCCGGCGATCACGGTGGCGAGGTCGAGCACCCGGATGCCGTGCAGCGGACCGGAGCGCGCGACGGGAGCGCCCTCGCGGTCGGCGGGCGAGTGGGACGACATCGCGGCGCTGCCTGTCTGGGTCAGCCGGCGGCCGGCATCGCGAAGCATCGGTCCGCAAGCGAGCCGAGTGCGTAGGCCGCGTAGGTGCCGGCGAACATGTGGCGGGTCTGCTCGGTCCACGCGAGCGCTGCTGGCGTGGAGATGCGACGGTGGATCTGCAGCACTCCGCCCTCGAAGACCCGGTACTCGGCCCAGGTGCCGGGGTAGTCCTTGACGCACGCCACCTCCACCCACGGGCGCGCTCCCGTGGCGGCGAAGTGCCGGACGCGGTTCCGGTGCGTGTGGCCCGCGAAGTAGCCGAGGATCCGCGCGTGTCGCGCAACGACCTCGACCAAGCGCTCCGCGTCGTCGGGCAGGATGCCGAAGTAGTTGCCCGGACGCTCGCGCGAATCGGGGCTCCAGGGGTGATGGTGACCGAACACGAGCACCGGCCGATCGGCGGTCCCCGCGAGATCGTCGAGCCATTCGAGCTGCGCCTGGGTGACGCGGCCCGGCGTGTGCCCCGGGTCGGTCGTGTCGAGGATCGCGAGCGTGGCGCCTGGGAGGTCGACGCGCTGCGTCGGCGGCGCGGCGTAGGTGCCGCCGTGGTAGGCGTCGTGGTTCCCGCGCACGTGCACGAGTCTCTCGCCGAACGCCGGCTCGTACGCGGCGAGGAAGGCGTCGTACTCCTCGAGGGTGCCGTTGCAGGTGAGGTCACCCTTCACGATCACCACTGCTGGGTCGATCGCGGTCATCTCCGCGATGGCGGCGCGGTTCATGACCTCGGGGTACGGGGGCTCGCCGGGTGCCGCAGAGAACACGGGACCCATGTCGAGCCCACCGATCACGCCGCACTCCGTCTCCCCGAAGTGCACGTCGTTGACCGTGGCGAAGGTGGCGAGACGCTCACCGAGGCGTGGCAGCGTGCGGAACGCGAACCCGTCGATCTCGTGGTGGGTGTCGGGCGCGAGATTGCCGTAGCGCTGGACCGATCCGCCGTGGTGCACGACCGCCTCGTCGTCGGCGACGGTCGTCAGCTCCGCGACAGAGCCTGGGGTCTGCTCCACGACTACCAGGGCCGGTCGCGCCGAGCCGCGATCGGCTTGCTCCACCAGCGACCCGCGAAGCGCCACCGCGGCGACTCCGTCGTCGACGGTGCACTCGTGGCGGCGCGCGGCCACGCCACCTCGATGGCAGCGGCGATCGCTGCCGCTTCCTCCTCGGTGGGCGTGGGGCTGATGTCCATCAGAGCGGGACGTTGCCGTGCTTGCGCTTGGGGAGCTCCTCGCGCTTCGAGCGCAGGAGCTCGAGGCCTGCGATCAGCTTGCGGCGCGTGTCGGCCGGGTCGATCACGTCGTCGACGAAGCCGCGCTCGGCGGCGACGTACGGGTTGCAGAAGCGCTCGGTGTACTCGTCGACGAGCTCGGCTCGCTTCGCGACGGGATCATCCGCGCTGTTCAGCTCTTTGCGGTACACGATCTCGACTGCACCTTGCGGGCCCATCACCGCCAGCTCTGCGGACGGCCACGCGAACGCAAGGTCCGCACCGATCGCCTTCGAGTTCATCACCACGTACGCACCGCCGTACGCCTTGCGGGTGATGATCTGGATGCGCGGCACGGTGGACTCGCAGTACGCGTAGAGGAGCTTGGCGCCGTGGCGGATGATGCCGCCGTGCTCCTGGTCGACCCCAGGGAGGAAGCCGGGCACGTCGACGAAGGTGACGAGCGGGATGTTGAAGGCGTCGCACGTGCGCACGAAGCGGGCCGCCTTCTCGGCGCTGTTCACGTCGAGCACGCCGGCGAGCACGGTCGGCTGGTTGCCGACGATGCCCACCGGGTGACCGTCGAGGCGGGCGAAGCCACAGGTGATCGAGCCGGCCCAGTGCGGGAAGTACTCGACGTAGTCGCCGTCGTCGACGACTGCTGCGATGACCTTCTTCATGTCGTACGGGATGTTCGGGCTCGCCGGCATGAGCTCGCGCAGCTCGGGGCACTCGCGGTCTGGGTCGTCGTCGGTGGCGACGTGTGGCGGCTCCTCGAGGTTGTTCGCGGGGAGGAAGCTGAGGAGGTAGCGCACCTCTTCGAGCACGGTCTCCTCGTCGTCCGCCACGAAGGTGGCCACACCGGACTTCGATGCGTGGGCCATCGCGCCACCGAGCTCCTCGAGGGTGACCTCCTCACCCGTGACGGTCTTCACGACGTCGGGGCCCGTGATGAACATGTGCGAGTGCTCCTTCACCATGAAGATGAAGTCAGTCATCGCGGGGGAGTAGACGGCGCCGCCGGCGCACGGGCCGAGGATCACGCTGATCTGCGGGATCACGCCTGACGCCGCCACGTTGCGGAAGAAGATGCCGCCGTAGCTCGCGAGGCTGACGGGTCCCTCCTGGATGCGTGCGCCGGCGCCGTCGTTGAGACCGATCAGGGGGGCGCCGACCTTGGTGGCGAGGTCCATCACCTTGTGGATCTTCTCGGCGAACACCTCACCGAGCGCACCGCCGAAGACCGTGAAGTCCTGGCTGAAGATGAACACCTTGCGGCCCTCGATCGTGCCCCACCCGGTGACGACGCCGTCGGTGTACGGGCGCTCCTGCAAGCCGCTGTCGTGGGCCCGGTGACGAGCCAGCATGTCGAGCTCGTGGAAGGACCCCGGGTCGAGCAGGAAGTCGATGCGCTCGCGGGCGAGCATCTTGCCCTTCGCGTGCTGCCGCTGCACCGATCGCTCCGAGCCGGCGTGCAGGGCCTGCTCCTTGCGCTTCGTCAGCTCGGCGAGGCGCTCGGTCATCGGGTGCTCGGTCACGGCGGTCACGGTAGTGGCGCCCGGTTCGCGGCGAAAACTAGACCGCTCGGTCAAGAGCAGACATGATCTGTGGGCGCCAGAGCACGGAATGCGTGTGTGAGCGCCCACAGAAGCAGTTGGGGGAGGGGACGACGCATGCACGAGCTCGTGATCCGCGGCGGGACGGTCGTGGACGGCACTGGTGGTCCGGCGCGCACCGCGGACGTCGCCGTCGACGACGGTCGCATCACCGAGATCGGGCGCGTCGACGCCAAGGGCCAGCGCGAGCTCGACGCGGACGGACTCGTCGTCGCCCCCGGCTGGGTCGACATCCACACGCACTACGATGGCCAGGTCACCTGGGACCCAGAGCTCACGCCGTCGAGCTGGCACGGGGTCACGACCGTCGTGATGGGCAACTGCGGCGTCGGCTTCGCGCCCGTGCGGCCCGGCGGCGAGGGCTTCCTCATCGAGCTGATGGAGGGCGTCGAGGACATCCCCGGCACCGCCTTGCATGAAGGCATCGACTGGGCCTGGGAGAGCTTCCCCGAGTACCTCGACGCACTGGACGCCACACCTCGGGCGATCGACGTCGCCGCGCAGGTTCCCCACGCGGCGTTGCGCGCCTACGTGATGGGGGAGCGCGCGCACGAGCGCGATCCCGAGCCCGAGGAGATCGAGCTCATGTCGAAGCTCGCCGAGGCCGCGCTGCGCGCCGGGGCCTGCGGTGTGAGCACGAGCCGCACGATCCTGCACAGCTCCAAGCACGGGCTCGTTCCGGGCACCGACGCCGCGCCTGACGAGCTGCTCGCGCTCGGTGACGCGATCAGGCGCGCCGGTCACGGCGTGTTCCAGCTCGTGTCCGACCACCAAGGGGGCGCTGGCGATCGGGCCTGGCTCGTGGAGCTCGTCGAGCGCACAGGGGCGACGGCGACCTACGCACTCGCGCAGGCCGGGTACGCGCCCGACGCCTGGCGCGACGCGCTCGATTGGGCAGTCGAGGATCAGGCGGCTGGTCGGCGCATCATCCCGCAGGTGGCGTCGCGACCCACGGGGATGCTCTTCGGCCTGCAGTCGTCGCTGCACCCGTTCACCTCGCACCCGACCTACCGGGCGATGGCTGATCTGCCACTAGGTGAACGGGTCGCCCGCCTGTCGCAGCCGGAGGTCCGTGCGGCGCTCGTCGCCGAGGAGCCGGCCACGAAGAACCCGATCGCGCGCGGCCTCATGCAGCGCTGGAGCCAGATCTTCCCGCTGGGCGATCCTCCCGACTACGAGCCCCCGTCGTCATCGAGCATCGAGAGCGTCGCCGCGCGCTCGGGTCGCGATCCGCAGGAGGTCGCACTCGACTGGCTGCTGGAGCAGGAGGGTCGGGCCTTCCTCTTCGCGCCGCTCGCGAGCTACGCGGATCACGACCACGAGGCGATCCGGGAGATGATGACGCACCCCGCCACCACGCTCGGGCTGTCCGACGGCGGTGCGCACTGCGGCTTGATCTGCGACGTCAGCATGCCGAGCTACCTGCTCACGCACTGGGTGAACGGTCGCACGCGGGGCCCCCGCCTCGGGCTCGAGCAGGCGATCAGCCTGCAGACGTCGCGCACCGCGGCTGCCTACGGGTTCACCGATCGCGGCGTCATCGCCGAGGGCACGCGCGCCGACCTCAACCTGATCGACCTCGACGGCATGCGCCTCCACGCACCCGAGATGGTGTTCGATCTGCCGGCTGGAGGCCGCCGCCTCGTGCAGCGCGCCGACGGCTACGTCGCCACCCTCGTGGCCGGCCAGGTGACCATGGAGCGCGGCGAACCGACCGGCGTTCGTCCCGGCGGGCTGGTGCGCTTCTGACGCGGGCGATCCGCGCCGTCGTCTTCGATGTCGGCGAGACGCTGATCGACGAGACAAGCCAGTGGGACGCCGAGGCTCAGGCCCTCGGGCTCACGCCGCTCACGTTCTTCGCCGCCCTCGGTGCGGTGATCGAACGTCGCGAGCACCACCGTGAGACGTGGACGCTCGTCGGCCGGGATCGAGCCACCGCGAACCTGCCGTCGTTCACCGCCGACGACCTCTACGCGGACGCCCTGCCGTGCCTCGATGCGCTGCACGCGGCGGGGTTCGTGCTCGGGCTGGCCGGCAACCAACCGGAGCGCGCCGAGGCCGTGCTGCGGGGCTTCGACGTGCCCGTCGACCTCATCGCCTCCTCCGCCGGCTGGGGGATCGAGAAGCCGTCGCCCCGGTTCTTCGAGCGGATCGCGCGTGAGCTCGACCTCCCCGCCCCCGCGATCGCCTACGTCGGCGACCGCCTCGACAACGACGTCCTCCCGGCGCAGGCGGCGGGGATGCTGGGCGTGTTCATCCGGCGAGGGCCATGGGGCCACATCCACGCCACGTGGCCGGAGGCGTCCGAGGCCGACCACCAGATCGAGTCCCTTGACGAGGTGATCCGCATCCTCCGGCCGTAAAGAGCCACGACGCGCACGCCGCCATCGGCAACCCTGGGAGCGTGGTGATCGAGGCGCGGGCGCTGACCAAGGTGTTCGAGACGGGTCGGCGGCGCGCCCGCCGTCGCATCGAAGCGGTCCGCGCGCTCGACCTCGATGTCGCGGCAGGGGAGCGGCTCGCGTACATCGGCCCGAACGGCGCCGGGAAGTCCACGTCGATCAAGATCCTCACGGGCATCCTGCACCCCACCGCCGGGCGCGCGACCGTGCTCGGCGTCACGCCGTGGGAGGACCGTCGCCACCTGGCGCGCCGCATCGGGACGCTCTTCGGCCAGCGGTCGCTCCTCTGGCTCGAGCTCACGCCCCGGCAGTCCTATCGGATGCTGGCCGCGATCTACGGCCTCGACCGGGCTGCGGAGGACCGGCGTGTCGCCCAGCTCGGCGACCTGCTCGAGGCCACCGACCTGTTCGACCAGCCGGTCCGCGGGTTGTCGCTCGGTCAGCGCATGCGCTGCGAGCTCACCGCGTGCCTGCTCCACGACCCCGAGATCCTGTTCCTCGACGAGCCCACCATCGGCCTCGACCTGGTGGCAAAGCAGCGATTCCGGGAGCTGCTGGTGCGCCTGAACGAGCAGCAGGGCACCACGATCTTCCTGACGTCGCACGACGTCGCCGACATCGAGCACGTGGCCCGCCGCGCGGTGGTGATCAACCACGGCGAGGTGATCTACGACGACGAGGTCGCCGCGATGCGGCGCACGCTGCTCGCCACGAAGGTCGTCGAGGTCGGCCTCGTCGCGCCCATCGCCGCTCCCACCCATGCGGGTGTGACGCTGCTCGAGCACAGCGAGCAGGTGATGCGGCTCGTCGTCGACACGAACCTCACGCCCATCCGCACGGTCATGGACGAGCTCCTCGCAGGGCCCGCGGTCACGGACATCTCGGTCGTGGACCCACCGCTCGAGCAGGTCATCGGCGAGATCTACGAAGCGCCCGCGCGATGACGCGGCGCGCGCTCGTCGAAGCGCTCCGCGGGTCGGCGCACCGCAGCGTCGTCGACGGCGGGGGCATGGTCGTGTCGATCGCGTTCTACGTCGTGATCGTCGGCACGCTCTCCGGTCTGTGGCGGGTGGCGGTGGATGCCAACGGCGGGGAGCTGGCTGGCTACGGAGCCGTCGCGCTCACTTGGTACATCATCACGTCCGAGGCGGCCATCGTGTCGGTCAACGCCCGCCACATCGAGGACATCGGCACGGACATCGCGCAGGGCACCGTGGCCGTGGAGCTGCTGCGACCGGCGTCGGTGCTCGCCGTGCGAATGGCCACCGAGGTCGGTCGTGGCCTGCCCAAGGTGACCGCGCTGTGGCTGTCTGGGGCGGTGCTGGCGACGGTCGTGTCTGGCGCCCCGCCGCGCCCCGCCGCCCTGCTGCTCGCGGCCCCCAGCCTGATGCTGGCCATCACTGCCAACCTGTTCGCGCAGCACGCCGTCGCGGCCATCGCGTTCTGGCTGCGCGACGCCGGGTCGGTCTGGTTCCTCTACCTGAAGGGCGTGTTCATCCTCGGCGGCATGATCATCCCGCTCGAGCTCCTGCCCGACGGCGTCCAGCACGCGGCCATGTTCCTGCCGTTCCGGGCCATGGCGTACGTGCCCGCGCGCCTTGCGGCGGGGTACTGGGAGCCGCAGCTCTTCCTCGAGCAGCTGTTCTGGATCGGGGTGCTCGCGCTCGGCGCCACGGCGGCCTTCCGCGCCGGCGAGCGTCGCCTGCAGGTGGTCGGCGGATGAGCGGGCTACTCGCGACCGTGCGCAACGCCTTCGCGGAGGTGGCGGCCAAGCCCCGCGCGCTCGTCGCCCAGATGTTCGTGATGATGGTCAACGACTTCGTGTGGGTCGTGTTCTGGGTGCTCTTCTTCGACCGGGTCGGCACGCTCGGCGGCTGGGATCGTGACCGCATCCTGCTGCTGCAAGCCGTGCTCACCACCGCCGGCGGGCTGTCGCTCGGGCTGTTCGCCAACGCGCGACGCATCGGCGCGATGGCGGTGGGTGGGGACCTCGACGCGGTCCTCGCCCTCCCGGTCGCCCCGCTGCCGTTCGTGCTGCTGCGCCGCATCGAACCCGTGAACCTCGGCGACCTCGCCTTCGGCCTCGGGCTGTTCTTCATCGCCTGTGACCCCACCCCGGCGCGCACGGTCACGTTCGCGCTGGTCGTGCTCGCCTCCACCACGCTGCTCACGGGGTTCCTCGTGCTCACCGGCGCGCTCGCGTTCTTCCTCGGTCGCAGCGAGAGCGGCGAGCTCGGCTTCCACAGCATGCTCCTGCTCGGTGCCTATCCCGTCGACCTGTTCGCGGGGGCCATCCGCCTCCTGCTGTTCACGGTGGTGCCAGCGGCGTTCGTCTCGGCGATCCCGGCGCGTCTCGTCGATGAGCTCGACGCCGGCCGCGCGATCGCGCTCGGCAGCGCCGCAGTCGCCTTCGCCTTCGCCGCCACTGCCACCTTCACCCTCGGCCTGCGCCGCTACACCTCGGGCTCCGTCTGGACCCGCGCCTGAGGTCGCCGCACCGCGACGCGACGCCGATCACGGCGTTGTCGATACCGTCTTCGGGATCACCGGCCACCGCTCGAACGTCCGGAGGCGACCTTGGCGCTGACAACAGGCTTCAACCATGTGGCGACCCTCACCACCGACATGGACTTGACCGTGGGCTTCTACGAGGACGTGTTCGACGCCACCGTCACCTACGAGGTCGCAAAGCGGGACGACCACCCGTGGATGAAGATCGTCGACCTCGGAGGCGGGGCTGCGCTGAACGTCTTCGAGGTCCCCGCGGACGAGATCATCGGCGAGCGGCGCCGCCAGGGCGGACGTGGCGCCATCGACCACTTCGCCCTCGCGGTCGACACGCGGGCCACGCTCGAGATCGTGCGGGAGCGGCTCGCCGCCTCGGTCGCGCAGGAGGTCGGCGAGATCCAGCAGCTCGGCGACGAGCTGTCGTTGTTCTTCCGGGATCCCGACGGCATGGAGCTCGAGGTCTGCTGCAGCGCCGAACCCTGACGTTCGAGTCGTGCCGTTCGGGCTGTGACGTCGAGGAACGAAATCGTCCTACAGCTCAAGTCCGAGCCGAAGTCTTCCGCCCCTGATGTACTCGTCTGGAGTCATGGCCCGATGCTTCGCCGCGGCACGTGCGTCTCTCTCACGACGTTCGAGCGGTGACGACCGCATGATGGAGACGGTTCCAGCCATCTCGGTGACCAGATTGATGGCCCAGAGGGCTGATTGGCTCGCGAAGGTGCACGCGAGCTTGAACTCGACCCGGGCCGCTTCCAGGTCTGTGCCGGCTTCGGTGCCCTCGAGCAGAGCGCTCATCGTGTGGCGGAGGTAGGCCCGGCTTGCCGCGGTTCGCGCCTGGATCTGACCGAGCTGCGAGTGGATCAGCTCGCGTTCTGCGAACGGGACGTCGTCACCGAGTCGCTTGGCAGAGCGAGCCTTGATCGCGAAGTCGTCGACGGCGCCGTCAGCGATGCCGAGCGGCACGGTGGCCACCGTCCACGAGAAGATCGAGCCGGCGGGGAGCCGATAGAGCGTTCCGGGCTGGGTCGGTTCGGGCTGGAAGGCGTGTGCCAAGCGGTCAGGCACGAACACATCCACGAGCTCGAAGTCGACGCTCCCGGTGGCACACAGACCCGAGACCTGCCAGTTGTCGTGAAGCAGCACATCCCTACGGGGTGCATACACGAGGATCTCTTCACCGGTGGCTTGCTCGCCGTCCTCGACGGCGCAGACCGGAGCGAACCACGTGCCGTGCGGCGATCCGCTTCCGAATGGCCACCGTCCCGTCACCGAGTACCCGCCCGGCACGCGCACCGCGCGGCCCACCGCACCGGTCGACGAGACCACGAACGCCAGGGGATCATCGAAGATCTCTCGTGCGCTCTCCGCCGGGAGGTATCCGCCCGCGCGCGCCATGCCACCCCCATTGCCCACGAGCCAGCCGATCGTGCCGTCAAGGGCGGCGGCTGCTTCTACGACATCCATGAACTCGAGAGCCGACAGGCCGAGTCCGCCGAGCGATGTCGGCAAGAGGAGGCGGAACAGACCGAGCGCTGCGAGCTGCTCGAACAGGTGATCAGGCAAACGACCGTCCGAGTCGAACGTGCTGCGATGCTCAGCCACCGTAGGGGCAAGATCGCGGACTCGTGTTGCCAGCTCGAGAGCTGCAACCAAGCTCCGACTCTCAACGGACGATGTCATGGAGGCCTCCGCTCGTCATCGTGCAGTGCACACTACGGAACCCTGGAACGCCCGTCTCGCCGCTCGGCGCTGACTGGGCTGGGACGCGAGTGCCATCTCGAGGCGCGCCGTGACGTTTGACGAGGCGGCGCTGGAGTCCCTCTTCGCCCAAGCCTGAGTCGTGATCCACGTTGACGGCATGGTGCAGCCGCCGATCAGCGCGGCATCGGCCCGAGCTCAGGCGCGCGGGAGGTCGCGCCAGGGGAGGCCCTTGAGGGGGTCGGGCTCGCGGGGCAGACCGAGGACGCGCTCGCCGAGGATGTTGCGCTGGATGTTCTCCGTGCCGCCGCCGATGCGACTCGACCACTGGAACAGGAACGTGTCCTGCCAGAAGCCGCCGTCGATCGCGTCGTCGTGCCACAGGGTGCCGCCGGCGCCCATCACGGACATGACGACCGCGCCCACGTGCTCCACCTGGTGGCTGTTGACGAGCTTCAGCACGGATGCCTCTGGCCCTGGTGGCACGCCGCGGGCGACGGCCGTGCGCACGCGATACACCAGCCAGCGCTGGATCATCTCCCGCGTCGCGAGCCGCACCACCTCCTGGCGCAGCAACGGATCCGCTGATCGACTGAGCCGCCGGGCGAGCTCGGCGACGTCGCGCCATCCGACCTGACCACCCTGGCCGATCGAGGTGCGCTCCGCGGTGAGCGTCGTCATCGCGACGCGCCAGCCGTCACCCTCGGCCCCGACCACGTGCTCCTGCGGCACGCGAACGCCATCGAGGAAGACCTCGTTGAAGTGGATCGCACCGTCGATCTGGCGTAGCCCTCGCACCTCGACGCCCGGCGCGCGCATGTCCACGAGGAAGTACGTGATGCCCGCGTGCTTCGGCGCGTCCGGATCGGTCCGGGCGAGGCAGATCCCCCAGTCAGACGAGTGCGCGGACGACGTCCAGACCTTCTGGCCAGTGAGGATCCATTCGTCCCCGTCACGTTCGGCGCGCGTGGAGAGCGACGCGAGGTCAGAACCGGCGCCGGGCTCGCTGAAGAGCTGGCACCAGACCTCGTCGCCGCGCAGCATCGGCTCGAGAAACCGCGTCTGCTGGTCGACGGTGCCGTGCGCCATCAAGGTCGGACCGGCCATGTCGACGCCGACCGTGAAGAACCGCGCGGACACGTCGAAGCGGCTCTCCTCCTCGGCGAAGACGCCCGCCTCGATCCCCGACAGTCCTCGCCCGCCGTGCTCGACGGGCCAGTGGATCGCCGCCCAACCCGCCTCGAACTTCGTGCGCTGCCACCGCTTCGCCATCTCGAGCTGCGCGACGTCCTGCTCGTCGGTCTTGGCGCGGAAGGCACGCCAATCGCCCTCTCCGTCGCCGCGCCGCTTGGCCACCGACTCCAGCCATGCCCGCGCCTCCGCGCGCACCGCGGCCTCGGCAGGGGTGTCGTCAACGTCCATGTCGTCGTCGCTCGCCTCCGGCGAGCTCCTCCGAGCTAGGGGACCGGCCTGCGGCCGCGCTGAAGCGCGGGTCGCTCGGGGTCGGCAAAGCCGCCCCGCGCCAGCGGGGGGCTCCGGCGGAGCCTCTGCCCCCCGCACCCCCCGCTACCT
>JBQTHC010000091.1:0-25603 GCA_052390255.1 Microthrixaceae bacterium
CATTGCAAAGGCGCCCGTAGTACCCGCGGACGTCGTCAGGGTCGGCGACGACGCCATCGTCGAGGGCCTCGATCATCGCCTGGATGCCCGCGAGCGGGGTGCGCAGGTCGTGGCTGACCCACGCGACGAGCTGGCGTCGGCTGCGCTCGAGCGCCCGCTCTCGCGCGGCCGCCTCCTCCGCGCGCTCGCTCGCCGCCTCGAGCTCGGTTGCGAGCGCGAGGCCTCCCAGCAGGCCGGCGGTACCGGCACCGGCGAGCACCACGACGAGGGCAGACAGATCGTGGGACGACACGAACATCGACTGCGCGGCGGCGAGCGCACCGAGCCCGAACGATGCGATGGGGATGAGCGCGACGATGACCGGGCTGCTCGACCGGCGGAGCGCGACGCGGCCCAGGGCGTACGCCGCGAGCGCCACCCCGAAGGACAGCGCGATCAGCTGCGCCGCGTCTCGAAGAGGAAGCGCCGCGGCGAAGGCCGCAGCGCCGGCCGAGAGCAGGCCGAACGCCACGGCGGCCACGGGCCGAACCAGCGCGGATCGAGTCACGCGGCCTGCACCGGCGCGACGCCCTCCCACCGGTAGCCGACGCCCCAGACCGTGGTGATGCGCGTCGGCGTGGAGGCGTCGGGCTCGATCTTCTCCCGCAGCCGACGGACGTGCACCGTGATGGTCGAGGTGTCGCCGTGCCGCGAACCCCACACGTGCTGGAGCAGGTCCTCGCGTCGGAACGCCTGGCGCGGATGGCGCATGAGGAACACCAGCAGCTCGAACTCTCGTGCGGTCAAGGCCACCAGATCGCCGCTGAGCCACGCTTGGCGGGCCGCCACGTCAACTCGGAGGTCTCCGTCCTCGAACACGAGTGGGCCGTTCGGCGGTGGTGGCGCGAGGGGTCCCTTCGCGCGGCGCAGGACCGCGCGCACGCGCGCCACGAGCTCCTTCGGCGAGAAGGGCTTCGCCACGTAGTCGTCTGCGCCGAGCTCGAGCCCGATGACGCGGTCGGATTCGTCGCCTCGGGCGGTCAGCATGATCACCGGCACAGGGGCGAGTGCCCGAAGGCGCCTGCACACCTCGAGTCCGTCGAGTCCGGGCAGCATCAGATCGAGGACGACGAGATCCGGCGGGTCAGCGAGCGCTCGCTCCACCGCCACCCGACCGTCGCCGACCACCTCCACCGCGAAGCCTTCGCGCTCCAGATACCGCGCGACCACCTCGGACACGTTCGCGTCGTCGTCGACCACGAGGACCCGCACCGGCACGTCGATCACGAGAGCAGGGTACGGGCGAAACTGGTTACAGCGTTCGGAACAACGGGCCGCATGCGGGACTGAGCGCCCCTGCGCCGGGCAGCATCGCAGCCATGGATCTCCTGGTGCTCGCGAAGGAGCCGATCCCTGGTCGAGTGAAGACGCGGCTCACACCTCCCTGTGACCCCGCGCAGGCGGCTGCCCTGGCCGAAGCTTCGCTTGCCGACACGCTCGAGGCAGCGCTGGCCAGCGGCGCCGATCGTGTCGTCGTCGCGCTCGACGGGCACCCGGGGCTCTGGTGTCCGGCTGGTGTCGTCCTCGTCGACCAAGGGCTCGGAACCCTGGCGGAGCGACTCGCGACCGCATGGAGGAATGCGACCGGTCCCGCGCTCCAGATCGGCATGGACACGCCCCAGGTCAGCGGGGCAGACCTCGACCGCGCGATGGGATCGCTCGACGCGCCAGGCGTCGACGGCGTGCTCGGCATCGCCGCCGATGGGGGTTGGTGGACCCTTGGCCTCGCCCGCGCCCGTGACGACGTCTTCGCCGGCGTTCCCACGAGCCGAGGTGACACCGGGATCCTCCAGCTCCGACGCTTGCGTTCGCTCGGCCTGCGGACTCGCCTGCTCGAGACCCGACGCGACGTCGACCGGTGGGAGGACGCGCTCGCGGTGGCCGCGCTCGCGCCGGGTGGCGCCTTCGCCCGTGCGGTCCGCGAGGTGCTTCGGGAGGAGGCGATGACGGCATGACGGCGGTGCTTCGCGCGAACGATGGCGGGACCATCGCCCTGGATCTCGACCGTTGGCGCGCTGAGCCTGATGACCACGAGCGCGTCCTGCTCGGCCGTGTTGCGGATCCGGTGCTGGACATCGGCTGTGGGCCGGGTCGCATCGTGCGTGCGCTCGCGTCGACGGGACGCCTCGCGCTGGGCATCGATCCAGCGCCTGCACTCGCTCACGACGGCGCGCGGCGGGGCGCGCCGATCCTCCAGCGGTCGGTGTTCGCACACCTCCCTGGCGAGGGACGGTGGGGGACAGCGCTGCTTCTCGACGGCAACGTCGGCATCGGCGGAGACCCGGTCACGCTCCTGCGACGTTGTCGTGACCTGCTGCGCCCGGGTGGGACCGTCGTCGCGGAGATCGCGCCGCCCGGAACAGCAACCGCTCCGATGACGGTCCGGGTCGAGACCCGCGACGCCGCCGGGCCCTGGTTCAGGTGGGCTGTGGTCGGAGTCGACGACTGGCCCCGCCTCGCACGCGAGGCGGGGTTCGGCGACGCCGAGGTGCACGCTGCGGGTTGCCGGTGGTTCGGTGAGGCGGCGCGCCCGTGAGCCTCCACCCCCGGTCGGTGGCGACCGCCCTCGAGCGTCGCTTCACGAGCCCGCTCCACGACGACCGAGTCGCGGCGCGCCTGGGCGTCGCCCTCGGCGTGACGTTCGCGATCTGCGCGCTCACGGGGGCGTACTCACATGTGCTCCAGACGGAGCCGTCGTGGCTGACGCTGCCGCCGCGCCCGGCCGGTCTGTACAGGATCACGCAAGGGCTGCACGTGGTGACGGGCTTCGCGACCGTGCCGCTGCTCCTCGCCAAGCTGTGGGTGGTGGCACCGAAGCTCTTCGAGTGGCCGCCGGCACGGTCGGTGGGTCACGCGCTCGAGCGTCTCGCGCTCCTCGCGCTCGTGGGTTCGGCCGTGTTCCTGCTCGTGTCGGGGATCGCGAACGTCGCGCGCTGGTACCCGTGGACCTTCTTCTTCCCCGCAGCACACCTCTGGGCGGCTTGGATCCTGGTCGGTGCGCTGATCGTGCACGTCGGCGCAACCTGGGCGACAGCTCGCGCTGCACTTCCGGGTGAGCGACCTCCGCCCGACGAGCTCCGCGATCGCCGCTCGTTCCTCCTCGGCGTCACGGCCACCAGCGGAGTGCTCGCCCTCGGCACCGCGGGCGGCACCGTCTCCTGGTTGTCGCCCGTGTCGTTCCTCGCGCAACGTCGTGCAGGCACCGGGCCCCAGGGCGTTCCGGTGAACAAGACGGCGCGAGCCGCGCGGGTGCTCGACCGGGCAGTCGACCCAGGATGGCGTCTCGCGGTCACCGGTGCCGTCTCCACGCCCCTGCGGCTCTCGCTCGCCGACCTGCAAGCGCTCCCGCAGCGGGACGCCGAGCTCCCGATCGCGTGCGTCGAGGGCTGGTCGGCGTCGGCGCGCTGGCGTGGGGTGCCCGTACGCGATCTCCTGGAGATGGCCGGAGCAGCCGACGGCGCGCTCGTCACCGTCCGATCGATGCAGCGGGGCGGCCTTTACGGCGTCTCCGAGCTCAACCACCTGCACGCGCGAGACCGCGACACGCTCCTGGCGCTCGAGCTCGACGGCCAGCCGTTGCATCTCGACCACGGGTTCCCCGTCCGATTGATCGGCCCCAATCGTCCTGGCGTGGCGCAGACGAAGTGGGTCGAAGAGCTGGTCGTCCGGTGAGGCGGCCGCGCCTCGGCGAGACGGACCGCCCCGGTCTCTGGATCGGACTCGCGATCGGAACCCCGGTGATCGGCTGGGGTGTCCGAGGGCTCCTGGAGGACAGCGCCAGGACCCACCCCGCCGAGCTCGCGCGCTGGATCGTCGGGAGCGCGATCGTGCATGACGCGGTGATCCTGCCGCTCGTCGTCGCGGTCGCCGTCGCGGCGCGACGCGCGGCGCCACCGAGCGTCTGGCCCGCGCTCCGCTGGGCGCTCGCAGCGTCGGCCGTGGTGCTCGTCGTGTCGCGGCCGTTCGTGTCGGGGGTGGGACGACGTCCCGACAACCCCTCGCTGCTTCCGCGCAGCTACGGCGTCGGTGTGGCGATCGCTGTCGCGTCGATCTGGCTGGCGGCCGGGGGCTGGGCGTGGTGGTCGGCGCGCCGCGTCAGTCGATGACCGACTGCAGCACCGTGGCGCGCAGCTGGCGCCGCATCGGGTACGTGTCGCTCGGCAAGAGCTGCGTCATGAACACGACGCAGATCTCCTCGACGGGGTCGACCCAGAACGCGGTGCTCGCGGCGCCGCCCCACGAGAACTCACCTTCGCTCGCGAGGTTCTGGAGGGCGGCCGCGTCTTCGATCACGGCGAAGCCGAGACCGAACCCGGTTCCGGCCATCGCCGCCTCCGAGAACCTCGACTCGCCGATGTCGTTGATCAGCTGGCCGTTCGGCAGGTGGTTGCGGGCCATGTACGCGATCGTGCGCGGGCTGAGGAGCCGCACGCCGTCGAGCTCGCCACCGTTGAGGAGCATGTGGCAGAAGCGGAGGTAGTCCGGCCCAGTCCCAACGAGACCGCCGCCGCCATCGAGGTACTTGGGAGGTCGCACCATCGATTCCGGGCCGGCCATCCGATGAAGGCCACCCTTGACGCGCTTGGTGTAGAGGGCAGCGCAGCGGGCGAGGTCGGGTTCGGGCGCCGCGAAGCCGGTGTCGCGCATGCCGAGCGGGCCCAGCACGTTTGCCTCGAAGAACTCGTTGAGCGGCTCACCGCTCATCACCTCGATGAGGCGGCCGCACACGTCGGTGGACATGGAGTAGTTCCAGCGCGTCCCCGGGTCGAAGAGGAGCGGGAGGGAGGCGAGCCGTTCGATCCCCTCCGCAAGGTCGTAGCTCGGGAGGCTGAGGTCGCCGAGCGCGTTGTTGCGGTAGAGCTCGTCGAGCGGGTGCCGGAAGTGGAACCCGTAGGTGAGCCCCGACATGTGCGTGAGCACGTCGTGGACCGTGATCTCCCGTGCTGCGGGGCGAACCTTGGGCGCCTCCGCGGTGCCGCCGTCCCAGACCTGCGGGTCGGCGAACTCCGGGAGCCACCGGCTGATCGGGTTCTCGAGAAGGAACGTCCCCTGCTCGTAGAGCATCATCAGGCCGACGCTCGTGATCGGCTTGGTCATCGAGTAGATCCGGTAGATCGTCTCGGGGGTCACCGGGTTCTCGGCTTCGACGTCGGCGAAGCCGTAGCAGTCGTGGTGCACGAGCTGGCCGCGACGGCTGATCAGCGTCTGGACCCCGGGGAGCTTCCCCTTGTCCACGTAGGCGTGCATGGTGGCGTCGACGTGCGCGAGCCGCTCGCTCGACATGCCGACCTCGGAAGGGGGGATCGTCATGGGGGGATGGTGGCACGCCTTGGCAGGCGCTGCTGCACGGCCGGTCCCGCAGCCCGCCCTGCTGGGACCTCCCGTGGAAGGCTCGGGGTCGTGCGGTTCGAGTCCGACCGGAGCTACCACCTCCCCATGTCGCCGTGGGCGGTGTGGGACGAGGTCTCGAAGCTCGACGACTTCCGCACGTGGTGGCCGTGGCTGCGGCACTTCGAGGGCACGCGACTCGTCGAGGACGACGTGTGGCGCTGCACCGTGCGGCCGCCGCTGCCGTACGCGGTGCGCTTCGAGGTGAGCCTCGATGAGGTGCGACCGCCGAGCTCGGTGCGCGCATCGCTCGCGGGCGATGTCGTCGGTGAGGCGCGCTTGTCGATCACGTCGGCCGAGGAGGGCTCCGAGGTGCGGCTCGTGTCGAGCCTCGAGCCGGGCAACGGCTTGCTGCGCGCCCTCGCACGAGTCGCCGCACCGGTCGCGCGCTACGGCCACGACTGGGTGCTCGACACTGGCGCGCGGCAGTTCCTCGGTCGCCCGCGCTGACGTCCCCCTACGCTGCAGGGCATGTGCCGGAACATCACCACACTGCGCGGACTCGACCCTGAGGCGACCGACGAGGAGATCGAGGCGGCAGCACGCCAGTTCGTACGCAAGATCAGCGGTGTCCAGAAGACCTCGGATCGCACCGAGGCGGCATTCGAGCGAGCGGTGCGCCGCATCACGCTCGCGAGCGAAGAGCTCCTCGCCGCGCTGCCGCCACGCCAGCAGCCGCCCAAGACCCTTCCGCCCCTGCGTCGTCTGGCCGCGACGCGAAGCACCTAGCCCCGAGCAAGCCGCAACCACCGCCGTGCCGACGTACGCGCTGCTGCTGCGCGCCAGCGCCAACCGCGTCTACGGCGCGGCGGCGTTCGGCCTCGCCAGTGCCGAGCTCGCGGTGGTGGACCGCACGCAGCTCGGCGCGGTGACCACGGACCTTCGACGAGCGACGCTCGGTGGCGTCGACTACCTGCGCTTCGACACGGCGGATCCACTCGGCGACGCACAGCTGCGCGTGCTCAGCAACCTCTCCTCCCTGCACGCGACGTACGCGGTCGAGGGCGACCTGCTGCGCCCCTGCGCCGTCACACCGCTCGCGGCGGTCGACGAGGACATCGTGACGATCCAGCGCTACCCAGGGAAGACGAACGAGGCGTTCACGCACCTCCTCGTCAACGTGGCGTTGGCATCGAGCGGCACGGCGATGTCGCGACTCCTCGACGGAGAGCGCATCCACCTGGTCGACCCGGCCTGCGGTCGGGGCACGTCGTTGAACCGAGCCGTGGTGTACGGGATGGACGCCACTGGGATCGAGGTCGACCAGCGCGACGTCGAGGCGTACGCCCAGTTCCTCCTGACGTGGTTGAAGGACAAGCGCCTGAAGCACCACCTCGAACAGGCGCGGCTTCGGCGGGGCCGGGAGACGCCGGCCCATCGCGTGACGGTCTCCTACGGTCGCGACCGGGACCGCAGCACGCACCATGCGGTCGACATCATCCACGACGACACGCTCAACGCGAGGTCTCACCTCAAGGCTCGGTGCGCCGATGTCCTCGTGTGCGACCTGCCCTATGGCGTGCAGCACGGCTCCCAGCCGGGCGGACAGCGACTGGAGCGTGGTCCCGCGTCGCTGCTCCGCGACGCGCTGCCGGTGTGGTTCGACCTGATGCGCCCCGGTGCGGCCATGGCGCTCGGCTGGAACCGCAAGACCCTCGGTCGCGACGCCCTGGTCGAGCTCGTGGTGCGGTCGGGGTTCCGCGTGGCGCACGGATCGGATCCCGACGCGTTCGCGCATCGCGTCGATCGGGCGATCACGCGAGACGTGCTCATCGCCGCTCGTCCGGCGCACTGAGCGAGGCGCCGCGCCCGAATTGCTCCCGAACCCCAGCCGCCACGACCCTGCCCGTATGCTCGCGGGACACCGCAGCACTCCCCGGGGGGACATCGTGGCCGTCGCCGTTGATCGTGAGTTCCATCCAGCGCAGCCGATCGCCGCGGTCGGCGCGCTCGGGTGGCGAGCCGTGGTCGGCGGCGCGTCGTTGGCGGCGGGCGCCGTGCACGCTGCAGCGATCGGCACGCACAGCGAGCACCGTCAGGCCATGGTCGCCTTCACGATCGTGGCAGCGATCCAGCTCGGCTTCGGCGCGCTCGTGCTTGCCCGCTCGAGTCGCGTCCTGCTCGCGTTGGGTGGACTCGTCAACCTGCTGCTGCTCGGTGGCTTCGTGCTGGCCAAGGTGGACGGCATCTGGTTCATCGACGGCCTCGACACGAAGGAGCGACTCCAGACCGCTGACGGTGTCGCGGCCGCGCTTGCGGTCGTGATCGTGCTCGCGGCCACGGCTGCGCTGTTGCGCCTCGGCGAAGGTCGCATCGCGGGCCACCCGCTGCTCACCGGGGGGACCGCGGTGGTGGTGGCGGCGCTCGCCATCCCCGGGATGCTGACCGCCGGGACTCACGCGCATGGAGCGAGCGCTCACGACACGCATGCAGCCTCGGACGCGAGTCCGGCGGCGCGCACGGAACCCGCCTCGGCGGTCCCGCCGAAGGCCTACGACCCGACGCTCCCGATCGACCTCAGCGGCGTGCCAGGCGTGACGCCGCAGCAGCAGGCGCGCGCCGAGAACCTGCTCGCGATCACGATCCTTCGACTCCCGAAGTTCGCCGACCCGGTGACTGCAGAGGCGATGGGCTTCGTGTCGATCGGCGATGGCTTCCTCGGACACGAGCACTACCTCAACCTGGCGAACATGAACGACGACAAGATCCTCGACCCGGACTACCCCGAGTCGCTCGTCTATGACACGTCCGGCCCCACCAAGCGCCTCGCGGCGGCGATGTTCATGATGAACCCTGGCGACACGCTCGCCGACGTGCCCGATGTCGGGGGCAAGCTCACGCAGTGGCACGTCCACGACAACTTGTGCTTCAACGGCGCGCAGGTGGCTGGCCTCACCGACGCAGAGGGCAAGTGTGCGCCTGGGCTCACCAAGGGCGCCGAGACGCCGATGATCCACGTGTGGATCGAGCCCCACCCCTGCGGGCCCTTCGCAGCGCTCGAGGGCGTAGCCGGCGGAACGATCGCCAAGGGCGAGACGCGCCTCTGCGATCAAGCGCACGGCAGCCACTGACCGCGGTCACCTCGACATCGGGACCATCCACCACGGCGCCAACGCCTGCGTTTACGGTGATCTACGCCTGATCTGACCCTTGAGGAGGGCCCCGATGAACAAGGCCGAGCTCGTGAGCGCCGTCGCCGACAAGACCGGACAGTCCAACGCGACTGTCGGTGCGGTGCTCGGCGCGATCGAAGATGTGATCACCAGCACCGTGGCGGGAGGTGGCAAGGTCCAGATCCCCGGCTTCTTGAGCTTCGAGCGAGCCGACCGCGCCGCTCGCACCGGCCGCAACCCGGCGACGGGGGCGGAGATCCAGATCGCCGCCGCCAGAGTCCCGAAGGTCAAGGTCGGCAAGTCCTTCAAGGACGCCGTCAAGTAGCACGTTGCGCACGGGCGGGGAGTGGGTCCAAGGCCCACCCCCCGCCCGGTGATCCGACGGATACGGTCGCCCGCTGATGGACCTGGCCGCCGTCGAACGAGATACCCAGGAGTTGGCGCGCCGCATCGCCGAGCTCGGCGAGGGTGAGCGGTCGCGCGTGTTCCGGATGTCCTGGTGGAGCGACCGGATGATGGACTGGGCGATGTCACGCCCGGCCTTCAAGACGCAGCTGCTCCGCTTCGTCGACGTGTTCCCGGCCCTCGACGGCAACGAGGACATCTCGCGGCACCTTTCCGAGTACTTCGACGGCGTGGAGGTGCCCAAGGCACTCGACCTCGGCGTCGATCTCGCCGACAAGGTGCCGTTCGGCGCGGCGATCGAGGCCCGGGTCGCGCGCAAGAACATCGCGCGGATGGCGCACCAGTTCATCGTGGGCGAGACACCCGCCGAGGCAGTAGCGGAGCTGCACGGCCTCTGGCGGGCGGGGAGCGCGGCCACGGTCGACCTCCTCGGTGAGAAGACGGTCGTGGCGCAGGAGGCCGACCGCTACGCGGCCCGCGTCCTCGAGCTGCTCGACGCGCTCTGTGACGACGCACCCAGCTGGGCACCCGACGACCACCTCGAGCGCGACGACCTCGGACCGCTACCGCGCGTCAACGTCAGCATCAAGCCGACCGCCCGCGCCACGCACTACGAGCCACTCAGCCGCTCGGAGGGCATCGAGTCCGCCAAGGCTCGCATCCGTCCCATCTTGCGGCGAGCGCTTCAGCGAGGGGCGCACCTCCACTTCGACATGGAGCACTACGACGCCAAGGACCTCACGCTCACCCTGTTCCGTGAGCTGCTCGGCGAGGACGAGTTCGCCGACGCGCACGCGGGGGTCGTGATCCAGGCATTCCTGCGCGACGCCCACGATGACCTCGCCGATCTGATCGCCTGGTCGGGGAGTCGGGCGAACCCCATCACCGTTCGACTCGTGAAGGGGGCGTACTGGGACGCGGAGACGGTGCACGCGCGCGCTGCTGGCTGGGAGCCGCCCGTGTTCGAGCACAAGGCGGAGACCGATGCCAGCTACGAGCGTTGCACGCGTCTCCTCCACGAGCACCACGGCGAGGTGCGTGCCGCGTTCGGGTCCCACAACCTCCGCTCACTCGCCCATGCGGTGAGCCACGCTCGCCACCTCGGGATCCCCGATCACGGCTACGAGGTGCAGCTCCTGTACGGCATGGCAGAGCCGGTGCACGCGGCGATCAAGCGCCTCGGGCTGCGCCTGCGCGTGTACGGCCCGGTCGGCGAGCTCGTACCCGGAATGGCCTACCTCGTGCGTCGACTCCTCGAGAACACCAGCAACGAGAGCTTCGTCCGCCACCGCTTTGCGGAGGGGCAGTCGCTCGACCGGCTGGTGGCGCCGCCCGACGTGGGCGTGCTTCCCGCTCCGAGCGAACCGCCCTACGTCGCGCCGACGGACCCCGCGCTCCCCGGCCCCTACGAGCCGGAGCCCCTCCGCGAGTGGCGCCGCGCGGTCGCGCGCGCCGAGTTCAGCGTGGCGGTCGACGCTGTCCGGACCCAGCGCGTGGTCCCCTCAGGCGAGGGACCGTCCGCAGGTGCGCGCTGGGAGGGGATCGAGGTGCCTGCCGTGATCGACGGCGAGCTCGTGCGGACGACAGCGACGATCGTCTCGGTCGATCCCGCGCAGGTCGACACGATCGTGGCGACCAGCGCGTCCTGCACTCGGGCCGACGCAGATGCGGCGGTGGCGGCCGCAACCCGGATCGCTCCGTCCTGGCGCGCCACGGCGCCGCGTGAGCGCGCCGACCTGCTGTTCCGTGCCGCCGCGTGGATGCGGGAGCGACGCGACTCGATCGCCGCACTCGAGTGCTTCGAGGCGGGCAAGCCGTGGGATCAGGCCGACGCCGACGTGTGCGAGGCGATCGACTTCTGCGAGTACTACGGGCGCGAGGTCATCCGGCTCGCCGAGCACTCGGCTGCGCTCGTGCAGTCGCCACCCGGCGAGGCCAACCGCCTCACGTACCAGGGCAAGGGCGTCACCGCGGTGATCGCACCGTGGAACTTCCCGCTCGCGATCCCCTGCGGCATGAGCGTGGCCGCGATCGCGGCCGGCAACCCGGTCATCTTGAAGCCGGCCGAGCAGACCCCCGCGGTGGCCTGGCGCCTTGCGCAGGCGCTCGCGGCGGCCGGTGCACCGCCCGCGGTGTTCCAGCTCCTGCCCGGCGTCGGGGAGGAGGTCGGCGCGCACCTGGTGGCGCATCCCGACGTGGCGGTGATCGCGTTCACCGGCTCGAAGCCCGTCGGCGTGGAGATCAACCGCGTGGCGGCCACGCCCTCGGCTGGTCAGCGCCACCTCAAGAAGGTGGTCTGCGAGCTCGGCGGCAAGAACGCGATCATCATCGACGCCGACGCGGACCCCGATCAGGCAGTGCCGGCGGTGGCGTACTCCGCCTTCGGGTACGCCGGCCAGAAGTGCTCGGCCGCCTCGCGGATGATCGTGCTCGACGCCGTCTACGAGCGCGTGGTCGAGCGACTCGTCGGCTGTGCCGGCGAGCTGCTCGTCGGACACCCAGCGCAGCCGGGTGTGCAGGTCGGTCCGCTCATCGACGCCGACGCGCACGACCGTGTGCGCGGCTTCGTGGAGCGTGCGCCCCAACAGGGGACCGTGCTCCTCCAGCGAGCCGACGTGCCCACGTCGGGGTGGTTCGTGGGACCGACGGTCGTCGCCGTCGAGGACCCGTCGGTGCCCCTCGCCACCGAGGAGATCTTCGGCCCGGTGCTCGCGGTGCTGCGCGCCGAGAGCTTCGATCATGCGATCGAGCTCGCGAACGCCACGCCGTATGCGCTCACGGCCGGGCTGTTCTCCCGGTCGCCCTCGCATCTGCGTCGTGCTGCTGAGGAGCTGCGCGCCGGCAACGTCTACCTCAACCGCCACATCACGGGTGCGGTCGTCGGCCGCCAGCCGTTCGGCGGGTACGGGATGAGCGGGCTGGGCTCCAAGGCGGGTGGCCCTGACTACCTGCTGCAGTTCCTCGACCCGCGGGTGAGCACGGAGAACACGCTGCGCCAGGGGTTCGCACCCGACTGACAGCAACCAAGGTCTGTGAACCGCCACGTCCGCTATGCGAGCGTGAGGGTTCACAGACGTTGCGCGACCTCGCCGGTCTGCACGCGCCAGAGGGCCGCGTAGAGGCCGCCGCCATCGACGAGCTCTTCGTGCGTGCCCGCCTCGATCACCTCGCCGGCCTCGAGCACGTGGATGCGATGGGCGTGGCGAACCGTGGACAGGCGATGCGCGATCACGATCGTGGTCCGGTCGGCCGAGACACGAGCAAGCGATCGCTGGATCGCCGCCTCGGTCTCGTTGTCGACGGCCGAGGTGGCCTCGTCGAGCACGAGGACGGCAGGGTTGCGCAGGATCGCGCGCGCGATCGTGAGCCGCTGCCGCTGCCCGCCGCTCAGCTTCTGGCCGCGCTCGCCAACGATCGTGTCGTAGCCATCGGGCAGCGCCTGGATGAACGTGTGCGCCTCGGCGAGGGCCGCGGCGCGGACGACGTCGTCGTCGGTGGCGTCGGGTCGGCCGTAGGTGATGTTCTCACGGACGGTCCCCTGGAAGAGGAACACGTCTTGGCTGACGAAGCCCATGATGCCGCGCAGCGACTTCCACGTGAGCTCGTCGGTCGGGACGCCATCGACGGTGATGCGCCCGCGCGTCGGCTCGTAGAGCCGAAGCAGCAGCTTGACGATCGTGCTCTTCCCGGCGCCCGTCGCGCCGACGATGGCGTGGGTCTCGCCTGCCGGGATGTCGAGCGTGAGGCCCTTCAGGACCTCTCCGGCGCTCCCATCGCCGTAGGCGAAGTGCACGTCCTCGAAGCGCACGGCGCCCGCGACCGGCGCGGGCAGGTCTCGTCCCCCGGGGCGGATCGTGGGCTGCACGTCGAGCAGTCCGAAGATCCGCCGGCAGGAAGCCATCGCTCGCTGGTAGAGGTCGAAGGTCTCGCCGAGCCTCGTCAGCGGCCAGAGCAGACGCTGCGTCATGTACACGAGGACGGAGAACAGGCCGAGGTCGAGGTCACCGCGGATCGCCGCGCGACCGCCCACCACGAGCGTGAGGGTGAACCCCGCGAGGATCGCCATCCGGATGAGGGGGATGAACGCGCTCGAATAGCGGATCGCGTCGGCGTTCGCGAGCGCGTAGGCACGGCTGTCGACCGCGACCCGCTCCACTTCGCGGTCCTCGGCGGTGAAGGCCTTGATCGTCGCGATGCCGCCGAGGTTGTTGGTGAGCGTGTCCGCGATCCGACCCGCGGCAGACCGGACGGCGTCGTAGCGCTTCTCCAGCGAGCGCTGGTAGCGCAGCGAACCGATGATGATGATCGGAATGGGAAGGAACGCGAGGAGCGCGAGCAGCGGTGAGATCAGGGCGAACGTGAGGCCGACGAGCACCACGTTGGCAGCGGTGAGGATCAGCTCGTTCGCACCCATGTCCAGGAATCGCTCGAGCTGGTTCACGTCGTCGTTGAGCACGGCCATCATCCCGCCCGACGAGCGGTCCTCGAAGTAGGCGAGCTCGAGGTGCTGCACGTGCGCGTAGGCCTCCATGCGCGTGTCGTGCTCGATGTCCTGCGCGAGGTTCCGCCAGGTGACATCCGCGATGTAGTCGGTGATCGACTCCAGCACCCAGACGATCACGGTCACGACCGCGAGCGCGGTGAGCTGGCCATACCGGTCCTCGATGCCGAAGAGTCGCCCGACGAACGACTGTCCCTCCCGCTTCACCACCACGTCGACGGCGGCACCGATCAGGATCTCGGGCGCGACGTCGCAGATCTTGTTCAGGACGGAGAAGACGGAAGCGAAGACGACCCTGCCGCGGTGGCGGCGAGCGTGCCGCCACAGCTGGCGCAGCGGCGGGACGGACGAGGGTGCGACGGCGTTGCTGTCGGCTGCAGGGATGGACTGGACATCGACCATGGCGGCGACGATACGGCCGCCGCCCGCCGGGACCCCAGACGGTTCTCGGGCCCGAGGTCAGCGCCGAGCGCGACGCACCGCGGTCGGTGGCGCTGGTCCGGCCTCGACGATCACCCGGGCGACGAGGGGGAGCACGCGATGGCGCACCTGCTCGCTGAGCGCGATCTGTGTCGTGGTCCGAACGATCCCCGGCACCTCCAGGACGCGGCCGAGGACGAACTGCAGGGGCGCATTGGTTCGTGCGACCACACGGCAGTGCAGGTCACCGGGTCCCGTGGTTGCGTGCGCCTCGAGGACCTCG
This sequence comes from Microthrixaceae bacterium, assembly GCA_052390255.1. Classification (GTDB taxonomy): domain Bacteria; phylum Actinomycetota; class Acidimicrobiia; order Acidimicrobiales; family VFJN01; genus VFJN01. The sequence continues at coordinate 14,150 of JBQTHC010000091.1, forward strand.
GGGATGCTCTGCAGGTGCTCGATCACGTCGTCGAGGCGGCCCTGCGCGATCTCGAGCGTCACGAAGGCGAGCACCTCGTAGCCCATGGCACGCAGGTCGAGGTCGGGGTCGAAGCCGCTGATGACCCCGCGCTGCTGGAGCTTGTCGAGGCGGGCCTGCACGGTGCCGCGCGCGACGCCGAGCTGGCGGGCGAGCTCCATGACGCCGGCGCGCGGGGTCTCGCACATCGCCTGGATCAGGCGGGCGTCGAGGGCATCGATCCCACTGGGCAACATGGACAGAATGCCTATCAAATTCTCCCTTTGGCTGCACGGATTGATCAGTCAGTGGCGAAGTGCTTGACCATCCCTCGCAGATGTTCTGTGCTGACGAGCGCGACACGCTCAGTCTGCAGGGGGTTCAGCATGGCGCTCACGACGGCGGTCGGCCTCGACGCCTTCCGAGCAGGAGCCGACGACCTGGTGGCCCACCACCCCGTGGTCACGTCGAACCGGTACACGGCATGGTTCGCCGAGGGAACCGCCACGCTCGGCGAGGTGCGCCACCTGACCGTGCAGTTCTCCGTCTTCAGCCACCTCTTCGTGGAGGCGCAGCTCCGCAAGGTGATCAACGCGGCCGACCTCGACACGTACCGGACCGGCAAGGAGATCCTCCTCAACGAGCTCGGCGTGGTGTTCAACGCTGCTGGGCGACCGCCGGCACCGACCGCTGACACGGACCCAGAGCTGGTGGCCACCGCTGGCACCGTCGACGGCGGTCGCTTCCGCTTCGGCGCGGCCCACTTCGAGTGGCTGTTGCGCTTCGCCCGTCCGCTCGGACTCACGTTCGCGGATCTCGGCAAGCGGCGGCACGGCACCGCGTCCACGCTCTTCTTCTGCGACGAGCTGCTCGACGTCTACGGCTCCGACGACGCACCGACAGCCGAGGGCGCGAGCTACGCGGTGGAGCACTGGGCGGCGGCAGGGTTCTGGAAGGAGCTGATCGCCGGACTGGAGGCGTTCCGCACGCGCGAGTGCCCCGAGCTGCCGCTCGCGTTCTGGACCTGGCACGACAAGGTCGAAGACCAGCACGCTGCCCACACCTCAGACGAGCTTGCCGATGCGTACCTCCAGCCCTGGTTCGACGAGGCCCGCTTCCTCGCAGGCGCTGCCCGCATGCTCGATGGTGTGCGCGCGTTCTGGGACGGGCTCTGGTCCGACCACCTCGCAGGCGTCGAGCGATGACCACGCTCACCCATCGGGACGCGGTTCGCGGAGGCGTACCGCGGCTGCGTGGAATCGACCATCTCGAGTGGTGGGTGGGCAACGCGCGGGCCTTCACCGGGTTCTTGGAATCAGCCTTCGGGTTCGACGTCGTCGCTGACGCGGGTCCGGAGACCGGCCGGCGTGACCGCGTGAGCTATCTGCTGCAGCAGGGCGATGTGCGATTCATGGTGTCGGGCGCGCTCAGCGCGGAGAGCCCGATCGCCGCGCACGTCCGCGAGCACGGGGACGGGATCCGCGACATCTGCTTCCTCGTCGACGATCCGGCCGAGACGCACGACGCAGCGGTTGCGCGCGGCGCGCGGTCCGCGCGTGCCCCGAGCCTCGACGTCGACGCCTCGGGCGTGATCCGCCACGCCGCGATCCACGCCTACGGCGACACCGTGCACACCTTCCTCGACCGCTCGGACTACTCAGGTCCCTTTGCCCCGCAGTTCCGTGCGACCGATCTGGTGCGGCCCGAAGGCCCACCGGTGGGCATCACGCACCTCGACCACGTGGTGGCGAACGTGGAGCGCGGCCACCTCGAGGAGTGGGTGACCTACTACGAGGACGTGCTCGGCTTCGAGCAGCTCACCCACTTCAGCGACGACCAGATCTCCACCGAGCACTCGGCACTGATGTCGACCGTGGTCTGGAACCACGACAGCGTCGTACTGCCGATCAACGAGCCGGCCGAGGGGCTGCGAAAGAGCCAGATCGAGGAGTTCCTCGACTTCTACGGATCACCTGGTGTGCAGCACATCGCGCTGCACACGGGCGACATCGTCAGTGCCGTGCAGGCGCTGCGCACGCGGGGTGTGCGCTTCATGGACGTCCCGGAGGAGTACTACCTCGACGCGCGCCGCCGGCTAGCAGGGATCGACCTCCCGTGGGAGCTGCTCGCCTCGCTCGGGATCCTCGTCGATCGTGACCACGAGGGGCACCTGCTCCAGATCTTCACCGAGACGTTGACCGACCGCCCCACCGTGTTCTTCGAGATCATCCAGCGCGCAGGGGCCACCGGGTTCGGTGAGGGCAACTTCAAGGCGCTGTTCGAGTCGATCGAGCGCGCGCAAGCGCGGCGCGGCAACCTGTAGCCACCGCGAGCGAAGGGGAGCCATGGACGGGGTGCCGCAGTGGGTTCGGGGGACGACGAGCCGTCAGGCACACGTGGCGCTCCCCGCCGGAACGGTGGAGGAGGAGCACGGCCGCGCCGGGTTCTACGGTCCGGCCAGCCACCTCTACCGGCTCCACGCGCCGACGGACTGGCTCGATGTGCACGGTCCTGCGGCGCATCGCGCCTACGACACGGCCCGCCTCGAAGGACACGACGACCTGTGGCCCACGCCCCTGCTCGCGAACAGCGACACGTCGATCGGCTGGCACAGCGTCGCGATGGCGGGTCGCTCCGAGTTCCTGCGCGACGCCGACGGTGACCAGCTCTTCTTCGTGCACGCTGGCGCCGGCGTGCTGCGAACCGAGTACGGACCGCTGCGCTACCAAATCGGCGACTACCTGATCCTGCCGCGTGGCACCACCTATCGAGTCGAGCCCACCACGGACACCGAGCTACTGGTGGTCGAGGCGCGCGGCGGTCGGTTCCGCCTTCCCGAGCGGGGCCTGCTCGGTCGGCACGCGCTCTTCGACCCCGCGGCGATCGAGGTCCCCGACGCAGAGGCAGTGGACGAGCCCGGCGAGTTCACCGTGGTCGTGAGGCGCGGTGGGGCCGACACGCGGGTGACCTATCCCTTCCACCCGTGCGACGTGGTGGGTTGGAAGGGCGACGTCGCACCGATGCGGCTCAACGTGGAGGACATCCGACCGGTCACGTCCGCCCGCTACCACCTGCCGCCGTCTGCGCACACCACCTTCGTGGCCGACGGCTTCGTCGTGTGCACGTTCGCGCCGCGCCCGCTCGAAGAGGACCCCGACGCGCTGCGCCTGCCCTTCTTCCACCGCAACGTCGACTACGACGAGGTGATCTTCTACCACCGCGGCGAGTTCTTCTCGCGCGCGGGGATCGCCCCCGGGATGTTCACGTGGCACCCCTACGGTCTCCACCACGGCCCGCAGCCGGGCGCTCGAGCCCGGGACGCTGCGGCTGCCGCGGATCCCGCCGCTGGACGGCGCGTCGCCGACGAGGTGGCGGTGATGATCGACGCGCACGAGGCACTCGTGCCCACCGACGCAGCGGCCGCGATCGACGTCGAGGGCTACGTCGACTCCTGGCGCCCCGACGCCTGAGTGCGTCTTCTGGCCAGCGAGCCCTCGCTGCTAGGGTCTCCACCTCACGGGGCCGTTAGCTCAGTTGGCTAGAGCACCTGCATGACGCGCAGGGGGTCAGGGGTTCGAGTCCCTTACGGCCCACCAGAGTTGTCGGATCCTCGGCCCCCCGTTCTGTCCGCGCCCTACGCTGCCGCGATGATCGCCGCAGGACCGGAGCGCACGCGCGAGTACCGCAACCACCACCTCGACAGCACTCGCTGGGACCACTTCCGCGTGCGCGAGGGCGACATCGTGGTCACCACCGCGTACAAGGCGGGCACCACCTGGACGCAGCGCATCCTCGCGGCGCTGCTTCACGGTGATGACGGCCCGCGGAACCTGCTGGAGCTGTCGCCGTGGATCGACGCGCGCTTCCAAGGCCCGATCGAGGTGGTCACCGAGGCGCTCGAGGCTCAGACGCACCGGCGCTTCGTGAAGAGCCACCTCGCGGCAGACGGCCTGCGGTTCTTCCCCGAGGCGAAGTACGTCGTGGTAGGACGCGACACGCGCGACGTGTTCATGTCGCTGTGGAACCACTACAGCGCGTACACCGAGCTCGCGCTGTCGCTCTTCAACGATCCAGATCGCCCCGGCGCAGAGTTCCCGCGGTGCCCAGCACAACCCCGTGACCTCTGGCCTCGTTGGATCTCCGAGGGGTGGTTCGACTGGGAGCCCGATGGCTGGCCGTTCTGGTCGCATCACCACCACCTCTCCACGTGGTGGCAGTGGCGCGACCTCGACAACGTCCACCTCATGCACTTCGGCGACATGCTCGGCGACACCGAAGGGGAGATCCGCCGTCTGGCCGCCTTCTGCGAGATCGAGGTGGAGGAGCACCGCTGGCCGGCGATCGTCGCGGCGGTTCAGCTCGACGCGATGCGTGCGGAGGCCAAGGCGGACGCCGCCGGGAGCGATCCAGTGGCGCTGATCTTCGAGGGAGGCACCGAACGGTTCCTCTTCAAGGGCACGAACGGTCGGTGGCGCGAGGTCCTCACGGATGCCGACCTCGCCATGTACGACGAGGCCGCAGCGCACCTCGATCCTGGATTGCGCGCCTGGCTCGAAGGCGGTCGCGCCGCGGGGGTGTAGAGGACCTTCGGCGCGCTCAGCCGTTCGGCAGGAAGTCGACCAGGAGGCGGTTCACCTGCTCTGGCGCCTCCCACTGCACCCAGTGGTCGGGACCATCGATGCGCTCGTAGCGCCAGCCGTTGCTGCAGAAGGCCGACGAGGAGGTCATCTGGGTCTCGGTCAGCGCGAAGTCGCCCGAGCTCCAGATCCCCATGGTGGGGGACTGGATCGGGGGCAGCTCCAGGGGCGGCCCCACGAGCGCATCGGGAGTGACGTTGGCCCGGTAGTAGTTGAGCCCGGGCGTCAACGACTGGTCGGCCTGCAGCTCCGCGAACACGGCGTCGAAGTCCGGGTGGTGGCACCACTCCCGGAAGTTGGCGCCACCGTCGGCCGTGAGCCACTGCTCGGCTTGCGGCGCGAACTGGAACAGCAGCATGTACCAGGACTTCTCGCGCTGGGACATGTTCATCTGCGCGAACGCACTTGGATGCCCGACCGACATCGCCACGAGGTGGTCGACCCGATCGGGCGCGAGCGCGGCGGTCGCCCAGACCACCGCCGCACCCCAGTCGTGGCCGACGAGGTGGGCGCGTTCGAGGCCGAGGTGGTCGAGGACCGCGGTCGCATCCAAGGCGAGGAACGGGATCGCGTAGTCGTCCACCGCCGGGGGCTTGTCGCTCGCGCCGTAGCCGCGCTGGTCGTACGTGATCACCTGGAACCCGGCGTCGACGAGCGCCGGCACCTGCTTCGACCACAGGCGCTTCGTGTCGGGGAACCCGTGCACCAGGAGGACGGGACGGCCTTCGCCGTGCACCTCGACGTCGAGCGTCACGCCGTTGGAGTCGACCTTCATCGGCCCACCGCTGCGGCGACCACGGACAGCAGCTCCTCCCGACCCGGCCCAGGCATCGGCTCGTCGCGCCATCCCGTGCCCAGCTCGAAGGCTCGGTCGACCACCGCGGCGTCGGCCATGACCTCCGCCGGCGCCCTCACGACGCTCGCGATGCCCACGAACTCCCGGAGCATCTCCGGATCCTTCATGGCCGCGCACTGCAGCGCCATCGTCATCTCGTACTCGGGTTCGGGCTCGAACGGCCGGTCCTCGAGGACCGCGTGGATCTCGTCGAGGCGGCCGCGGTCGAAGGCGAGCGTGCCGCGGTACCACGGCTCCACTCGCTCCATGGTCAGGGCGTGCCAGCGGCGGGCGGTCTCGACGGGGTCGCTCGGCTTGTCGTGGAGCAGGTCACGCAGCGCGACCGCATGGATCGCGCCGATGGAGATGCCCCGGCCGACCGACGGGTTGGTGGCCGCCCAGGAGTCGGCGAGGGCGAGCACCCCGGTGGCGACCGGTTGGTCGTCGATCACGAAGGTGCGATGCCGGTCCTCGATCTTGGCCATCACGGCCACACCGTCGTCGATGGGCTCACCGTCGAGCCAGTGGGCAGCGAGCGGGTAGCTCCCCACGACCCGCGCCCACACGTCCGCGTCGGACAGCTTTCGGAGCGCGGCGTCCTTGGCACTCGTGACGAGCCCGACGCCCCACGTGCCGTTGTCGGCAGGGAGGGTGAGGATGGACACCGACTCGTACGGGGTGAGCGCCCCTCCGAGCATCGGCGGCGTCGATCCGTCCGCCGAACGGAAGTGCCTCCCGTAGTAGATGAAGCCGCAGTCCTCCTTCTCCTCGATCGGCGCGCGGGCGTCGATCGCCTCGAGGTGGCTCGGCAGCATGGAACGCCGCCCTCCGCAGTCGACGACGACATCGGCGAGGAGGTCCTCGCCCGCCTCGGTGCGCACGCCGATGACGTGCGGAACACCCGGAGTGGTGGGCTCACCGGTGAGCAGCCCTGCGGCAACCTCGCCGCGCCGGATCGCGATGTTCGGGTTGGCCGCGACGATCGCCGCGATCGTGGCCTCAGCCACGGGTCGACGCGCGGTGACCGCGTCGAAGCGAGCATCGGCCTCGCGGAAGCCGCCGGTGATCTCCGCTGGCGCATCGCGGAGCGGGTTCACGCACAGCGCGCCCGCGGCGACGAGCGCGTCGATCACCTCCGGCGCGTTCTCCTTCATCAGGTTCGCGAACCGAGCCGCGAAGAGGTGGAGCATGCGGAACTGGTTCACGCCCCGGCGCTCCCACTCGCCCCACGCAGCCTCCGGATCAGGAGGCGACGCACCGTCGCGCTCGAGCACGACCACCTCGTGACCGTCCTTGCCGAGCAGGAGGGCGCCGCACAGCCCGACGACGCCACCGCCAACCATCACCACACGCGCCATGAGGCCCCCCGGTTCGATCGGGCGTGCAAGGTAGCACGGGCGCGCCGGCTCACCCCTGTGCAGATACCAGGTCGTATGGGACCTCGGCGGCCGCAAGGCCGTAGCGCAACCCCCGCAGCCACCCGGCCAGCAGGGCGATGTCGATCCGAAGCTCGTCGTCGGAGTCATGGCAGGCGACCGGCTGCAGGCGTGCCAGCTCCTCGAGGAGCGGATCGGCGAGCGAGCTGCCGACCTCCACGAGAGCATCGCGGTACATGCATCGGATCCGGGCCCGGGTCGCGCCGTCCACCGGTCCTTGATGCAGCTCGAGCACGATCGCATCCACCATCGCGGCAAGCCGCACGACCTTGCCAGGAGCAACGACCTCAGCCGCCGGCTCCACCACGGATCCTCCGTCCGGTGATCGAACCCGGGGTCAGGCGCATGAGGTGGTCCTTGTCGCCGCCGGCCCACGGGTGGATCGACAGCGAGCCGGCCCGTGCGAACGCGGCAGCGCTGTATCGAGTCAGCTCCTCGAGCCGTCCAGTCACCACGACGCTCCAGCCGGTGTGGTCGGATCTGTCGAAGCCGTCGATCTCGAAGCAGGCAGGAGCGCGGGGACCTTGCTCGAGCTTCGTGCCGGGCGCGGTGCGCACGACGATGACATCACCGTCGAGCGCGTAGTTGACCGGGAAGATCAGCGGGCGACCGAAGTCGATGATCGCGAGCCTGCCGATCTCGTCCGCTGCGAGCAGCTCGAGGCACTCGTCGCGGTCGATGAGCTCCATCCCCGTGTTCGCAGCTCGTTGGGCCATTGTGTCCCCCCCGATCCCCGTCAGCAGTCAGGACGCGGACTCGTGCACCTGCACGTCGATCTTGTCGTAGGTGCGGCGGCTCGCTCGCACGGCGTCGAGCGCGCGCACGGCGAGCGCTTCGCGATCTCCCGCTCGCAGCGTCGCGGGCACGTCGATGTGCACCTGGAGGCGAGGCCATTCGAGCTCCATCCAGCATCGGGCGCTCGCGGGATCGACGCCGGCGGCCTCGAGGACCGGGGCACAGCGGCGCAGGACGTCGTCCGCGACCGGCTCGTATCCGAGCGCAGCGGCCTGCTCGCACGCCACGGACACGCCTCCGTCGCCGACGCGCGCGGTGACCCAGGGTGCGAACGGGTCCAGGATGCTCGATCCGTCCTCCACGACCGGCACCCCGGCGCGGATGGCGCACGCCACGCCGTCCTCGAGGACCGAGGGGTTCGGGTGGACGTGGGGTCGAACGACGAGCACCACGTCGATCGCCCCGTCGAGCGGGCAGCCCGCCGGGTCGGCAACCCCGCGACAGGGGAACGCCGGCTCGCCGGCGTCGTGGCAGCGATGCACTCGATGGCCTGCCCGCTCGAGCTCGACGGCCGCGCTCATCGCGTTGCCTCGGCGGTGCTCCAGGACCAGTACGTCAAGGGGTCGCGTCATGGGCCCATCGTCTCCGCACGCTCGTCTGGGTGGCAGGGCCGCACGGCACGCGACGGAGGGACGAAGGTCCCGTAGCGGCGCGGGGCGGTAGCGTCGAGCAAGCATGGCCGCACCGACTTGCCTCAGGCGCTCCGTGTCTCACCGGCGAGCGCGTTGGCTGCCGCTGCTCGTGTCAGCGCTGCTGGTGTCCGTCATGCTCGCGCCGCCGGCGTTCGCGCAGAGCCCGCCGCCCTCAGGCGCGCCGACGCCGCACATCGTCCCCCGGCCCAACTCGGGTCACCCGCCCACCGACGCAGGGGACCGCGGTGGGGCGCTGCAGCTGCTGGTGCTCGGGCTCTTGATCGTCGCCGTCGCAGGCTCAGTCGCGCACGTCGTACGTCAGTCGCGGCGCGCGCGGAGCGCAGAACCGCGCTGAGGTGACCCGCCAGAGGTCAGGCGTTGCTGGGCTTCGCGCGAGTCGTGCGCGGCTTCGTCGTCCGGGGGGCCTTCGTGGCCGCGGGCTCGAGTGCGAGGGCGTCGATCTCGATCTCCTGGGTCAGGTCTGCCCCGCCGTTGTCGTTCGTCGTGGCGGCAGCCGGCCGCGGCGCAGGCTTCGCGAAGGGCTTCCGCGCATCGCCGGTGCCCTGCGCGAGCCCCGCGCGCTCGAGCGACTCCTGCAGCTCGCGCAGTGTGGCCTGCAGCGCGGCGCGGTCGGCTCGCTGGTTCTGGACCACGAGCATGCCAACGCCGAGCACCACGAAGCACAGCCCGGCGATGCCGCCGGAGAGCAGGTAGGGGAGCTGGCTCGGCACGCGGTCGACGCTCGCCGCGCCGTTCCAGCCGAGGAACACGAGCAGGAACCCGAGCGCGCACAGCCCGACACCGAGCTGGCCACCGAGGCGGCTCCACACGAGCTTCGGGCTGACGCGGGCGGTCGTGGGCGGTTGGTTGTCCATCTCAGGCTCCCAGGTAGGTCTCTCGGAGGTTGGCGTTGCGGATCTCGGGGCCGACGCCGGTGTAGATCAGCGTCCCCTTCTCCATGATCAGCGCCCGGTCGGCGTAGGGGAGCACCCCCACGTTCTGTTCGACGATGAGCACGGTGACGCCGTCGTCGTTGATGCGCTTGACGACTTCGAACACCGTCCGCGCGAGCGTCGGACTCAAGCCGAGCGAGGCCTCGTCGATCAGCAGCAGACGCGGGCGCGACATCAGCGCGCGACCGATCGCCAGCATCTGCTGCTCGCCGCCCGAGAGGGTGCCCGCCATCTGCCCCGCGCGCTCGCTCAGGCGGGGGAAGTAGTCGTAGACCAACGCCCGCTGCTTGTCGATCACCCCGCTGTCGCCTCGCTGCACCCACGCGCCCATGCGCAGGTTGTCTGCCACCGAGAGCCGCGGGAACACGCGTCGACCCTCGGGCGACAGCGAGATGCCGTCGGCGACGAGGCCCGCCGGTGCGCGTCCGGCGATCTCCTGGCCGTCGAATCGGATCGACCCGCTGTCGGGGCGCAGCAGCCCGGCGATCGTGGCGACGGTGGTGGTCTTGCCGGCGCCGTTCAAGCCGAACAGCACGGCGGTCTCGCCCTCCTCGACCTCGAAGGAGATCCCGAGCAGGACCGGGAAGCCGTAGCCCACGGTGAGCGACTCGACCTCGAGCAGTGCCATCAGGACACCTCGTCCGGGTCGTCGCCGAGATATGCGCGGACCACCTCGGGATGTCGGCGCACATCGTCTGGCAGGCCCTCCGCGAGGACCTCCCCGAAGTTGAGGCAGTACACGTAGTCGGAGATGCGCGTCACGAGCGGGACGTGATGGTCGATCATCACGATCGTCAGCTCGAACTCCTCCCGCAGGCGAAGCAGGAGGTCGCCGAGCTCCTCGGCCTCCTCCGGGCCCATCCCTGACCCGGGCTCGTCGAGCAGGAGGATGTCGGGGTCGGTGGCGAGCACGGCTGCGAGCTCGAGGCGCTTGAGCACGCCATAGGGGAGGCCTTGCACGCGCGTGTCCTCGAGGTGGGCGAGGCCCATCAGGTCGAGGATCGCCCGAGCTCGCTCCGTGATGTGGCGCTCGACCTCGAAGGCCTTGGGGGAGCCGAAGATCCCCGCGAGCGGGTCGTAGTCCACCTCGAGGTGCTGGGCCGTCTTCAGGTTCTGGCCGGCGGTCGAGCCCTTGACCAACCCGACGTTCTGGAACGTGCGACCCATCCCGAGGCTCGCGCGCTTGTGGACGGGGAGGTCGGTGACGTCCTCGCCGCGGTACCGGACCCGACCCGAGGTGGGCGCGTAGAAGCCGGTGATGCAGTTGAACAGCGTGGTCTTGCCCGCGCCGTTCGGGCCGATGATCCCGACGATCTCCCACTCGTCGATCCGCAGGTTGACGTCGCGCAGTGCCTGCACGCCGCCGAAGCGGATCGAGACGTCCTCGGTGCGCAGGAGCGTCGTGCGGTCCTCGAACGGCGACGCCGTTGGTTGCTCAAGCGCGGACATCGGTGATCTGCACCTCCTTCGGCGCCGCGATGAAGCGGAACGGCCCGCCGCGCAGCCAGCGACCGAGCGTGCTCGTGAGCTGGCCGAAGCCGCCCGGGAACAGGGTGATGGTGAGCAGCAGGAGCACGGGGCCGAGCACGAGCGGCATCACCTCGGCCGTCAGGCTCACGGGGTCCTCCGCGAACAGGCTGTCCACGTGGAGCACCTCGAGGAGCTCGCCGTTGCGGAGCAGCGCGAAGAACGCTGCCCCGGCCACCACGCCGGCGCGGTTCCGTAGCCCGCCGATCACCGTCATCATGATGAACACCAGCGCGAGGCGGAAGTCGAACGGGTTGGCCACCACGTTCGTGTCGCGGTGCGCGAGCAGCGCGCCGCCGAGGCCCGCGAACAGGCCCGACACGCCAAAGGCGAGCACGGTGTACGCCTTCACGTTGACGCCCCAGGTGGCGGCGACGCGCGGGTTCTCCCGCAGGGCGAGGAGGGCGCGGCCGCCCTTGGTGGCGATGAGGCGCCAGTCGAGGAACACGACGAGGGCGAGCACGACGAGGCAGAGGTAGTAGAAGCGGAAGTCGCTCTCGAAGCCGAGTGGCCGCGGCGCGGCCTGGCCTGCTGTGCCGCCCGTGAGCGACTCGACCTGGAAGATGCTCTCCTGGGTCATGATCCCGTAGCTGAGGGTGATGAGCCCGAAGTAGAGGCCGG
>JBQTHC010000092.1:0-17863 GCA_052390255.1 Microthrixaceae bacterium
GAGCCGGCGCTGACGCTGCCCCGCGCACGCGGGGGGGAACCCTCGACTAGAATGACCGACCGGTCGGTCATTCTAGGAGGCTCGCCATGGATGTCGAGACGCGAACGGGCAGGGTGCACTGCGCTGAGACCGGTTCGGGGCCGCCGGTGGTGCTGTTGCATGCCAACCTGCACGACCATCGCGACTTCGACGGCGTTGCTGGTCGGCTGGCGGAGCACCACCGGGTCGTGGCCGTGGACTGGCCCGGGCACGGCGCATCCGCGTCGCCTCCCGCTGGCGTCGCGGTCACGGCACCCCTGCTCGCCGACGTCCTCGAGGATGTCGTGTCGGCACTGGACCTTCCGGCGGCGGTGTACGTGGGCAACTCGATGGGCGGGTACGCGGCCGCCCGGCTCGCGATCACCCAGCCCGCGCGCGTCGCGGGCCTGGTCCTCGTCAACAGCGGTGGCTTCCTCCCGCAGAACCCCGTGACCCGCGGGTTCTGCCGGTTCCTCGGAAGTCCGGCGGTGGCCCGACGGGTGCTGCCGCGTCTGGTCCCCCGCTACATGCGGGCCGTCGCTGAGCACGACCGGGAGATCAGCCGGCGGGTGGCGGCCTCGGCGAGGTCCGCGGACGGTTCGAGGCTCGCGGCGGGGCTGTGGCGCAGCTTCGCCGATCCCGCCTACGACCTGCGCGACCGCGCGGCGCTGGTGTCCTGTCCGACGCTCCTGGTCTGGGGCGCACGTGACCCGGTCATTCCGCTGCGCGGCGGGCGAGCCACCGCACGAGCACTGCCCAACGCTCGCCTCGAGACCTTCCCGACCGGCCATGTGGTGTTCGCCTCTGATCCCGAGGGCTTCCTGGAACAGGTGCTTCCCTTCCTCGACGCCGCCGTCGGCGCCCGCTGACTCGTGGCCGCACCAGTCCAGACCCGCCAGCGTCTGCTCGACGCGGGGCTCGCCGCAGCCGACGAGGTCGGCCTCGGCGAGCTGTCCGTCAACGACATCGTCACGCGCGCGCAGCTCGCCAAGGGGACGTTCTACGTGCACTTCCCCGACCGCACCGCGTTCCTGGTCGCCTTGCACCGCCGCTTCCACGACGAGCTGCGTGCCGCGATGCGCGCGGCGACCGCGACCCTTCCCGCGGGTGGCGAGCGACTCCGGCGCGGCGCCACCGCCTATCTCGACGGCTGCCTGCGCGCCACGGGGGTGAAGGCGATGCTGCTCCAGGCCCGAGGCGTGCCTGCGATCGCGGCGGAGGTCGCTCGATCGAACGACCGCTTCGCCCTCGCCAGCGTCGCGGACTTCGAGACCCTCGGTGGGCCGCACCCCACCGAGACCGCTCGGCTGTTCGTTGCCATGGCCGCCGAGGTCGCTCTGCTCGAATGCGCGAGTGGCCGACGCAGCAGCAAGCTGCGCTCCGCCCTCTGGCACCTCGCGCGCCTCGAGTAGACGGACGTGGGGGCAGTGCGATGTCGCGTGCCGCGAGTGCTCAGCGTGGCTGCGCGCGCACGGCGTCGGCGCAGGCGACGATGACCTCGGCAGCGCTGCGCGCGGTGTCACGGTCGGTCTTCCAGGCCGAGACGCTGACGCGCATCGCCGTCTCGCCCTCCCATTGCGTGGGGCCACACCACAGCCGACCGTCGGCCTGCACCGCGGCGAGGAGCGCCTCGGTAGTCGGGCCGTCGTCGCAGCGGACGAGCACCTGGTTGAGGACGACGTCGTTGAGCACTGACAGGCCACCTGCGCGAAGGCCGTCCGCCAGCTCGGTCGCCGCGTCGCAGGAGCGCTGGACCAGCGCGGCGAGACCGGCGCGTCCAAGCGCGCGCAGCACGGCCCACACCTCGACCTGACGAGCGCGCTGGGACGACTGCGGGGTGTGGTGCATGGCCTCGAAGGCGTCCGACGGCGGGAGGTAGCCAGCCGTGGCCGCGAAGGTGCGGCGGAGATCGGCCGGTCGACGGACGATGGCGAGGCCGCAGTCGTAGGTGACGTTGAGCCACTTGTGGCCGTCGGTGGCCCACGAGTCAGCGCGGTCGAGACCGTGGACCAGATGGCGGCGCGAGGGGTCGGCCATCGCCCAGAGGCCGAAGGCACCGTCGACGTGCAGCCAGCCCTCGCGATCGTCGAGCCAGTCGGCGATCGTGTCGAACGCATCGAACGCACCGGTGTTGACCTCGCCGGCCTGGGCGCACACGAGCACCGGGCCGCTGACGTCGGGGAGCTGATCAGCCCGGAGGCGTCCCTGGTCGTCGGCGGGCACGACGGTGACCCGATCACGCCCGAGACCGACGAGCCCGAGCGACTTCGACACCGTCGAGTGCCGTTGGGCGCCGACCACGACCGAGACCGGCGGGGCGCCGAACAGCCCCTGCGACTGCACGTCCCAGCCGGACCTGAGCAACAGGGAGTCACGGGCCGCGGCGAGACACGCTGCGTTGGCGACGGTCGCACCGCTGACGAAGGCGACACCGCTGCCGGTCGGGAGGTGGAGGAGGTCGACGAGCCAGGCGGTGACGACGTCATGGAGCTTGGCGGCGACGGGCGACATCGCGGGGAGCGCCGCGTTCTGGTCCCAGGCGGCCGCCAGCCAGGCCGACGCCAGCGCGGCCGGCTCGGTCCCGCCGGTGACGAAGCCGAAGTAGCCGGGCCCCGTGTTGGCGACGGTCGCAGGGCTGCCCGCGGTGTCGAGGAGGTGCAGCACGTCAGCGGGGTCACTGCCGTCCTCGGGGAAGGGCTCGTCGAACGTTGCGAGTCCCTCGAGCGCGGCCTCGTCGGGCACGACGCGCCGATCGTCGACCGTCGTCGCGTACGCGATGGCTCGCTCGGCCGCGGTCTCGAGCAGGGAGCGGAGCTCGGTCGGGGTCATCGGATGAGTCGAGCACATCAGGTCGCTCGGGTCGCTCCCAAATGCTCGAGAGGTGCGCGACACGCGCGAGCCCGCGGGTGCGCAGCAGCGCGTGGTCGCGCATCCTCACGTCGCAGCGACGCGCGAAACTCCGCCGATGAGCTCGACCCTGGCGACGGTTCCAAGCGAGCGATGAGCGAACCGCTGGCCTCCGAGCTCGAACCAGAACGCGCAGCAGCCCTCGCCGGGCTCCTCGCGCGGCGCTCGACCGCGCTCGTCGAGTGCGCACGCGAACACCTCGGCGACCTGCACGGCCCGTCGCTGCTCGAGGGCTGGACCCGTCTGACCGTGCTGGCTCACCTTCGGTACCTCAGCGAGGCGATGCTGCGGATGACCGACGGCGCACTGGCCGGACGATCCGAAGCGATGTATCCGGCGGGCCGCGCGGCGCAGCGTCCGGGCACGCTCGAGCTCCGTGTCGACGAGCGCGCCGAAGCGCTCGTCGAGTCGCTCGCGCACGGTTCGCAGGCGCTGGATGAGCGGTGGGGCGCACTCGATGTCGAGCAGTGGGAGACCCCGATCACCGAGCCCGATCACGGGGCGATGCAGCTGTCACGCCTGGTCGTCATGCGCCTCACCGAGACCGAAGTGCACGCCACCGACCTCGACCTTCCCGAGATCGGCGACTGGGACGCGGGCTTCGTCGACGCGGTCCTGCCGCTACGAGTCGCGTGGCTGCAGCAGGCCCGCCGTCGACCGGACGCCGACCTCACGTGCGACGGTTCGTGGCTGCTCGCCGCGATGGGCGGTCACTCCTGGCGGGTCACCGCGACCGGCACGGACGTCGAGACCGCTTCGGCCAGCGCCACCGCAGCAGCCGACTGCCGCATCAGCGCGTCACCGCGCGACCTGCTCGCACTCCTGCTCGGCCGAGCCACGGAGAACGCTCCCGTCGTCGACGGCGACGAACGGCACGCAGCGCGGTTCAAGCAGGCGTTCCCCGGGCCATAGTCGGGCCCGCTGGTGACCCGCGCGGCAGGCGCCCGACGACAGCCTCACGATAGATAGTTGTAAGATCGAACTATGTTGGAGGCGAGCGACGACGCGGAGAGGTTGCAGCAGGCCTTCTCCGGGATGGTCCGCGCACTCGGGCTGCTACGTCCGGACACCACCCCGTGTGGCCTGCCGATCAGCGTCACTGAGGCGCACGCCCTTGGTGAGCTCCACGACCGTGGGCCTCTCACCCAGCGGCAGCTCGCCGCTGCGCTCGGGCTCCAGAAGAGCACGATCAGCCGACTCGTCGACCAGCTCGAGGGACGGGACCTCGCCCGTCGCTCGCCGAACCCGGATGACGGGCGCAGCGTCCTGGTCGCCCTCACCGACAACGGCACCATCCGCGCCGGACGGCTCGCCCGAGGCCGTCGAGAGCTGTTTGGCGACCTCATCGAACGGCTCTCCGTTGCTGATCGTCGCACCGTCATCGACGGGCTGACCCGACTCGAGGAGGCCGCTCGTGGCCGTCTCTGATCGATCCCGCCAGTGCGTCGCTGCGTGCGCGGCCGTCCTCCTGCTGATCCTTGCCGCGTGCGGTGACGACGGTGACGGTCTGGCCGATCGACAGGCAGCGGTCGCTGAGCGCGGTGCGGAGGTGATGCCGTTCGATCTGGACGCCACCACTCACACGTTCACCGACACCGACGACGGCGGCATCCAGACCGTCGTCGCAGATGACCCTGCCGACTCGGATCAGATCGAGCTCGTGCGCGAACACCTGCGCGAAGAGCGTGACAAGTTCGCCCGCGGCGACTTCGAGGATCCTGCCGCCATTCATGGCCACGACATGGACGGCGTCGCGGCGCTCGCTGCCGGCTACCGGGACATCACGGTCACCCACACCGACCTTCCTGACGGTGCCCGCCTCACCTACAGCACCAGCCGTGCGGATCTGGTCGACGCCATCCATGCCTGGTTTGCCCGGCAGGTCGCCGACCACGGGCCCCATGCCGAGACCGGCTGAGACCAACCGACATCGGAGCGGGCTCGCAGTCGGTACCGCTCCAGCGAGGCGGACGGCAGAGACGAGGACCCAGCTCGGCAACGTATTGTCCGGAGCGATGGAGGAGCGCGCGACGGGCCGACGCGAGGCTCGCAAGATCTCCACCAAGCGGCGCTTGCGGGAGACAGCGCTCGAGATGTTCACGGCGCATGGCTTCGAGGCCGTCACGGCAGAGGAGATCGCCGCTCGAGCCGGCGTGTCAGCCCGTACCTTCTGGAACTACTTCCCGACGAAGGCCGACGTCGTCCTATTGCCCTACACCTACCTCGTCGAGGACACCATCGAGACCCTCCGCGAGCGGGCACCGACCACCCCGCTGGTGGATGCGCTCATGGAAGCGCTCGGGCACGCGCTGACGAGCTTCCTCGAGAGAACCGGTTCGGAGCCGACGGTCCGTGCGGGCGCGCAGCTGTTGGAGACCGAGCCTGGGCTGCGCGCCTACGACCGAGCGAACCTCGACACGATCGAGCTCCACCTCGTCGAGACCGTGACCACCCTGTGGCCCGATCTGGCGGCGGTGACCGCGCGCGCGACCCTTGCCGCCTGCCTCGCCGCCGCGAGGGTTGCAGTGGCGGACTGGGCGAGCTCGTCGCGGCCCCTGGCCGATCACCTTCGCCTGGCGTTCGCCGAGCTGCGCGTCCTGGCAGCCGACGCAGCCGGTCCAACGCGCTAGGGAGATGCGCGGATGCGGAGCCACGACCGACCAGGATCCGGGACCCTCAGGGCGCTCGACCTAAACCTGCAGTCACTGTAAGATTGTTGGATGGAGCGAGCGGGCAGCTGGCGCAAGGCACTCATGTTCGGAACGAGCGCGTTGCTTCTTGGCGGAGCCGTGGCCCTCGTCGCCCGTGCGGACGGCGGCGGATCGGATCAGCCCGGTGACCTGCCGTCTCGGACAGGTCCTCGAGCACTGCTGACCGAGCAGCGGGCGCTCCTCGATGAAGCGGCCACGTACTCGCGGGCTCATGCCGGGCTGTCCATGGTGGTGCGGCACCGCAATCGGGTGGTCTACGAGTCCTACGGTTCGGATCGCGGCGCGGACGCGGCGCACAACCTCTTCAGTGGGACCAAGAGCTTCAGCTGCGCGGTCGCCGTGGCGGCCGCCGAGGACGGCCTCCTCGAGCTTGATGAGCTCGTCGCGGCGACCCTGCCCGAGTGGCGCGCGGACCCGGATCTGGCGGCGATCACGATCCGGGGGCTTCTCTCGCTGTCGAGCGGTCTCGAGGCCGGCGATGCGGTGGGCCCTGCCTTCGGCGGCCGCGGGACGCCGTCCTACGCGCAGGCGGTGGCGGAGGCGACGATGATCGAGCCAGGAACGACCCAGTTCGACTACGGGGCGATCCCGTTCCAGATCTTCGGCGAGATCATGCGCCGCAAGCTCGGGGCGACCGATTCGGTCCCGGCCTATCTCCAGCGGCGAGTCTTCGACCCGATCGGCTTGCGCTACGCCGACTGGAACAACGGCCCTGGAGGCGACCCCCAGCTCGCGGCAGGCGCCTTCCTGACCGCGAGGGACTGGGCACTCTACGGTCAGCTCCTCGTCGACGGCGGAGCCTGGAGCGGCGAGCAGGTCCTCGACCCGATCCTGCTCGAGCAGTGCTTCCAGCCAAGCGAGTCGAACCCGATCTACGGACTGACCTTCTGGCTTCCCACGAATCCAGGCGGCAGGAGCGACCACGGCAACCGCGACCGTGGGGCCGAGGAGCTCGCGAAGATCAAGGCGCCGCGGGATCTCTACAAGGCTGCAGGCGTAGGAGGGCAGAAGCTCTACATCATCCCGTCTCTCGAGCTCGTGGTGGCACGTCAGGCAGATCGCTTCGCGCCCGACGCGCGCGGCTTCTCCGACGCCGAGTTCCTCGCACCGGTCCTGGCGGCGCTCTCCTCCCGCTAGCCCGAGCAGCGACAGGATCGGCTGCGACCGCCCGTCGATTCTCGAAACCACGGCAGAGCTGTCAGCTCCGCATCGGCAGGAGTCGATCGAGCCACGAGGGGAGCCACCAGTTCGCGCGGCCGAGCAGCGTCATCGTCGCCGGAACGAGCACGAGTCGCACCACGGTCGCGTCGATCAGCACGGCCGTGGCCAGACCGATGCCGAACATCTTGATGCTCGGGTCGTCGCCGAGCGCGAACGCGAGGAACACGGAGATCATGATCACGGCTGCGGAGGTGATGACCCGCGCCGTGCCGGCCAGGCCACCGATCACGGCCCCGTCGTTGTCTCCGGTAGCGAGGTACTCCTCTCGGATGCGCGTGAGGAGGAACACCTCGTAGTCCATGGAGAGGCCGAAGAGGATGGCGAACATGAACATCGGGATGAATGGGATGATCGGGACGGGTCCCTCGATCCCGACCAGGTCCTTCCCCCAGCCCCACTGGAACACCATCACGATCACCCCGTAGGCCGCGCCGATGCTGAGCAGGTTCATGCATGCCGCCTTGAGCGGCACGAGGATCGATCGAAACACGACGAGCAGCAAGGCGAAGGAGAGCACGACGACCGCGGCGATGAACCACAGCAGTCGATCCTCGACGCGCTCGCCGAGGTCGACCCAGGTCGCGGTCGCGCCGCCCACGTGGGCCTTCGCCGGGCTGCCCTCGAGCGCCTCGGGCAGCACCTCGGCCCGCAGGCGCTTGATCGTGTCGAACGTTGCGGGCTCCTGCGGTGCGGTCGTCGGGATGGCCAAGAGCGTCGCGACGCCGGCGACGGGGTCAGCCGCCCCTGCGGAGACCTTGGCGATGCCGGCATCGGCCGCGATCGCGGTGCTCAGGGATTCGACGATGTCGACGTCACCTCGAAGATCGACCGCGACGAGCAGAGGTCCGTTCACCCCGGCGCCGAACCCGTCGGCGACGAGGTCGTAGGCGCGACGCTCGGTCCTTCGCTCCGGCAAGGTGCCGTCGTCGGGGAAGCCGAGGCGCAGCGAGAGCACCGGCACGGACAGCACCAGCAAGAGCGCGGCACCCCCCACGGCGTAGCGCGCTGCGTGGGCCGTCACGTGCCGGCCCCAGCGCTGCCAGCGAGCGGAGGTGGCCGCGTCCGAGCTGTCCGTCCCGGCGCGGTGCACACGACGGAAGCGGACGCGGACGATTCGACGCCCGGCCAGGCCGAGCAGTGCGGGCAGCAGGGTCACTGAGGCCAGCACCATGGTGGCGACGATCGCGGCGATGGCGATCCCCCCGTTCGTCACGAACGGGACGTCGGCCACGGCCAGCCCCAGGATGGCGATCATGACCGTGCCACCTGCAAACACCACGGCCATGCCGGCGGTGGCGACGGCGTGGCCTGCGGCCTCCTCGACCGAGAGACCTCGACCGAGCAGCTCTCGGTGCCGGGTGAGGAGGAACAGGGCGTAGTCGATCCCCACCCCGAGGCCGATCATGATGCCGATCTGGGTCGACCAGCTCGGGATCTTGACGACGTACGTGAGGAGCGACAGGGAGCTGCTGCTGACCGCCAGCCCGAAGATCGCCACGCCGATCGGAAGCCCCATCGCGATGAACGATCCGAAGGCGACCAGCAGGACGAGCGTTGCGACCACCAGTCCGATCACCTCACCACTGCTGGTGTCGGGTTGCTCGAAGGCGAAGAACAGGTCGCCGCCCATCTCGAGCTGCAGATCCGACGATCCCCGCTGGTCGGCGACGGTGGACTTCAGGCGGTCGAGGTCCTCGACGCCGAGCAGCTCGCGCACGGGGTACTGCAGCCGCACGAGCGCCACCTGTCCATCGGCTGACACGGCGCCCTCCGCCGTGGCCTCGTCGTCGCCGGCGGCGAGCGCGGCCGCAGGATCTGTCGCGCCGAGGACGTTCGGGAGCGCCGCGACTGCGGCATGGACGGCTTCGAGGTCCGCACGGGCGTGCGGCGAGTCGAAGAAGGTCGCACCGCGATCGAGCGGCGTGGCCACGACGTAGGCAGTGAGTCCGGCGTCTGCGGAGCTCGCGCGCGAGAGCAGCTCCGTGGCCTGATGAGAATCGAGACCGGGCACCGCGATGGAGTCGTCGAGCGCGCGACCAGCCAGCCCCGAGGCGACGCCGATCGCGACGGCGACCGCGAGCCACGCGGCGATGACCCGCCACGGTCGCCGCGTCGCGTAGCGACCCAGCCGGTACAGGGCGTGCGACATCGAGGCCTCCTCACTCGTGGGCGCGGGGGCGCCGAGGCGTCACTGTGACGAACGAGCGACCCTCGACGCATCGGAGGATCAGCCGATTCCTGCCGGCCCTTCGACCGACCCGCCGCTCGTACTTTCGGCCGATCTCGGTTCCGCTGCCGACCCGTACACTCGCGTGGTGGTCAGCGAGACCGGGGCCGGCGCCGTGCGATCCTTGTGGAACGAGCCCCGCGTGCCCGAGCCGCCGGCGACCAACGGCTGGGATCGCGCCTTCGTGGCTGCCATCTGCGCGCTCGCCGTGGGCGAGGCGGTCCTGCGCCCCGACCTCGAGATGCGGTCGATCGCGCTCGCGGTCGGCCTTCTGCCCATCGCATGCCTGCTCTGGCGACGCTCACACCCGCTCGCCGCCGTCGCCGTCGCGTTCAGCATCCACGGGCTCACCTACCTCGTCCCCACCGGCGAGCGCAGCCACGAGGACCTGACGCTCTACGCGACCGCCTTCATCCTCGTGCTGCCGTACTCGCTGCTGCGCTGGGCCTCAGGTCGGCAGGCGGTCGTCGGTCTGCTGCTCATCTTCCTCACCCACCTCGGCGTCCTCTTCGAGCCGGGCGGTCTGGGAGAGGCGATCGGAGGGCTCGCTGTCCTCGAGCTGCCGGCGGCGCTCGGGGCGACGATGCGCTATCGGGCTGTGTCACGCCTTCGTACCATCGAGCAGGTCAGATCGCGCGAGCGTGAGCAGCTGGCCCGCGAGCTGCACGACATCGTGGCGCACCACGTGTCGGCCATCGCCATCCAAGCCCAAGCGGGCCGGGCCGTCGCCGACTCAGATCCGAGCGCCGCGCTCGACGTGCTCCAGGTCATCGAGGCCGAGGCGTCCCGCACCCTCGGAGAGATGCGGACGATGGTGAGCGCCTTGCGCGGAGACGAGCATGCAGCGCTCGCCCCGCAGCGCGGCATCGAGGACATCGGGTTCCTCGCAGAGCAGCAGCCCGGTGGACCGGTGGTGGAGGTGATTCCCTCGGGTGACCTCGGCGATCTCACACCGGCCGTCGACGCCGCCCTGTACCGACTCGCGCAGGAGTCCATCACGAACGCGGTCAAGCACGCGCGCCGGGCCACACGGATCCGCGTCGCCGTCGAGGGTGACCCCGACGCCGTCCGACTGACGGTGTCGGACGACGGCGAGGTCGCCCCGCTCAACGGGTCGACCGCCGGCTACGGCATCGTCGGCATGAAGGAGCGCGTCACCATCCTGGGCGGCACCCTCGCGGCGGGTCCGGGCCGTGACCGCGGGTGGACCGTCACGGCCGTGTTGCCCCGGCGAGGCGCAGCGCAATGACGACCCGGGTGGTCGTCGCGGACGACCAGGAGCTCGTGCGCACCGGCCTGTCGATGATCCTCGACGCACAACCTGGGATCGAGGTGGTCGGCACCGCAGCCAACGGGCGCGATGCCGTGGCGCTGGCCCAGCGCATCCGACCCGACGTGTGCCTGCTCGACATCCGCATGCCGCTGATGGATGGCATCGAGGCCACGAAGCGGCTCGCTGGTCCCGGCGTCGAGCAGCCGATCGCGGTCGTGGTCATCACGACCTTCGACCTCGATGAGTACGTGCACGCGGCCCTCAAGGCGGGGGCTCGTGGCTTCCTCCTCAAGGACGCCGGACCCGAGCTCCTGACCCAGGCGGTGCGAGCGGCCGCCAGTGGTGACGCGCTGATCGCCCCCGCGATCACTGCCCGGCTCCTCGCGGCCTTCGCCGGTTCCGGTCGGGCTGGCGCACCGGTGCAGCCGATCGATCCGCTGACCGACCGGGAGGAGGAGGTGCTGCTCACGGTGGCGCGGGGGCGCACCAACGCCGAGATCGCTGAGGAGCTGCACATCAGCGTCAGCACGGTCAAGACCCACCTCAGCAGCCTTCTCGCCAAGCTCAGTGCGCGAAACCGCGTGGAGATCGCGATGTGGGCCTACGAGACCGGCCGGGTCAAGGCGTAGTGCCGAGCGTGATCCTCGTGGAGTAGCGCCGTGATCGCGTCGGGGGCGACAGGGCGGCTGAAGAGGTAACCCTGCCCGTAGACGCACCCGAGGGCGATGAGCGTCGTTCGCTGCGCCTGGGTCTCGACGCCTTCGGCGATGATGTCGAGCCCGAGGTTCGTGCCCATCTGGACGAGCGCGGCCACAACCGCGCTCGCGGGCTCGGAGGCGGTGTCGTGGATGAAGCTGCGGTCGATCTTGAGGGTGTCGAACGGTCCGCCCTGGAGGCGGCTGAGGACCGAGCTGCCGGTGCCGAAGTCGTCGACCGCGAGCCTGGCCCCGGTGGCCGAGAGGTCGTCGAGGATGTGCCCGAGGTCGTCGCTGTCCGCCAGGACGGTCCGCTCGGTGATCTCGATCTCGACCATGCCGGGCGAGACGCCACTCTCCGCGATGTCAGCGGCGATGTCGTGAGCGAGGGAGGGGCTCCGGAGCTCGCGGGTGGAGAGGTTGAGGGCGAGCCGCACGGCGGGGAGGCCGGCGTCGCCCCACGACCGAACCTGCGCGAGCGCAGAGCGCCGCACCCAGCGGTCGATCTCCACGATGAGGCCGGTGTCCTCCGCGATGGACAAGAAGTCGTCGGGGGCAAGCGTCCCGAGGGTCGGGTGATGCCACCGGAGCAGGGCCTCGACGCCGACGATGCGACCGGACTCGAGCTCGACCTGGGGTTGGTAGACCACGGCAAGCTCGTGGCGGTCGAGGGCCTTGTGCAAGGCGCTCTCGAGCTCGAGCTGGTGGCGGCGCGGGCTGTAGGCCTCGGCCCGGTGGACCGCGACGGTGTTGCGGCCCTGATCCTTCGCTTGGTACATCGCAGCGTCGGCCTGCTGGAGGAGGCCCTCATAGTGCCCCCCGCCGGCCGAGGTCAGCGCGACGCCGATGCTGCACGAGATGAAGAGGTGATGCCCCTCCACAGTGAAGGGCTCCCGTACCGCGTCGATCACCCGGGAGGCGAGCTCCGCTGCGGTCGCTTCGCTCTCGACCTCGGGGAGGAGGATGACGAACTCGTCGCCGCCGAGACGGGCCACCGTGTCGCTCTCGCGCACGACGGTCCGCAAGCGCTCGCTCACCTGGCGGATGAGCTCGTCGCCGGCCTGGTGCCCGAGCGTGTCGTTGATGTTCTTGAAGCGGTCGAGGTCGATGAACAGGAGCCCGACGTGGCGACGCGAGCGCTGGGCCAGTGCGAGCGCCTGGTCGGCGCGGTCCTCGATCAGGGTCCTGTTGGGCAGGCCGGTGAGGGTGTCGTGCAGGGACTGCTGCCGCATGTGCTCGACGAGACGGGCGTTGTCGAGCGCGGTGGCGGCCTGATCGGCGAAGCCGGTGAGCCGATCGAGGATCCCCGCGCGGTCGTCGTCAGCAAGCTCCCGCTGGAAGCCCGTGGCGACGAGTCCGAGGAAGACGCCGCGCGCCACGATCGGCACGACGATTCCGTGACGGACCGATGCCGCCGCGAGCATGCTCTTCAGGACGCCGTTGGCGCTCTCGGCACCGAGGAGCACGGGCCGCGGGTTCTCGGCGAGCGCCGCCAAGCCGGGCACCTCGTCAAGCGAGAGCACGCTGTGCGGCTGATCGGCGTCGCTCGTCGCGGTCAGGCGGAGCAGCCGCTCACGGGGTTCCCAGAGCCACACCGACGCGGTGTCGGACCCGGCCACCGCTGGCAGCGCGTCGACCAGCCGCGCGGCGACCTCCTCGGAGGTCGCGACCTGGGCAAGCCTCCCGGCCAGCTCGAGCAGGGACCTCGCTGTGTCCCGGTCGTGGTGGGCCTGCTCGAAGGCCACCGCTGCCTCCAGCGCGGCCACCACCAGACCGGCGTAGGCCGACAGGAGTCGACGATCGACCTCGTTGGCTTCGGTCCCTTCGGGGTAGATGGCGGCCACGCAGCCATACGCGCGGTCGGGAGACGCCACGTCGACGACGAGCGACGACGCCGAAGCGTTGCCTGAGAGGATCGTCACGGCGGTCGCTCGGGCCGAATCGGCGTCGGCGAAGCCAGCATGGTGCACCGCAAGCTCTCCCCCGTCGTGCAGGCGCACTGCGACGAGGAAGCGGGGGGCGAGCACGGCGTGGCCCGCGCGATCGACGACTCGATCGAGCACGGCGGAGACGTCTTTCGCCGCGACCAGGTCCGCCGCGGTCTCCTGTAGCTGCTCGAAGCGCACGAACATCTGTCGACCGCGCTCGTTCGCGCCGTCAACGTCCGGCGCGCTGCCGGGGTCGTGCACCCAGGCAACCCTCGTCACGCACCTCGCATCGCCGCGGCCCCGGCACTCGAGCTCGACGGAGTAGCCGGCCGCGCCGAACAAGCTCGGCACGCATGCCCAGTACCCACTCGCGAAGTCACAGATCGTGGCGTGCGGAGTCGCCCCCGCCTGCCACTCGCGTTCCACGACGACAGAGCTCTCGGTTTGCTCGGTGATCCGCATCAACCCCAACGTCGTCACCCTCGACGAGACCGCGATGACCGCTTCGAGGGCCGCCACCACTGAACCCTCCGCGAGGAACAGGTCGGTGAGTCCGGTCTCGCGGCCCTCACGGAACAGCTCCTCGCCGCCTCGGCGGCCGATGTGGACGTCGCCGGTCACCACGGCCGCTGCTGCGGCAACCGCCACCACGGACGCCTCCGAGCTCCATGCTCCCCGCTCGCTGAGCTCCGCCATCGACCTGGTCTCGCCGGCCTCCAGCCGGATCCGCTCGGCCTGCGCCTCTCCGACGGCTCGCGACACGTACCGGAGGATGCAGTACGGGAGCATCGCCGCCACCTCGCGCGCCCCCCCGGACGCGGGCTCTGTCATTGCATCTACATCGGGCGGAGCCGGCGGCGGCTGAAGCGGATTCCTCGTCGGCCGCGGCTTCTTCGCTGCTCGCTCAGGCGCTTCTCGATCGTCCGTGTGGCAGAAGCCCACGGCGGCACGGTCACGCTCGAAGCGGACAAGGACGGCGGCCGCACCGTGGAGGTGACTCTGCCGCGGACACCGCCGCCCTCGTCCCCGCGGATCCCGACCGTGCCGCGGCAGCGTCAAGGGGAAGGCCCGCATACCGAGGAGGACGAGGACCGGCTGATCCAGGCGACCGCTAGGGGCTCTGTCGCTTCGCCCAGCGTCGCGCCCACGCGTCAAGAGGATCGAGGGCGGCGCCGAGATCGCGGCCGAGCCGGGTGAGGCGATAGTCGCCGCGCTCGCCCTTCTCGATGAGGCCTGCGTCGGTCAGGTCGCCCAGCCGGTCGTAGAGGACGCTCGACGAGAGACGCTCGCAGCGCGCGAGCAGCGCGCGGGCACCCACCGGGCCCTCCCGCAGCTCCCACAGCAGCCGGAGCGACCATCGGCGTCCCAGGAGGTCAAGGGCGGCCATGACGGGCCGTCCGGTCGTCGAACCACGGACGGGAGCGCCGGGCGTAGGCGTGGTGGATCGGCTCACAGCACTCGTGTGTTTCGGAAATCGCAACGCTGAGATGGTACGTTTCGGATTCCGAAACGTACCACGAGGAGGCCGATCGTTCGTGCCGACGCACCGCATCCCACCCCTGACCGCACCGTACGAGCCTGGGGTCGGCGCCCAGCTCGAATCGATGATGCCGGCCGGCGCACCGCCGATCGCCCTGTTCCGGACGTTCGGCCACAACCTGCCCATGGCCCAGGCGATGGGCGGGTGGGGGGCCTACGAGCTGTCGAAGCGCCTGTCGCTGTCGATGCGTCAACGAGAGCTCGTGATCGATCGCGTCACCGCCCGTTGCGGGTGTGAGTACGAGTGGGGCGTCCACCTCGCGTTCTTCGCGGATCGAGTGGGGCTGACCGAGGAGCAGAAGCGATCGATCACCCACGGCACGCCGGCCGATCCGTGCTGGCCGACCGACGAGGCGACGCTGCTACGCGCTGTCGACGAGCTCCACGACCAGTCGGACGTGACCGACTCCACGTGGGCCGAGCTGTCGTCGGCGCTCGCGCCTGACCAGCTCCTCGACCTGCTGCTGCTCGCCGGCTGGTATCACGCCATCAGCTTCGCCGCGAACGGCGCGCGAGTCCCCCTCGAGGATGGCGTGCCGCGCTTCTCCGACTACGCATAGGCCGAACCCGTCGAGCGCCGGTCACGCGCGGCTTCTCCGAAGCCTTCGTCGGACCCGAGCACCGCCGGATGGTCACCCCGCCGAGCTCAGCGAGCGTCGCGAAACGCGACCTGACTAGCCGATGGCTCGGATGAACTGTCGCACCCGGGAGTTGAACTCGTCGGGCGCTTCGGCGTTGCACAGGTGACCGACGCCCGGGATGACGACCAGGGTCGATGCCGGAATGCTCGCGTGAAGATCGGCGGCGACCGCACGGGGCGCCCGCTCGTCGAGCTCCCCGTGCACCAGGAGCGTGGGGATGCGGATGCTCGGCAGCACATCACGCAGGTCGGCTTCTGCCATCGAGTGCGCGATGGCGCGATAGCCGGCGGGATGTGCGATGCCGCCGTTGTCCGCCCAGATCGACGCGAGCTCCTCGGCCAACGCGCTCGAGGCTGCCGTCGTCAGGAGTCCTGGCCAGCCCTGGAGCAGCTCGTCCCGCGGGAGGTCGGCTGCGGCGAGAACGCTCGCGAGCCGATGGGCGACCTCGTCGGGAGGTAGCGATCCGGCCCACCCCGCGTACGCGGAGGCCAAGATGAGCGACCTCGGTACCTCGGGGTGCCGGCGGTAGAGCTCGAGTGCAAGCGAGCTGCCCCATGACAGTCCGAGAAGGTGCGGGCGGTCGACGCCGATCGCTCGGAGCCAGCTGGCAAGGCAATCCGCATAGTCGGCCATGCGCCAACCTTCGGGTGGGTCAGCCGACGCACCGCAGCCCGGGGCGTCCCATGCGATGACCGTGAGCTCGTCGGCGAGGCCCTCCTGCTGCCATCTCCACGATCGGCTGTCGTCCATGCCGCCGTGGAGCAGCACCAGCGGGTCGCCCGCACCCGCCTGGGTGTACGCGACCAGCTGTTCACCGATGCGAACCTCTCTCATCGCGCTCCTCCGCACCCGCTGCCCACATCTTGCCGCGATGCGGCGCGCCGACCGTGTCGTTCGTGGACCGATCTCACGATCCGCTCGGCGTGGGCGTTGTACCCACCATGGACGAGCTGACGGCCTTTCTCACGGCCCTTGACCAGACGGGTCCGGACGCACCGACCCGATGTGCGGGCTGGACCGCACATGACCTGTTGGCCCACATGGTGGCCGGGACCGACGAGATGGCGAGGCTGGTCGAGCTCGCTGCCGCCGGCGAACCTGTGCCACCCACGCGTGCCTTCGACGAGCGGGAGGAACCGTGGCGCGCAGTCGCTGATCCCGAGCTGCGGGCCGCGTTCTTCGACGTCGGTGCCCGCTTCCTCGGCGCGTTGGACACGCTCTCGAGCGACCAGCTCGTGCCCTTCACGGGGTGGGCCATGAGCATCGATCAGCTCCGGACCCACGCCCGCAGCGAGCTCGTCCTGCACCGGTGGGACCTCGTCGGCGATGACGAGCTGAGCGCGCAGCTCCTCGCCCAGCCGGATCTGCTCGCGCACGGCCGGGCCGTGCTCGCAGCGATGCCGACCCTGAACGAAGCGCGCCGCGTTCCCCAGCCTCACGACGACCTGCTGGCCCTGTGGGGCCGCACGCGAGACGACCGAGGTCCCCAGCTGACGACGCGACCGCGCTGACCTGGGACTTCAGCGCGCTCGGAGGGACTCGAACCCCCAACCTTCTGATCCGTAGTCAGATGCTCTATCCAATTGAGCTACGAGCGCCGGTCGGAGCGACGACTGTACCCGGACGCCCGTGGCTCGGTCGATCCGGCGCTCGGCGCAATCACAGCGGACTCTGTGGGAACGCTCGGTCAGACCCGCGACGATGTGCAGGTGCACCTCCCCGCGGTGACCTCCGTGCTCGTCGCCCTCAGCATCGCTGCCGCGTGCACCGGAGACGACGCCCCGTCGACCTCGCCGACGACCACTCGTGCCGCCTCCTGCGTCGAGCGGACCAACCTCGTGGACGAGCCCTATGTGGAGGACGGCGAGCCATCGCAACGCCTCGACCTGTACCAACCCGAGATCGACGGCTGCGAGGCGGTGCCGCTCGTGGTGTGGGTGCACGGAGGCGGCTGGAGCGCCGGCGACAAGTCCAACGGGATGGGGCAGAAGGTCGCGCTGTGGGGCGACGAGGGCTGGGCCGTGGCGAGCGTGAACTACCGGCTCACCGACCGTTCGGCCACGGACGACGAGCGTCTTCTGGCACCGGCGCACAACGAGGACGTCGCCGCCGCGCTCAGCTGGCTCGTCGAGCACGCCGACGAGCTCGGCGTCGACGCGAAGCGCATCGCGCTCCTCGGGCACTCAGCTGGCGGCGGCATCGTCGCGGCGATCGCCGCTGATCCCGGGTACCTCGCGGACCACGACCTTGCGCCGGACGACCTCGCGTGCGTGGGCCCCCTCGACACCGAGGGGTTCGACATCACTACAGCGGTTGCCGGCGGTGGCGGTCAGGCCCAGCTCTATCGCCTCGTCTTCGGGGACGACCCGACGCGCTGGCGCGACCTTTCGCCGCTCACGCACCTCGGAGACGCGCCTGTGCCAGACCTGTTCCTCGTGCTCCGCGGCGCCGCGGACCGGCGCGCCCAGGTGACGACGTTCGCGGACGCCGCTCGCACCGCCGGCGCGACCGTCACGATCGTCGACCTCCCGACCTTCACGCACGAGGACGTGAACCGTCGCATCGCCGACCCGTCCGACGACCTGCTGACGCCCGCACTCGAGACGTTCCTCAGCGAGTGCCTTGCCGGCTGAGCGCGGGCCTCGCGGCCCGACCGCGACGCTCGGGGCGCGGTCGCTCCCCTACGCCCGGACTGCGGGCGCC
>JBQTHC010000093.1:0-75892 GCA_052390255.1 Microthrixaceae bacterium
GTACATCGATCCGAGCGCCCGGGCGCGCCCCTCGAGCACGATCCGGTGGACTGCGCCCATGAGGCGCAGCGCGACCATGGACCCGTGGGGATCCGCAGCGTGCGCGCTCAGGATCGACGCGCTCACACCGCCCGCACGCAGGTCGGCGGCGACGCCTTCGAGGATCCGCTCATAGAGCCCCGACCCGAGCCTGCCGCAGCCGGTGGCCTGGGCCTCCACGATCTCGAGGACGTGCGAGAGGTCCTCAGGCACTGCGCTGGAGCGGGCAGACGCTGACTGGTTCGCCCACGCCCTTGACGCTGCGGCGGCGCGCGCGGCCGAACTCCACCCCTCGCAGCTCGCCGACGGCCTCCCGCACCGCAGTGGTGGCAAGGATCTGTCCGCCCTGCGCGGACGCCGCGACGCGCGCCGCGACGTTCACGTCGTGGCCGATCAGGTCATCGGCCGTCACCACCGCCTCGCCCGTGTGCACGCCAGCGCGGAGTCGAAGCGGCGCTGGCGGCACGTCGACCAGCTCGAGCGCGGCCATCACCGCGGCCTCCGCCGAGGGGAACGCCAGCATCAGCCCGTCACCGATCCGCTTCACGACCTTGCCCCCCCGGCTGCGCACGATCGGTCCGATGACGCGGTGGTGGTCGCCCAGGAGCTCGATCGCCGCATCGTCACCGCGACGCGCCGTGTAGCGAGTGAACCCCTCGAGATCCGTGAACACGATCGCGACGGGCGTAGCCGCGCGCTCCCCTTCCGCAGCCGTGGCATCTCGTGCGAGCAGCTGCAGCGCGCTGAGGCCGATCGAGCCGAGGGTCGATGGCCGGCGCTCGACCGAGCGCTCGAGGAACCGCTGGACGACGTCGATGGCCGGCGCGGTGCGGACACGGTGGAGCCCCGGCTCCTCGAGCCAGGCCCGATCGACGAGGCCCACCTCGACTGCCGTGTCTCGCAGCTCGGGTTCGCGCCCGAGGAGGTCGGCCGCGCGCTCCGCCAACGTGATCCGCATCGAGTCGACCGCGGACGCTCCCTTCGCTCGCGCCTCGTCCAGACCGGCCATCCTCCCAACCTAGTGGCGACCTCGCGCGAGCCCCCCTTGCCCCGGCGTGGTCTTGGGCACAGGGCCGGGAGTACCGTGGGGAGCCTTGCCGCTCCTCGACTCGATCGCTTCGCCCGCAGATCTTCGTGACCTCTCCTATCCCCAGCTCGATCAGCTGGCCCAGGAGATCAGGCAGCTGATCGTCGACGCGGTCACCCGCTCGGGAAGCGGTCACCTCGGCTCCAACCTGGGAGCCGTCGAGCTCACGCTCGCGGTGCATCGCGTGTTCGACTCGCCGCGCGACATCCTCCTGTGGGACACGGGCCACCAGGCGTACGTCCACAAGATCGTCACCGGCCGCGCCGCAGGGTTCGAGCACCTCCGGGAGGCGGGCCACATGTCCGGCTACCCGTCGCGCGCGGAGTCCGAGCACGACTGGGTGGAGAACAGCCACGCCTCGACGATCATCAGCTACGCCCACGGGCTCGCTGTGGCCCAGGAGCGCGAGGGCGGCGAAGGCCGGCGCGTCGTCGCGGTGATCGGTGACGGCTCGCTGACCGGCGGCATGGCCTTCGAGGGGCTGAACAACCTCGGCCACTCGGGCAAGAAGGCCATCCTCATCCTCAACGACAACGGCCGCTCGTACGCACCCACGGTCTCGCGCCTCGGCGAGAGCCTCGCTCGCCTGCGCGTCAACCCGAGCTACCTGCGCAACCGGGCTCGACTCGACCGCATCATCCACGAGCTGCCGGTCGTCGGCCACCAGCTCGAGCGCAGCCTGGAGGGCTTCGCCGCCGCGGTGCGCGAGATGTTCGAGCCGCCGGCGTTCTTCGAGACGCTCGGCGTCCGCTACACCGGCCCGTTCGACGGCCACGACATCGAGGGGATGGAGAAGGCGCTGCGCCACGCGGCTGCGTTCGACGGCCCGATCGTGGTCCACGTGCTCACCCAGAAGGGCCGCGGCCACGCCCCCGCCGAGAACGACCCCATCAAGCGGCTGCACGACATGGGCCCCGGCGCCCCGAAGCCTGGCAGCTACACCGCTGCCTTCACCGAAGCGATGATCAAGGAGGCCGAAGCGCGGCCCGAGCTGATCGCGATCACCGCCGCCATGCCCGACTCCACCGGCCTCCTGCCCTTCGGTGAGCGGTTCCCAGGTCGCCTGATCGACGTCGGGATCGCGGAGCAGCACGCCGTGACCTCCGCCGCCGGCATGGCGATGGGCGGGCTGCGGCCCGTCGTTGCGCTCTACTCCACCTTCCTCACCCGCGCGATCGACCAGGTGACCTACGACGTCGGGCTCCACGGCGAGCGCGTCGTGTTCTGCCTCGACCGCGCCGGCATCACCGGCGACGACGGGCCCTCGCACCACGGCGTGCTCGACATGGCGCTGCTCACGAAGGTCCCGGGCATGACGCTGTTCGCACCGTCCTCGTACCAGGAGCTCGGCGTGATGCTCCACGACGCGCTCGACCTGTGCGACGGCCCCGCGGCGATCCGATGGTCGAAGACCGAGGCCCCCTCGGTCGACGACGACCACGTCGGCCACGGGCTGCACGCGCGGAAGGTGCGCGCGGGGCGAGACCTGTGCATCCTCGCCGTCGGCAAGCTGCTCTCGGCCGCCGAGGAGGCGGCTGCCGCCCTCGCGGCCGACGGTATCGAAGTGACCGTGTGGGACGTGCGCGTCGTGCCCCTCGATCCCGAGATGCTCGCCGACGCCGCAGATCACCCGGTGGTGCTCACCGCCGAGGACGGCATCCGAGAAGGTGGCGTGGGCGCGATGATCGCCGACGCGATCTCACGCCTCGACCGCGCCGGCTCGCCGCCGCTGGTCCGCGTGCTCGGCACGCCGATCGAATACCTCCCCCATGCCAAGCCATCCGCCATCCTCGCGGAGCTCGGCCTCGACGGCGCGGGCCTCGAGGCCGAGGCGCGCGCGCTCGTGGCAGCCCTTCGGGCTTGATCGATCAGTAGTAGGGGTTCTCGCCCGACGCGTGGTCGGTGGTGTCGATCACGTCGGTGACCTCGGGGATCGCCTCCTTGATGGAGCGAGCGATCCCGTCGCGCAGCGTCATCGCCGACACCGCGCAGCCCTGACAGCCGCCGCCCATCGTGACGTACACCTTGTCGTCCTCCACGCCCTGCAGCTCCGCGAACCCGCCGTGTGCGGCCAACGCCGGGTTGATCTGCTCCCGGAGCAGCTGTTCGACCTGCTCCGCGATCGTGCCGGTGAGCTCGAGGTGCTTTCCCGAGAGCGGGTTGGGGCGGTTCGGGTTGCGCAGCACGAGGCCTGGGCCGCCGCCCGAGGGGATGTCGAGCGTGGCGCCGGTGAGCTGCTCGATGCTGCCCGCGGGCACGATGACCGGGAGTCCGTCCTGCTGGTACACCGCGTCGGCCTCGTCGGCGTCGGCGATCGGATCGAAGGTGAGGTCATAGGCGTACTCGACGCCGTTCGTACCCGTGATCTCCACCCGCAGGGCCAGCCCGGACGGCTCGTCCTCGGCTTCTCGCAGCTCGAGGATCCGGGCGATCGCGTCGGGCGTGACCGAGAAGACGACGACATCGGTCGCGGCGGTGGCGTCGGGCATGCATCCAGGCTAACGAGTGGGGTCGTGACCGACACCACCCGCGACGACAGGCCCACCCAGGACGGCAACGAGGGCCACGGCCCGGAGGTGCGCTACGAGGTGGCCGACCACATCGCCACCATCACCCTCAACCGTCCGCACCGCCGCAACGCCATCTCCGTCCGGATGCTCGAGCTGCTGAGCCGGCACTTCGCCGAGGCGGACGACGACCCGGACGTACGGGTGATCCTGCTGACCGGCGCGGGGAAGGGCTTCTGCGCAGGTCTCGACATCAAGGACGCCATGGCGGGCACCGGAATCGGCGGTTCCGGCGGAGGAGGCGGCGGCTCCTTCATGCAGACGCGCAACCTGCCGA
The DNA here is from genome assembly GCA_052390255.1 of Microthrixaceae bacterium. Taxonomy (GTDB): domain Bacteria; phylum Actinomycetota; class Acidimicrobiia; order Acidimicrobiales; family VFJN01; genus VFJN01. The sequence goes on from JBQTHC010000093.1 coordinate 3,971, forward strand.
CCGTGATCCTCCAGGAGATCGACACGCCGGTCATCGGCGTGATCAACGGCGCCGCGGCGGGCTACGGGCTCGACCTGGCGCTCGGCTGCGACATGCGACTGATCGCGGCGTCCGCAGTGCTGCTCCCCGGCTTCGCGAAGCGCGGCGTGGTGCCCGAGTCCGGAGGCACGTGGTACCTGCCGCGACTGCTCGGGTGGGCGAAGGCGGCGGAGATCTCGTACCTCGGTCGCGACCTCGACGCGCACGAGGCCGAGCGGATCGGCCTCGTCAACCGTGTCGTGCCAGACGATGAGCTCGCGGCCGTCGCGCACGAGTGGGCGACGGAGATCGCCGGCAATGCGCCGCTCGCGATCCGCGCGATGAAGCGTCTCTTCCGCCACGGGCAGACGCAGGACTTCGAGAGTCACTCGCACCATGTGCTGTTGCAGACGATGCAGCTTTTCGGGACGAAGGACTTCCAGGAGGGCCTGATGAGCTTCGTGGAGAAGCGGCCGCCGGAGTTCCGCGGACGCTGAGCGCGCGCTGGCTCCGACGCACCTCGCCCGCGATGGGGGGTGCGAAGTGCGCGAACCGGGACACCACCGATGGTTGCGGAGGCGAATTGATTCGTCCGGCCCTAGGCGCGTGCGCGCGTTGAGTGGCGTACTGGTCCAGGGACTACCGACGGGCCTGGCTCGACGTAGGCCTTTCCGGTGAACCTGGAGCTCGCAGCCTGTCAGCACGTCGAGCTCCAGCAGGTCGAGCCTCGGCGGGCGGGGCTCGACCGTTCCCGGAGCTCAGCGGTGGCGTCCCACCACCCGACGCGCCTTGTACGCCGCGGACCTCACCATCGCGTTGTGTCGGACGTTGGCGACTCGCCGCCATTGGCGGCGCTTGTCGACGCACTCTGACCGGGCCTCGATCGACGGGTGGTCGACACCGAATCGCTCGGCGAGCGCGGTGAGGGTCGCCGTCCAGAAGCGGTCCTCGACGCGATGCCCACCGAAGATCATGCCGAGCTCGTACAGCGGATCGCTCGAGCGCATCAGGACCTGCGCCTGCGCCACGGTCCCACCCGGGCCAAGGAAGGCACTGAAGGTGATCCACCCTGCGAACTGGTGCCCCTCCGGCGTCATGAGCGTGAAGCCCTCGTCGTCGGCGTACAGCACGAGCACGCCCGTCGACAGCTCGAGGCCTCCCGGCATCGCGAGGTTGAGCAGCGCCACCTCTCCAGGTTCGAGCCCGGTGAGTGGACCGTAGAAGCGGTTGCCCGGCGGCCAGAACGTGCCGAAGTCTTGCCTCCACGTTGCGACGACCGTCTTCGCATCCGCTCGCTCACCGATGGACACGCGATACGTCTTCTGCCAGAGCCGTCCGAAGCCTTGGATCGGGCCAGCGACGCGGCGACCGCCGACGTTGAGGTTCATGGCGTCGTCGGGTGCGTCGGGACGCGCGAGGCGGTGCGTCGGCGGGGCCCAACCGTCGTCGCGGTGGTCCTCGGCCATCAGCGCGTCACCGCCGCGGCGGCGTCTGCCTCGGTCGGGTGGATGCTGATGGCCTCGTCGAGACGAGTCAGCTGGAAGATCTCCCGATAGTGCTCGGAGAGCCCGCATGCGCCGAGCCGTTGGCCGCTGCGGTTGGCGCGAACGAGCAGCGTGACCAGCAGCCCGATCCCCCCACTGTTCAGGAAGTCGAGGCCGTCGAAGTTCAACACGACCCCCTTGGTTCCCGCGCCGCAGGCGGAGGCGTAGGCAGCCATGAGGGCGTCCTCGCAGGACGCCCTCATGTCCCCCGTCACCTCGACCACCCCGACGCCCCCGTCGATCACACGTCCCGTGATCGTCGTGCTCCCGTGCTCCATCGTGATCACCCCTCCACCTGTCGTCAGATCGGTTCCGTCGCGGTGCGAGCGCTCTGCTCGTCCGCGAACACCTCGAGGAAGTCCGCCAACCGAGTGATCTCGAAGATCTCCCGGTAGTGGTCGGTGAGCCCCCAGGCCCGCACGGGTAGGCCGTCGCGCTTCGCCTTCGCGAGCAGCGTGACCAGCAGCGCGATGCCGGTGCTGTTGATGTAGTCGACTTCGTCGAAGTCGAGCGCGACCGCGCTCGAGCCCTGCACATCGCACTCGCCGTACGCGCGATCGAGGGCGGACTCGGCGCCGCCGTCGATCGTTCCAACCAGAGCGATGACGGTCATGGCGTGCTCGTGTCGCACACGTGCGTTGAAGTCGCTCACCGGGTCTTCTCCTCATCTCGTTGGAGGCGGATGACCAGCTCCACGGTCCGCTGCTGACCGTCCGTGGTGACCTCGAGATGGTCGACCATCGCCCGCATGAGGAAGAGTCCCCAGCCCCGCGGCGTCTGGAGCCCGGCGAGCTTGGCCTCGATGTCCGGAACCTCGGCCTCGGCGAGGTCGGTCGCACCGCCCTGATCCACCACGAAGACGCGAACCGCCTCCGGCGAGGCGAGCACTCGCAGGGCGACGGGGACCTCCGTGCGGCACTGGTTGCCGTGCTCGATGGCGTTCATCGTTGCCTCTGCGACGACCGTACGAAGCCGGTCGACGAGCGAGTCCTGCAGCCCGAGGCCCGCGACTGCGGTCGCGACGCGGTCCGCCGCGAGACGTTCGTTGCCGAGGTCGCTCGGCAGCTCGAACGAGATCAGCGGCGCCTCGATGTCCGCCATCGGCGCGGGCGCATGCTGCGCCGCCCGCGCGATCGACACGAGCGTGATGTCGTCCTCCTGCTCCCAACCGGCACCCGTGAACGACGCGAGGTCGTCGAGCACTGCGCGAACCACGTCGGCGCCCAGAGGGGTTCTTCCCACGAGCGCGCGGATCCGCGGGAAGCCGTAGAGCTCGCCCGCGGGGTTGTGCGCCTCGACGACGCCATCGCTGTAGAGCAGGACCCTGCTCCCCGGAGCGACCATGACCTCCTGCTCCTCGTAGACGAGCCCGGGCATCAGCCCGAGCGGCATCCCGGTGGCGCGTGGTTCGACGACCCCGTCGCCGGTGTTGATGCAGGGAAGGTTGTGTCCCGCGTTCGCAAACCGCAGGCGTCCGGTGGCGGGCTCGAGCACAGCGTAGAGGCAGGTCACGAACATCTTCGGTGGCATCTCCGCGCACAGCAGGTCGTTGGCCCGGCTGAGCACCGCGCCGGGATCGATCACCCGGGGGGCGTCGGTGCGCAGGATGCTGTGCGTCGTGGCCATCACCATCGCGGCCGGAACGCCCTTGTCGGTGACGTCACCCACGACCAGCCCGATTCGTCCTTCCGACAGGGGGATGAAGTCGTAGAAGTCACCGCCCACCTCGCGAGCCGGGCAGTAGTAGGGAACGACCTCCCATCCCTCAGGCGCAGGCGCCTCCTGCGGGAGAAACTGCTGCTGGATCAGCTGGGCGACCTTGAGCTCCTGGTCGATGCGGGCGTGGTTGCGTGCCTGGCGCTCCTGGTTGCGAACGAGGTGCGCGACACGGATCGCGGCCGCCGCGTTGCTGGCGAGGTTGTCGAGCAGCCGACGATCGTCGAGGTGGTAGGGGCGCTCGCTGCGCCGCGCGCCCAGGTTCAGGACACCGATCACCTCGCCCTGCGCGACGAGGGGCACGACGACCTCGACACCCGTCGCCCGCATCGCCGCCAATGCGGGCGAGTCGAGGTCGAGGTCCCGCACCGCCACGGTTCCGGGGTGATGCTGCAGGTAGACGAGCAGCGGATCGTCCTCGGCCACGTCGAAGGGGGCGGTGCCGGGCTCGTCCGCTGAGGCGACCTCAGAGGAGCGGTGACCGAGGCGACGCCAGCGAGACAGTGGAGAGTTCAACGGATCTCCTCCAGCGGCGCCTCTCGGCTGGGCGCTCCGTCGCCGTCCCTGATCCACAGCGAGACCTGCTCCGGATGCATCGTGGTCGACACGACGGCGACGAGCTGTTCGGCCAGCTGGTCGAGGTCGATCTGATCGCGCACATGGGCGGCGAACGCCTCGAGCGTGCGGATCGCATCGAGCTTCTCGCGGTAGAAGCGCCGGTCGATGCCCGTCTGGAGGCGACGTCGGGCGGGCCGGATCAGCAGTGCGGCGGCGAGGACCCACACCGCGACGAGCTCACCCCGATTGAAGACCCGGCCCGGGATCAGGCCCGCCGCCAGCGCACCAGCGGCGTAGACGAGGCCGAGGACGCCGGTGAGCGCGCTGTACACCATCGCCCGATTCATCAAGCGGTCGACGTCCCAGAGGTGGAATCGCAGGATCGCAACGAACAGGGCGACGGGGATGACCGCGAACACGAAGCGGAACACACGGAACGTGAACGTGGCCAGGTCCTGGCCGCTGAAGAGCTGACCGACGAACACCTCGTCGAGACGAGCGCGATCGCGATAGATCGAGACGTTGTGCGCTGTCCCGTCGGTGTTGGTGAAGCGGATCACGCTGGTCCGCCCAGCCGGCAGCTCCAGACGGCTCTTGTCGAACCTCCCACCGTGTGCCGTGATGGACACGATCGGAACCAGCTCGGAGACCTTCGCTCGCTCGCTCACGACGAGCGTTCCGTGCATGTCGTCGAGGTGTGGATCGCAGTAGAAGAAGTAGGTCCCAGCGGAAGGCGCGACGAGCTCGTAGTCCCGAGTGGTCTCCGAGAAGCGCTCGTTGCGCGAGTTCAAGACGCTCGTGACCGACAGCACGGCGACAGCCCCAGCGAGCGACAGCCCCATGGCCGCTCGCAGCAGCCGGAACAGCTGACGCAGCTCAGGGCTCTGGGCATCCCGGAACCGCCGGGACTGCGCGATCAGCGCAGCGGCCGGGACCAGCACACCGAACAGCAGCACCAGAGCGCTCGTGTGGTCTGGGATGGCGATGAACGACCCGAGGCCGAAGACGAGCGCGAGCGCCATCAGATGGGGCCCGCGGCTGCGGTCGATGGCACCGTCGGGGAAGAGCAGCAACGCGAACACGTAGGCCACCCCGGCCAGAACGTGCACGCCGAGGTCGTGCCAGAGCAGCGTCACGGCACCGAGGTGGTCGCCGAGGATGAGCAGCGCCCCGTGCGACTGGAGGTTGAAGGCGACGGCAGTGCCGACCATCCCGAGTGCGAGCAGGTTGGCGGTCCGATTGCCACGCACCTTCACGACGAGGAACGTGGCCAGCGCGAGGTTGAGCAGGCTGAACAGGTAGTCGAGCGTCACCTGCAGTGCGCTGGATGAGTTGCGGGCCGCACGTGCCGCCTCGAGCGCCATGTCCGCGATCACGCCGTCGCCCTCGCCCCACGTGCGAAGTAGCTCAGCGAAGCGCGGACTCGCGTCCGCGAGCGCGGGGATCAGGCCCAGCGTGAGCCAGGCGACCGCGGTCCCTGCGTAGATCGAGTAGAGGGCCACGAACAGGATCCGGTCGATCCTCTCGACCCGCTCCGGCGAGCGACCCACGGATCGCTTGCGGAGCCTCCACGCGAGCTCGACGACGCCCAGCAGGCCCACGATGACCAGACGACCCGCCAGCGACGCCTCGCGAAGCAGCGCGACGACGCCGATCAGCACGAGCAGGAGCGACGCAGCCAGCAGCGCCCAGACCACTGCTCGGCCGACGGCACGGAGGGCCCGACCGGTGCGGGTGGGCCGGCGAGCGAGCAGCGCGAGCACCACCGCGACGGCAAGGACGACGAGGCCGGGCATCAGGTGCTCGGCGCTCGGGTGGGTTCGCGCGTCACGCCGACGTTGTCGCGCCCCGCCGTTCCGGAATCGTTACGGCGTACGCCCGCTCCCTGGTCGACCCACTCGCTGAGCCGCCACACCTCGGTGAGGACGGAGCCGTCGGAGGAACCGATGTCGGCGAAGATCGCCACCGCCTGCTTCAGCTGCGCCATCGCCTCTTCACGGCGGCCGAGCTCATGGAGCACCTCGGCGAGCTGATCGCGCAACGCCGCCTCGCGGTGCCGGTCTCCGATCGCGACGCATTGCTCAACTCCTCGCACCAGGAGCTCGAGTGCTCGATCGAAGCGGCCAGCCGCTCGCTCGAGGCGAGCCAGTCCGTTCGCAGCCGCCACCTGTGGCCCAGGATCCTCGAGGCGCGATGCGACCTCGAAGCTCGCGGTGAGGAGCGCTCGCGCGGCGGCCGCGTCGCCCCGCGAGGCAGCCAGGAGCCCCGCGACCGTGCCCGCGTTCGTGCGGGCAGCGTCATCGTCGGATCGCTCGGCCTCCGAGACCGCTCGCCCGGCGAGGTCGGCCGCTCGCGCGTCGTCGCCGAGGCGGTGGACCGTGATCGCGAGGTCGGCCAAGATGAGCGCTCGGGCCGCGGCCGGGGCGTCGTCCGAGAGCGCCGAGAGCGCCGCACGCTGATGGCGCTCGGCGGTGGCCAGCTGGCCGCAGCGCTGGTGCACCCCGCCGAGCTTGCGCTCGAGGCGGTGCACGTCGTCCGGACCGCAACGCGCCGCCGACCGCTCATAGCTGGCGATCGCGGCGTCGAAGCGGCCGTCGAGCGTCTCGAGATCACCAATGCTCTCGTGGAGCTCTGCGATCGCCGGGTGGCCCAACGCCAGCGCCGCCTCGAAGTGACCAAGCGCGTCGGCGTTGGCGTACACCACGCGGGCGTGCTCGCCCGCCTGGCGGAAGTGCTCGGCCGCAGCGGCCTCGCGGCCGGCCTGCCGCTCATGATGAGCGACCACGGCGGCCCTCGAGGCCGGGTCACCCGACCCTCGAGCGGTCGAGATGATCGCTTCGGCGACGCGGTGATGGAGGAGCCGACGTCGAGCCAGCGACGTGCCGTCGTAGACGAAGCGACGCACCTCGCCGTGCGCAAAGTCGTACGCGGGCCCGTCGGGCGTCTCCCGTTCGTCCACCAGCCCGTTCCCGACGAGCTCCTCGAGTGCCGCGACCGTCTCCTCGTCGCTGCGACCGCTGGCGATGCGCACCGCGTCGAACGAGAAGGACCGCCCGATCACCGAGGCAGTCGCGAACACCTGAGCGGCGCCGTCGCTCAGCGCCGCGAGCCGAGCGCGCAGCAGCACGCCGAGATCCGCCACCGCAGGTTGCCCGCTGGCCAGCGCGTCGAGGTACGCGACCACGAGGAAGGGAAGGCCTTCGCTGTCCCGGTGGATGTCGGCCGCGACCTGCTCGACCGCGTCCGCAGGGACGCACCCAGATGCCAGCTCCGCGACGTCCTCGAGCTGCAGGCGCCGGAGCCGGATCACGCGGCCGTTGCCTCGCGACCGGTCGAGCAGCGCGTGAGACAGCGGACCCGCATCGCGGATCTCGTCGGTCCGCAGCGTCAGCACGAAGCACGGACCCGTTCCCCCGCCCCGCCGGACGAGGTGTGCGAGCACCTCCTGGGTGGCCCGGTCGGCCCACTGCACGTCGTCGACGACGATCACCCCTGGCGGCGCGCTCCCCGCCGCCAGCACCGCACGGGAAACGCCGTCGACGAACCGCGCCTCAGCTCCTGGGCCGTCGACCCAGCGGCTCGCCGCCACGGTCGCCAGCTCGGGGACCAGCCGAGCGGCCTCACCTACGCAGGCGGCCGGTAGCGACGAGAGCGCCGCGACGGCGAGCGGGTCTGCCAAGGCAAGGCGCAGGAGCTCGGCGATCGGCCCGTACGGCACATCCCCGTCGCTGTCATAGCAACGCACGACAAGTGGTCGCCGATCGCGCCCTGCGAGCGTCTCCTCGACCAGGCGTGTCTTGCCCACGCCCGGCTCACCCTCCACGACGACGACGCGCCCGGGCCCGATCGCTGCGTCGAGCGCCGCCACCTCAGCCGCGCGGCCGATGAGCGGATAGTGACCGGACACGGTTGCCGGCGCGACCTCCGCGGGCGGCGCGGTTCGATCGGCGACCTCTCCGGCGGCGATCGCCTCGTACAACGCGGTCGTCTCCGCAAGCGGCGCGACCCCGAGCTCGTCGTCGACGACGCGCACGCACGCTCGGTACTGGCGCACGGCCGCGGCGCGGTCACCGCGCTGAGCATGCAGGCGCATCAGCGCTCGGTGAGCGGGCTCGTGCAGAGCGTCGAGCCGCAGCCAGCGCTCGGCATGTGCCAGGGCGTCATCCACTCGTCCGGCCGCCGCCAAGCTCTCGACCAGACGCGCCGATGCCGTTGTGAGGACGCTGCGCAGGTGCTCCGCCTCGCGACCTTGCCACGCATCAAAGCTGGGGCTGTCGCGCAGCGAGAACCCTTCGAGCAGCTCCCCATGCCACAGTGCGGCCGCTCCGGTGACGTCATCGAGATCCTCCGATGCCACGCCAGACAGGAACGCGCGCACGTCAACGTGCACCCCTGGGCCGTCGGTCAGGGTCACCTCCTCGCGGGTGACCGAGAACCCCGGTCCGTCGCCGAGCCCCCGCTTCACCACCGACAACGTGCGGCGCAGCGCCGCGCGGGCGTGCGCCTCGTCCGCGTCCGGCCAGAGCAAGGTGGCAAGGGTGTCACGCCGCTGTGGCCGGTCCTCGCACGCGAGGTATGCCAGGAGCGCGATCGCCTTGCGCGTGTCGAACGCGATCGCGCGACCGTCGCGCTCGACTCGAGGCGGACCAAGGACGGAGATGCGGATCCCCTGAGCACTCGTGTCCAGCGACATGCAACACCCCCGCCGTCGTTGTACGCCGTAGCGACGACCATCGCAACGAGTTCCGGAGATCCCGGCTTGCCGTAACGATCTCGAGACGAGCGCCTGGGAGCGTCAGGGCATGACCTCCGTGATCGAGATCGCTGGGCTTCGCAAGGACTTCCGCGGCGTTCGTCAGCGCCCCCGAGCGGCGGTCGACGGGCTCGACCTCGAGGTGCCCGAGGGCGGCGTCTTCGGCTTCCTCGGCCCGAACGGGTCCGGAAAGACGACCACGATCCGGTGCCTGCTCGGGCTCGCACGTCCCACCGGTGGGTCCTGCCGGCTGCTCGGCGCCCCCACGCCCGCACGGGTGCGGGAGGTCATCGGGCGGGTCGGCGCGATCGTCGAGACACCCGCGCTGTTCCCCACGATGAGCGGCCGACGCAACCTCGAGCTCCTCGCCCGCACTGCTGGCATCGGGCCGCACACGGTCGACGCCGCGCTCCTCCGAGTCGGACTGGGAGACCGTGCGGACGACCTCGTGCGGACCTACTCGCTGGGGATGCGGCAGCGACTCGGTCTCGCGCAGGCGCTGCTCAAGGATCCCGAGCTGCTGATCCTCGACGAGCCAGCCAACGGGCTCGACCCTGCCGGCATCAAGGAGATCCGCGAGCTCCTGCGGTCACTCGGCGACGAGGGCCGAACGGTGTTCGTGTCGAGTCACCTGCTCGTGGAGATCGAGCACACGTGTGACCGGGTCGCGATCTTGTCGCGCGGCCGCTGCGTCGCGGCCGGTCCGGTGACGGAGGTCCTGCACCGCGGACACGCGTCGACGCTCCTGGTCGGCGTCACCGACCTCGATGCCGGGCTTGCCGTGCTCCACGCGTCTGGCATCGCCGCGACTCGGAACCACGCGCTGCTGCACGTGGATCTCCCACCGAGCGACGCCGCCCGCGTCACCGAGCTGCTGGCTCGACAGGATCTCTGGGTCACCGAGCTCCGACCCGATGAAGTCACCCTCGAGGATGTGTTCCTCGAGCTGACGGCCCCTGTGGCCGAGGAGGCGCTGCGATGATCACGATGCTCAAGATCGAGGTGCGTCGTTGCCTGGCCCGACGGCTCGTGCGCTGGCTCGTGGCGCTCGCGGTGCTCGCCTGCGTGGTCATGAGCGTCGTCTTGCGCCTGCAGGCCCCGCCACCCGGCGACCCGGACGAGCTGCGGCTCGTCTCGCTCTGGACGGTGGGCGGAGACTCGTTCCTCGGCGTCGCCACGTTCTTCCTGCTCGTCGGCGCCGTGGTCGCGGGGGCCTCGATGATCGGCGCTGAGTGGCGCGCGGGAACGTTCGTGACGCTCCTCACCTGGGAGCCGGCGCGGGTGCGGGTCGCCGCCGCCAAGCTCATCGCGTGCGGCGTGGTGGCCGCCACGATCGCGCTCGCGCTCCAAGCGATCTTCTGTGCTGCCTTCTTGCCGACCGCGCTCGGTCCAGGCACGACGGCGGGCGTCGACGCGGCATGGTTCCGCGGCCTGGTCGGCGCGATGGTCCGCTCGTCGTCGCTGATCGGCCTGGCAGCGGTCCTCATGGCCTCCGTGGCGATGGTGGGCCGAAACACCGCAGCAGCGCTCGGGGTCGCGTTCGGGTACCTGATCATCCTCGAGAACCTCCTCCGCGCGTGGAAGCCCTGGATGTCCCGGTTCCTGCTCGGCGAGAACGGAGCGATCTTCGCCACTGGCGCCGACCTTCATACGGAGGGGTTCACCCGGTCACCTCTCGCCGCGGGCCTCACGCTCACTGGCTACGTGGGCGCGATCGGGCTGGTTGCGGTGGCCTCCTTCTGGCGGCGTGACCTCGCATCCGCGTCGTGACGCGGCGTGCTCGCGGCCCCCTCGGTCCCCGGCCGGAGCTGCCGACGTCGGTACCGTCAACCCGTGCCCAGTGACGGCATCCTGTCCGAGCCGATCGACCTCGACGCCCCGCGACCACGGCACGATCACGCACACGTCCCCGCCGTGCGAGGCCGGGTGGTGGAGCATCGGGCGAGCGGGATCGTCGGCTCGATCGTGTCGTTCAGCGACGCGCAGGTCGTGCTGCGCGACCGCGACGACGTGCATCGCCCGCTGCGCCCGACGCCCGGCGGCTTCCTCTACGAAGGCGTTCCCTGCACCCTGGTGGCGGCTCCGACCACACGGGCGCCCGCCACCACCATGACTGCTTCGGGGTCGATCGCTGCACCCCCGGCGCGGGCACGAGTCGCGCGCGCCAGCCGGATCCTGGTGGAGGGGGTCCACGACGCAGAGCTCGTGGAGAAGGTCTGGGGCGACGACCTCCGCGAGGCAGGAGTGGTCGTCGAGCGCCTCGACGGCATGGACGACCTCGCGGCCGTCGTGCGCGGCTTCGCTCCCGCGCGCGACTGTCGCATCGGCATCCTGCTCGACCACCTCGTCGACGGCTCGAAGGAGTCGCGCGCAGCGAGCGCGCTGCGCGATCCGAACGTGCTCGTGACCGGGACGCCGTTCGTGGACGTGTGGGCCGCCGTGCGCCCCGGCGCCGCCGGCATCGCGGCGTGGCCCGATGTCCCGCTCGGCATCCCGTGGAAGCAAGGCATCCTCGACGCGCTCGGCGTCGACCTGACGCCAGGCGAGTTCTGGCGGCACCTCCTCGGGGCGGTCCAGAGCTATCGAGACCTCGACCCCACGCTCGTCGGCGCCGTCGAGCAGCTGATCGACTTCGTCACCGAGGACTGATTCCGCCCCCGGCTCCATCCCGTAGTGTCCCGCTCATGTCGGACGCGCCCGCCCCCGCACCGGTCACCTACGCACTCGAGGACGGCGTCGGCGTCGTCCGCATCGACGACGGCAAGGTCAACGTGATCAGCCATCGGGTGATCGACCTCATCCACCGGTACCTCGACAACGCGGAGGGTGAGGCGCGTGCCGTCGCGATCATCGGCCGACCCGGCAAGCTCTCGGCGGGGTTCGACCTCGCCGAGATGACCGCGGGCATCGAGCGGACCCGAGCACTGGTCGGCGCTGGCGGCAAGCTGCTCATGCGGATCTTCGGCCACCCGCAGCCCGTCGTCGTGGCGGTCACGGGGCACGCGCTCGCCGCGGGCGCGCTCCTCACCCTCGCGTGCGACACGCGCATCGGTGCCGACGTACCCGCCAAGATCGGGCTCAACGAGACCGCGATCGGCATGGGCCTGCCGCGCTACGCCACGGAGCTGGCGGCCGCCCGACTCGCCGCTGGGCACCTCACCCGCGGCGCGGTCCAGGCCGAGCTCTACGACCCGGCGGGCGCAGTCGACGCGGGCTACCTCGATCGCGTGGTCGCTGCTGACGATTGCGAGACGACCGCGATCGCGGAGGCACGCCGACTCGGGGAGCTCCGCACCGGCGCGTACAGCCACACGAAGCTGGCGCTTCGCAGCGAGATGATCCAGCGCGTGCTCGCTGGCATCGACGCCGACATGGCCAGCCTCAGCGCGCCCACGCCCTGATCAGCGCATCGCCGGACCGAGCTCGCGCCGGTCAGGCGACGTCCGTCGCGGCACCGGCGAACTGCGCGTTGTACAAGCGGAAGTAGGCGCCGTCGTGGGCGAGGAGCTCCGCGTGCGTGCCCTGCTCCACGATCCGGCCCTCCTCCATCACCACGATGACATCCGCGCCACGGATCGTGGAGAGGCGATGCGCGATCACGAAGCTCGTGCGCTGCGCACGCAGTGCGCGCATCGCCTCCTGGATCAGCACCTCGGTGCGCGTGTCCACCGAGCTCGTCGCCTCGTCGAGGATGAGGATCGCCGGGTCGGACAGGAAGGCTCGAGCGATCGTGAGGAGCTGCTTCTCACCGGCGCTCACGTTGTCGCCCTCGTCGTTGATGACGGTGTCGTAGCCCTCGGGGAGGGAGTGGACGAACCGGTCCACGTAGGTGGTGCGCGCCGCGGCGAGGACCTCGTCCTGCGTGGCACCCGGCTTGCCGTATGCGATGTTGTCGCGGATCGTGCCGCCGAAGAGCCAGGTGTCCTGCAGCACCATGCCGAGCTCAGCGCGCAGCTCATGGCGCGGGATCTCCGCGATGTCTCGTCCGTCCAGGGTGATCGACCCCGAGTCGAGCTCGTAGAAGCGCATGATCAGGTTCACAAGGGTCGTCTTGCCCGCCCCGGTCGGTCCCACGATCGCGACGGTCTGTCCGGGCTCGGCCACGAGGGAGAGCCCCTCGATCAGGGGCCGGTCGGGGTCGTAGGAGAAGTGGACGTCGTCGAACACGATGCGCCCCGTCACGGGCTTCGAGTCGAACGCGAGGGGCGAGTCGGGGGACTCCTCCTCCGCGTCGAGGAGCTCGAGCACGCGCTCCAACGACGCGATGCCGGACTGGAAGACCGTGGCCATCGACGCCAGGTTCGTCAGTGGCTGCGAGAACTGGCGCGCGTACTGGATGAACGCCTGCATCTCACCGACGCTGATCGCCCCGCTGGCGATCCGCAGGCCACCCACCACCGCGATCAGGGCGTACTGGATGTTGCCCATGAACAGCATCGTGGGCTGGATGAGGCTCGACATGAACTGCGCGCCGAAGCTCGCCTCGAACAGGGCGTCGTTCTCCTGCCGGAATCGAGCCTCGACCTCGCGCTGGCGACCAAAGCTCTTCACGATCGTGTGACCGGTGAACGCCTCCTCCACCTGCGCGTTCAGGACGCCGGTGTGCGACCACTGCGACATGAACCTCGGCCGGGCACGCCCGCCGATCGCCTTGATCGCCCACAGCGCGGTCGGAACGGTCGTCAAGGCGACTGCTGCGAGGAGCGGAGAGATCGTGAACATCATGACGATCACGCCGACCATCGTGAGCGTCGAGGTGAGGATCTGGCTCACCGTCTGCTGCAGGCTCTGCGCGAGGTTGTCGATGTCGTTCGTGACCCGACTGAGCAGGTCGCCGCGAGGCTGCCGATCGACGTAGCGCAGCGGAAGGTGGTTGAGCTTCTCCTCGATCGACGCACGAAGGGCGTACATCGAGCGTTGGACGACACCGGCGAGGATGTACGCCTGCATGAACGACAGCGCCCACGACGCGAGGTACAGACCGACCACGAACGCGAGCGTGCGATGGAGGTGTGCGTAGTCGATCCCGGCGCGGGTGATCACGCCGCGCACGATGATGTCGGTCGCGTCGCCGAGCAGCCGCGGACCGATCACCACGAGCGCGACGCTCACCACGGTGAGGCCGAGCACGGCGATCAGCTTCAGTCGCTCCTCGTCGAGGAGGCCCCAGAGGCGTCGCAGCGCCGTGCCGAAGTCGTTGCTGCGCTCGGTCGGCATCCCGATCGCGCTGCCGAAGCCATGGCGGCGCTGAGACGAGGGCCCGGCCACCGCGAGGATCTCACGCTCCTCGTCCGTCGTCCCCTTGGGCTGCTCCTCGCTGCGCACGCTCACGCCGCAGCGCCCTCGCCGATCTGGGACTCGACGATCTCCTGGTACGTCGGGCAGGTGTCGAGCAGCTCCGCGTGGGTGCCCCGCCCGACGATCGATCCGTCCTCGAGCACGACGATCTGATCAGCGGACGAGATCGTGGACACGCGCTGCGCGACCACGAGCACCGCCGCGCCGCTCGTGTGCGGGGCGAGCGCGGCGCGAAGGCGGGCGTCGGTGGCGAGGTCGAGCGCGGAGAAGGAGTCGTCGAACACGTAGAGATCCGGCCGCACGACCAGGGCGCGGGCGATCGCGAGCCGCTGGCGCTGACCCCCCGACACGTTCGTGCCGCCTTGGCTGATCTCGGCGTGGAGCCCCCCAGGCATCGCGGACACGAAGTCGGCCGCCTGAGCGACCTGCAGGGCAGCCCACAGCTCGTCCTCGGTGGCGTCGGGTCGTCCGTACCGGAGGTTCGAAGCGACCGTGCCGGAGAAGAGGTACGGCTTCTGCGGCACGTAGCCGACCTTGCTCCACAGCAGGTCAGGGTCGAGCTCGCGGACGTCGACGCCGTCGACGAGGACCGAGCCGCTCGTGGCGTCGAACAGCCGCGGCACGAGGTTGACGAGCGTCGACTTGCCGGCGCCCGTGCTCCCGACGATCGCAGTCGTCTGGCCAGCCTCGATGCGGAAGGAGATGCCGCTGAGCACCGGCCGCTCGGCCCCTGCGTAGTGGAAGCCAACGTCGCGGAGCTCGAGCGTCCCTCGCTCACGCACCTCGATGACCGGCTGCGCCGCCACCCTGACCGACGACTGGGTCTCGAGCACCTCCTGGATGCGGTCGGCGGCCACGGCGGCTCGCGGGATCATGGACGCCATGAACGTGGCCATCACCACGGCCATCAGGATCTGGATGAGGTAGCTCAGGTAGGCGATCAGCGAGCCCACCTGCATGTCGCCCGCGCCGATGCGGTCCGCGCCCACCCAGAGCACGGCGATGCTCGAGACGTTGATGATGAAGATCACCGTCGGGAACATCGAGGACATGAGACGTCCGGCGCGCAGCGACGTCTCGGTGAGGCTCGCGTTGGCCCCGCCGAACCGAGCGGTCTCCTCCGGCTCGCGCGCGAAGGCGCGAACCACGCGGATGCCGGTGATCTGCTCGCGCATCACGCGGTTGACGCGATCGATCCGCTCCTGCATCAGCTGGAACGCGGGAACCATCCGGCGCACGACCGAGCCGAGGATGAGGACTGCGGCGGGCATGCTCACGAGCGGCACGACCGACAGCCCCACGTCCTCGCGCAGCGCCATCACCACGCCGATCACCATCGTGAGCGGGGCAGCGATCATCATCGTGCAGGCCATGACCACGAGGATCTGCACCTGCTGCACGTCGTTGGTGATGCGGGTGATGAGCGACGGCGCGCCGAAGTGGCCGACCTCGCGGGCCGAGAAGTCCGTCACCCGATGGAAGAGGTCGCGGCGCACGTCGCGGCCGAACGCCATCGCTGCGCGGGCGCCGAACCACACAGCACCAGCAGCGAACACGATCTGGACGATGGTGAAGCCGATCATGACGGCACCCGTGCGGCGGATGAAGTCGTTGTCGCCACGGATGACGCCCTTGTCGATGATGTCTGCGTTGAGCGTGGGAAGGGTCAGCGCGGCGAACGTCTGGATCGCCTGGAGCAGCACCACGAGCGCCACGGTCTTCTTGTAGGGCCCGAGATGCGTGCCCAGCAGCCGGCGAAGGTTCACGGTCGCGCCTCGATCCCGCGCAGCAGCAGCGCGACGATCTCTGCCGGCCCCATCGGTTCCGCGGCGAGCATGGGGTGCGTGACGGAGAGCGTGAGGACCCGCAGCAGGCGCTCGGCGACGCGGGGATCCACGGTGAGGTGCTCGCGCGCAGGCTCGAAGATCGCGGCGAGCGCGGCACTCTCGGTCAGCGGCCGCGCCGCTTGCGCGCGCAGCTTCGATCCGAGGTTCGACACGAGCTGCCACAGGTCGACCACGCGGCGTTGGTAGATCGCGGTCGCCTCCACGAGGCGCTCCTCGAAGGGTGCGTCTGGGTCGATCGTCGCGAGCGCCTGTGCGATGGGCGCAGGGTCGAGCGCTGCTTCGAGGGTTGCCGAGAGCAGCTCGTCCTTGTCGGCGAAGACCCGGAAGATCGTGCCCTCCGCGATCCCAGCCGCCTCGGCGATCTGCCGCGTGGTGACCATCTCGCCGTGCTCGATGAGCAGCGGGAGCGTGGCCTCGATGATCGCCGCTCGACGCTCCTCTGGCGGCAGCGCAGCGGCCCGGCGCGAGGGGGTGGCGGTGGGAGGCACCGCCGCACCCTATCTGAGTGAGTGCTCACTCACTCAAGTCGGGATCCATGGACCCTAGGGGTCCCTCCGTGAGCGAGGTCCGCGTCGGGGTGGTGTCGATGTCCTCACGCGCCCCGGAGGGATTCGACCGTGACTACCTCGAGTGGCATGGCCTCGATCACCTCCCCGAGCAGTACCGGATCGCGGGTCTGCGCAACGGGACCCGCTGGGTGTCGACCCCCGCCTGCCGGGCGGCGCGCGCTGCCAGCGGCCGGCGCTACGACGCCGTCGACCACGTCGTGGCCTACCTGTTCGCGGACCCCGTCGACGTGGCGCTCGACCGGTTCTTCGCCCTCGGCGCGGAGCTGCGCGCGGCCGGGCGGATGCCGCTACGGCTCCCGCTTGTGGAGCTCGCCGGCTTCGTGCGACGCGGCGGCGCGAGCGCGGCGCGGGCGCTCGTGGTCCCCGAGGTGCTCCCGTGGAGGCCCGCCCGTGGGATCTACCTGCTGATCGAGCACGGCAGCCTCGCGCCTGCCGACGAGCTCCTCGACGTGGCAGGCGTCGCCGGATTCTGGTCCTTCGAGGGGACCGACTCGCTGCACGAACGGCTGGCCTCCACCGACGGTCTGCGGCTGACCCTCGCCTACCTCGACGAGGACCCGGTGGAGGTGGCGGCCCGGCTGCGCCACGTGCTCGCGGCGCGCTGGGCCTCGGGAGCGACCACGCCAGTGCTCGCCGCGCCGTTCGTCACCGTGGTGCCATGGCGATGGGAGGCGGCGCTCCCGAGCTAAGGACCTCACATACGCGCTGTCACTGCGACCATCGCCTCGAGCTGTTCGAGGTAGTGCTCCAGGCTGTGATGGACGAGACGCAGGCTGAGCATCGTGGCGCCGGCATCTCGGAGCGACGCCACCGTCGCGGCCGCCTCCTCCGGCGCCCCGAGCGGGTCCAGCGGCCGCAGGTTCTGCAGCACGACCTCCAGCGGGTGCTCCCTCGCCGCCCACGCGGCGGTCTCCTGCGCGCGCGCGATGAGCCCGCCCGCGACCTCGGCGGTCAGACCGAACGGACACCATCCGTCGCCGAGCTCCACCGCACGCCGCAGGGACCTCGCAGTGCGACCACCGATCCAGAACGGGACGCGCTCCTGCACCGCGCACGGGTCGATCACCATGTCGGAGAAGCGGTAGAAGCGGCCCTCGTAGACGGGCTCGCGCTGTGACATCGCGGCGCGCAGCGCGCGCAGGTGATCGTCGGCGCGCTCGCCCCGGTCGACGAACGGCGCCCCGAGGAGCTCGAACTCCTCTCGCAGGCTGCCGACGCCGAGGCCGAGCACGAGTCGACCGCCGCTGATGCGATCGAGGGTGCCGTATCGCTTCGCGATCTCGAGCGGGTGGTGGTAGCCGACCACGAGCACATCGGTGAGCAGGCGGAGGCGCTGGGTGCACGCGGCGAGATAGCCGAAGGTCGCGAGCGGGTCCCAGTAGCGACCCCCACGAACTGGCACCGCGTCGATGGGCACCGCGACGTGCTCGCTGCAGGTCACGTGGTCGTAGCCGAGCGCCTCCGCCGCCGTCGCGATCCGCGCCACGTCGGCGATCGTGCCGTCGGCCTCCCACCCGGCATGGCTGCCCGCAACCAGGGTGACGACAGGGGTGAGCACGCCGAGTCGGATGGTGCCCACCTCGCCCGTCATCGCGGGTGAACCTACTCCACGAGGTTTGCACCAATCGGACGATCAGGCGCATTCGACAAATTATCGGCAATGAAGCTCGCCCCATTTTGACGATCAAACGGACCTATCCGCGCAGGCATAGACCAGATCGAGCGCCTCCCGAGCACGAATCGCCCGGTTCGATCGTCACGGAGATATCGGCAGCATCGGGCGAACGGAGCCCGCCGTACCTGCTGACCGCGCAGCGCGCGAACCGGGACATCGGCAAATAGCGACAACCAATCGCAAACCGATCCGAAGAAGATTCGAGCGCCGATGTCTCAGGCAGATGAGCGACAGAATGTGTGGACAACGTCACGGAAACCGTTTATGAATCTCTCTGTTCGCCAACACGGGGCGGCCTTAACGGGGGGATCAATCAAGCATGCATCGACTTTCGCGTTTCATCGTGGCAGGGGCGCTCCTTGCTGGCACGGTGGTGTTCGTCTCGGCGTCGCCTTCTTCGGCAGCCGTCCCGACGACCACCTGCGGTGGCAGCAGCGGCAGCGTTGCCTTCGCCACCCAGGGCATCAAGCTGGAGACCCAGAAGCCGGTCACCTTCAACACCACGTCCGGCGCCTTGTCCTGCAGCGGCCCGATCGTGAGCGCAGGGCACTGGGCAGCCAACTTCGGTGGCTTCTTCGGCAACTGCAACACGCTCATGGGCGACGTCGGCTCGCAGGTCCGCTACACGATGACCTGGGACAGCCCCGTCAACATGGGCTTCACGCAGGGCTTCGCACGGGCCAAGGTCAGCTCTCGCACCACCACCACGACGACCCTGACCTACTGGGGCACGTTCGATGACGCGGCCGGTCACCTGTACCGCGGCCGTGCCATCACCGGCACCGTCGTGATCAACACCAGCCTCATGACGGTCCCGCTCGGCGACTGCAGCATCACCTCTGCGCTCACCGGCGGCTCCGCAACCACGACGTTCAAGGTCTACTGATCCGAACGTCCTGGTTCTGAGCGAACCACGCAACGCGACGAAGGGGTTCGGCCTGCGGGTCGGGCCCCTTCGCCGTTTTCTGCGAGAGTGACGCGATGCGACGGTGGTCCGCGCCGCGGCGCCCGACGACGTGAGCTGGCCGACATGGGAGCAGGCGTTGACGCTCGCGATCGGGTGCATGGCGCTCGCGCAGGTGCTGCGCCGGACCCGCCCGACGAGGCTCACGACGGCGCTCATCCCCGCCGCACGGGAGCTCGCGTTCGTCGCAGGGCTCTACGCCCTCTGGCAGGTGGCCCACGAGCTTCCGCTCGCCCAGGACTCGGGCGCGATCGAGCGGGCGCGACAGATCGTGCGGCTGGAGCACGCGCTGCACCTGCCGACTGAGCTGTCGGTGCAGCACCTGGTGCTGCGGAACGACTGGGTGGCCCGCTTCACGAGCCTCTACTACGGGACGATGCACGTGCCGTCGCTGATCGCGTTCGTGGTGTGGCTGTGGGTCCGTCATCGGGACGTCTATCCGCGCTGGCGCAACGCGCTCGCGATCCTCACCGGGCTTTGCCTCTTCATCCGCTTCGTGCGCGTCGCGCCGCCGCGGTTCCTCACCGACCTCGGCTACCTCGACCTGTCCGAGCGGTACGGGCCGTCGATCTACGGCCCGGTCGGCACGGGCGTGTCCGACCAGTTCGCCGCCATGCCATCGATCCACGTGGGGTGGGCCGCAGTCGTGTCGCTCGGCATCGTGGCCGCCTCCACGAGCCGATGGCGCTGGCTCTTCGTCAGCCACTTCGTGATCACGACGATCGTCGTGTCCGCGAGCGGCCACCACTGGTGGCTCGACGGGATCGTGGCCGTAGGACTGCTCGGCGTCGCACTGGCCCTCGACGGGATCGTGCGGCGCCTCACAGCGACGCGCGCGGCCGATCCCTCGGTGCAGACCGATGCCACCGAGGAGCTGCCCGCGCTCGCGTGACCCACTCCGGCAGATTTCGGGACCTTCGGCACTGTGAGGCCACGCGAGCGTTGGGTGACGCTGGCAACAGCATCGGCAATCCCGAAGGGTGCACCAGTGAGTGGCGTCGTCTTCGACAGGGTCACGAAGCGTTTCGGCGACGTGGTGGCCGTCGATGCGCTCTCGCTCGACGTCGTCGACCAAGAGTTCATGGTCCTGCTCGGGCCCTCAGGATGCGGCAAGTCAACCGCGCTGCGGATGATCGCGGGCCTCGAGTCGATCTCGGACGGAGCGCTGCGCATCGGCGAGCGCGTCGTCAACGACGTCGAGGCGAAGGACCGCGACATCGCGATGGTGTTCCAGAGCTACGCGCTCTACCCGCACATGACCGTGCGCCAGAACATCGAGGTTCCGCTCAAGACCCGGTCGTACGCCGTGGATGGCGCCCCGCCCCGCCGTCTGCACAAGGCCGAGCGCACCGAGCGGGTGGAAGCGACCGCGCGCACGCTCGGGTTGCAGGAGCTGTTGGATCGCAAGCCGGGGGCGCTGTCGGGCGGTCAGCGCCAGCGCGTCGCGCTCGGGCGTGCGATCGTCCGACGCCCAGAGGTCTTCCTCATGGACGAGCCGTTGTCGAACCTCGACGCCAAGCTGCGGGCCCAGACCCGCGTCGAGCTGGTCGAGCTGCACCGCCTCCTCCAAACGACGATCGTCTACGTCACCCACGACCAGGTCGAGGCGATGACGATGGCGGATCGGATCGCGGTCCTCGACCAGGGTCGCCTCCAGCAGGTCGGGCCACCACAGGCCGTCTACGAGCGGCCGGCCAACCTCTTCGTCGCTCGCTTCATCGGCAGCCCGCCGATGAACACCGTGCCCGCGGTCGTGCGGTCCAGGGCGGGCATGGTCTCGATCGAGATCGGCGCCGGCCGCCTCGACGTCGCGACTGTCGACCCCTTGCCCGATGGGCTCCACGTCGTAGCCGGCATCCGCCCCGAACACCTCCGCATCGCGGCCGGGCCGATCACCGCGGTCGTGCGCGCGATGGAGTGGTTGGGCCACGAACGCCACGTCTACTGCGACGTGCAGGGCGCCTCGTTGGTCGTGCGGGACACGGGTGCGGGCGTCGGGGCACGTCCTGGCGACGAGGTCACGCTCGCGGCGAACCCGGGATCGGTCCACCTCTTCGACGCCGTAACGAGCGAGCGGTTGAACTGATGTCTGCGCTGTGGCGGCGTCGGGGAACCCGCGAGGCGGGTCTCGCCGCGATCTTCTTGGCGCCGTCCGCGGTGATCTTCAGCGTGTTCTTCTTCTACCCGATCGGTCGCATCGTGTACCTCGGGCTGTTCCAGCAGAACCAGACGCGGACCAAGCAGCGATACGTCGGGCTCCGGCAGTACACCGACGTGCTGACCGGCGACGACTTCACGCGCGGCCTCGCCATCACACTCAAGTACATGGCCCTGACCGTGCCGCCGGGCCTCGTGCTGGGGGTGCTGCTCGCCGTGGCCGCGAACCGCAAGCTGCGCGCCATCAAGGTGTTCCAGACGATCTTCGCCTCGACGGTGGCCACCTCCGTCGCGGTCGCGTCGATCGTGTGGCTCGTGCTCATCAACCCGACCGTCGGCTACTTCAAGGTCGACTGGCTGCGCGAAACAGGGATGGCACTCTTCGGCGTATCGCTCAGCTCGATCTGGCAGAACCTCGGCCTCACGTTCGTCATCGTGCTCGCTGGCCTCCAGGCGATCCCCGAGGAGCTCGAGGAGGCCGCGACCATCGACGGGATGGGCCCCGTGCGGCGGTTCTTCACGGTGACGTTGCCGATGCTGTCGCCAGCGCTGCTGTTCCTCGTCGTCGTTCTGACGGTCTTCGCGTTCCAAGCGTTCGCTCAGATCGACATCCTGACCGAGGGCGGACCGGCGGGCGCGACCGAGACGCTCGTGTTCAAGATCTTCAAGCGCCAGCAGGGAGGCGCTGTCGGTGAGGGCTCGGTGATGGCAGTCGGCCTCTTCGTCATCACGTTCGTCTTCGCCCTCAGCCAGCTCATGCTCCTCGAGCGGCGCGTCCACTACGGGAGCAACCGCACGTGACCGGCCGCCGCAGCAGGGCCCGCCTGCTCAAGGACGCGGGCTGGTACGTAGTGCTGAGCCTCCTCTCGTTGGTCGTGCTCTTCCCGGTGTGGATGGTCCTGATGCGCGCGCTGTCCCAGCCGATCGCCTACCTGACAGCGGGCCAGCCACCGCGCCCGGTCGACCCGGAGTGGGACGTGTTCGGTCGCGCCTTCACGCAAGGCGACCTCGGTCGCAAGCTGGCGATCTCCACCTCGGTCACGGTCGTCATCGCCGTGTCCCAAGTGGTCACCTCCGTCCTCGCCGCCTACGCGTTCGCGTTCCTCCGATTCCCCTTCCGTCGAGCCATCTTCGTGGTGTTCATGGCGACGCTCATGCTGCCGATCGAGGTGACGCTCATCGCGAACGCAGAGACCGTCCGGCACCTCGGCTGGTTCAACTCGATCCAGGGCCTCACCGCCCCCTTCCTGGCCGCGGCGTTCGGCACGTTCCTCATCCGACAGGGGTTCCTCGGGATCCCCGACGACCTCCGCGACGCCGCCGAGCTCGACGGCTACAGCCACCTCGGCTTTCTCTGGCGGATCGCGATCCCGGTCACGCGGCCGATCATCGCCTCGTTCACGGTGATCTCGTTCCTGGCGGCATGGAACCAGTACCTGTGGCCAAGGGCCATCGTCACCCGTGAGGCGTGGGAGACGATCCAGATCGCGCTGCCGCGGTTCGCCAGCGAGAACATCAACGAGCTCAACCTCGGGTTCGCGGCTGCGATCATCGCCGCGCTCCCCATCCTCGTCAGCCTCATCGTCTTCCAACGCCACCTGGTCCGCGGACTGACCGCGGGAGCAGTCAAGGGGTGAGGTGGACCAGCACTGCAGCCCCACCGAGGAGGGCACCATGACCAAGCGACCCACCCCTCACCGCCTCCGGCACTTCGTTCTCGTCATCGCGGGCGCGCTGATCGCAGCCGCGTGCAGTGGAGGATCCGGAGCCGGGAACGACGGTGACGCCGCGGCCTGTCCCGTCCACGCGCTCGACGATGCCGACGGCACCGTCGAGATCACGCTGTGGCACACCTACGTGGGGCTCACGAACAGAACGCTCAACAAGCTCGCTGACGAGTACAACGGCTCGCAGGATCGCGTGAAGGTCCGCGTCGAGAGCCAGGGCGCCTCCTACGAGGAGCTGCTCCGCAAGTACCGGCAGGGCATCCCCACCGGCGACCTCCCCGCGATCGGCATCATGGAGGACACCACCACGCAGTTCCTCGCCGACTCGGGAACGATCGTCCCGGCCGGCGTGTGCGCCAAGGCCGACGGCTACACGGAGTACGACGACTTCGCGAAGGGCGTGAAGGACTTCTACAGCGTCGACGGCGTGCTCCAGCCCGCCTCGTTCAACGTGTCGACCGTCCTCCTCTACTACAACCGCGACCACTTCACGGCCGCCGGCCTCGATCCCGACAAGCCGCCGCAGACCCTGGCCGAGGTGCAGCAGTACGCGCGCAAGATCAAGGCGGCAGGCGTCGTCGATAAGCCCCTCGTGCTCAACATGCAGCCGTGGTTCACCGAGTTCTGGCTCACGGGCGCCGGTGAAGGTCTTGTCGACAACGACAACGGGCGAGGGAGCGGCAAGACCACTGCTGGCGCGTTCGACAACCCGGCCAGCCACCGCCTGTTCGAGCTGTTCAAGTCGATGCAGGACGAGGGCCTGCTGAACGCGGTTCCTGGTACGGAAGGGCAGTTCGACCACTACTTCGCGGTCGGACTCGGGCAGGCCTCGATGACCATCGAGACATCCACCGCAGTCACGACCATCAACGCGGTGCTCGAGGGGAACCTCGACCCGTCTGAGCTCGGACTCGAAGGAGAGCTCCCGCCGATCGACATCAACGTCGACGCCGGACCCTTCCCCGGCCTCGACGGGCCGAGCCGGGGTCAGCTCGGCGGAGGCGTCTGGTACATCACCGATGCGGGTCCGCCGGAGGAGCAGGCGGCTGCCTGGGACTTCGTGAAGTTCGTGAACCGACCCGAGAACCAGGCGCTCTGGCATCTCGAGGGCTCGTACCTCCCCGTGCGCGACGCAACCGTCAGCTCGGCGCAGGTGCAGGACTTCTGGGCCCACACTCGTCCTGGCAAGTGGCTCAAGACCGCCTACGACGGTCTGGAGAACGTCGATCCAGCCTGGCCCGGGCCGCTGATCGGTCCATACACGGAGACCCGCGACGCGGTGCGTCAGGCACTCGACGGCCTGCTGTTCGGAGGGTCGAGCGTCAACGAGGTGATCAGCGACGCGAACCAGACGATCACCGACGCGATCGCTTCCTACAACGACGAGAGCTTCTGAGCCCCCGCGCTACCGTTCGACGATGGCCACCTACCCCTATGCGGATCGCTTCACCGTGCACCGTGCGCTCCCCGAACGGGGCCGCAGCCGTGAGGAGATCCTGACCGAGCTCGCCGCGATGGCCAGCGAGGAGGACGCGTTCTGGGAGACCGGCAAGTGCTCGGGCACGATGTACTGCGGCGACCACGAGCACTACGACTTCATGACCGAAGCGTTCGGACGCTTCGCCCATGTGAACGCGCTGCAGCGCGACATGTGCCCGAGCCAGACGAAGTTCGAAGCCGAGATCATCGCGATGACCCTCGACGTGCTCCACGGCGACGACGCGATCGACGCAGCACCGGTCGGCCTGGTGACAACGGGAGGCACCGGCAGCATCCTGCACGCCATGCTCGCCTACCGCGAGCACGGCGCGCAGACGCGCGGGATCACCGCACCCAACGTGATCAAGCCGGAGACCGCGCACCCCGCGTTCAACAAGGCGTGCCACCTCTTCGGCATCGAGCTGCGCACGGCACCCGTCGACCCCGCGACGACCCAGGTCGACGTCGACTGGGTGGCCGACCACATCGACGCCAACACCGTGGCCCTCGTGGGCTCCGCCTGCAACTACGGCTACGGCACCGTCGATCCCATGGAGGCCCTGTCCACGCTCGCGGTGGAGCGCGGTGTGGGCCTGCACGTGGACAGCTGTCTCGGCGGCTTCATCCTGCCCTTCGGGGAGAAGCTCGGCTACGACGTGCCCGTCTACGACTACCGCCTGCCGGGCGTCACGAGCATCTCCGCCGACACGCACAAGTACGGCTATGCGTTCAAGGGGTCGTCGGTCTGCACGTTCCGGGACAAGGCCCTGCGCAACGCGCAGTACTTCTTCCTCACCGACTGGAGCGGCGGCAAGTACTGCTCGCCCGGGATGGACGGCTCACGATCGGGCGGCCTGCTGGCGGCCACGTGGGCCGCGATGGTGAGCCTCGGATGGGAGGGGTACCTCCGCTACGCCACGCGCATCTTCGAGACCTCGGCGGCGATGCAGGAGGCGGTCCGGTCGCACTCCGAGCTCCGGATGCTCGGCGAACCGACCTTCCTGTTCAGCTTCACCTCCGACGAGTTCGACGTGTACCACGTGAACGACTTCATGCGCCCAAGAGGTTGGCGGTTCAACGGCCAGCAGTACCCGAACGCGCTGCACATGGCCGTCACCCGCCCGCAGACCCAACCCGGCGTCGCCGAGGCGTTCGCCGCGGACCTCGCCGAGGCCGTCCGCTACGCCGCCGAGCACAAGGGTGAGCCAGCCCAGAGCGGCGCGATCTACGGCGGCGTGATGGGCGGGATGACCACGGAGGCCGACGAGTTCATCCGAGCTGTGATGGCCGAGATGATGGACGAGCAACAGGCGCTGCCGTGACGATCCAGGACTCCGGCACCCACGCATGACCGACCGGGTCGTGCTCGCGATCGACCTCGGCACCTCCGGCCTGAAGGTCGGGCTCGTCTCCCTCACCGGCGAGGTCGTGTGGACGCGCGACTCCGAGCTCGCGACCACGTTCCTCCCTGGCGGCGGCGCCGAGCAGGACGCCGAGGAGTGGTGGCGCCTGATCACCGAGTCGGTGCACGCCGCGCTGACCAGTGGCGTGGTTCGGGCCGAGCAGGTCGTCGCGGTGAGCACCACCGGGCAATGGGCGAGCACCGTGCCGGTGGACGAGCACGGCATCCCTGTCGGGCCGTGCATCCTCTGGACCGACACTCGCGGCGGTCGCCACATCCGCAAGCGCCTCGGCGGCAAGGTCGCGGGGTACAAGGCGAGCGCCATCGCGACATGGATCCGGCACACGGGCGGCGCGCCGGCCACCAGCGGCGCAGACCCGATCGGGCACATGCTCCACCTCGCCATCGACCGCCCCGAGATCGCCAGCGCGGCTCGTTGGTACCTCGAGCCCGTCGACTACCTGTCGATGCGGTTCACGGGTGAGGCCGTCGCGACCCACGCCTCGATGACCGGCGCGTGGCTCACGGACAACCGGCACCTCGACACGCTCGCCTACGACGATCGACTGCTGACGTTGTCCGGTGTGGACGCTTCGAAGCTGCCGCCGCTGCGCCCGACCGCATCGGTCATCGGCTCGGTGCGCGATGACATCGCCGACGCGATGGGCCTCCCGCGCGGCGTGCCGGTCGTCGCGGGCACACCGGATCTCCACTCAGCCTCCATCGGCTCGGGCACGGTGCTCGACTACCAGACGCACCTCGCGATCGGCACCACCTCCTGGGTGAGCTGCCCGGTGTCGTTCAAGAAGACCGACGTGATGCGGCAGATCGCATCGGTTCCCGGCGCCGGACCCGACGGCTACCTCATCGCGAACAACCACGAGACCGCTGGTGCGTGTCTGCGCTGGCTGCGCGACCGCGTGGTCGCGCCGGCCGACGGCCTTGCCGACGGCGAGCGGCCCTCCTACGGCGCGCTCATGGACCTCGCCGCGTCGGTGCCCGCCGGCGCTGGTGGGGTCATCTTCACCCCGTGGCTCGACGGCGAGCGCTCCCCCGTCGACGACAAGAACGCGCGCGGCGGGTTCCACAACGTCTCGCTCACGACCGACCGCGCCGCGCTCGTGCGAGCTGTGCTCGAGGGCGTCGCGTACAACAACCGGTGGCTGCACGAGGCCGTCGAGACGTTCGCGAAGCGTCGGCTCGACCCGATCCGCGTCTTCGGCGGCGGCGCGCAGTCGGACCTGTGGTGCCAGATCCATGCGGACGTCATGAACCGCACGATCGAGCGCCTCGCGGATCCGATCCACACCGGCCTCGTGGGATCCACGCTGCTGGCCGCGGTCGCGCTGGGCGACCTCGACCGTGCACGGATCCAAGACCACGTGCGAGTCGGCGCGGTGTTCACGCCCGACCCCGACGCGAACGCCACCTATGAGCGGCTCTACCGAGAGTTCCCGCAGCTGTACAAGTCGCAGAAGGGCATGTTCAGCCGCCTCAACCGATCGCCGAGGAGCCCCGCCGTCGCAGACGGCTCGTAGGATCCTCGGTCTGGTCGGCCCTCGTAGCTCAGGGGATAGAGCAACGGTTTCCTAAACCGTGTGTCGCATGTTCGAATCATGCCGAGGGCGCGCTCAACGACACTCAGGTGGCCACCGCCAGCAGCCGCCACCGCGCTCGTTGATCTCACTGACGGCATCTCACTCGTGTTCGCGAGACGACGGCTCCTAGGCTCGCCGGCCGTGGAGGACGACGTCGGCGTGCACATCCGTCCTGAGGCGCCCAACGACGTCGACGCGATCGACCGTGTCGTCGGCGACGCCTTCCTGGCCTTGCAAGGCTCGATGCCCGAAGTCAGCCTGGTCCGCACGTTGCGGGCGCGCGGTGAGCTGATCACCGAGCTGACCCTCGTCGCGCTCCGATCCAACCGGGTCGTCGGTCACCTGGCGATGAGCGAGGTGACACTCGACGGCGCGCAGGCCGGTGGGGTCGGGCTCGCTCCCGTCGCGGTGGCACCGGCTGAGCAAGGGCGCGGCGTCGGTTCCGAGCTGATCCGCGCCTCACTGACAAGGGCGGAGGTGGCCGGCTGGCGCTTCGTCGTCCTGCTGGGACACGAGCGGTACTACCCGCGCTTCGGCTTCGAGCCGGCCCGAGCGCACGGCCTCACGGGCGACTACGGCGAGCACGACGGATGGATGGTGCGCCCACTTGGCCACCACTCGGTGCCGGCCGGCCACGTCAGGTACAGCTCGGCTTTCCAGGCCTGAGGCTCGACCAGAGCGGCAACGCGCTGCACATCGTTCGCCTGCGACACCGGCGCCACGATTCGGTCGCCACCTGTCGCAGGCCGTGGGAGCGGTCGCGGATCCACTCTCTTGACTGATGAGTCAGTCAACACTTGACTGACCGCGAACCCGTCGACCGAGCGCCCCTGGAGGCTCCACATGGCTCTGCGCACCCGCCTGACCGAGGTCCTCGGCATCGAGCACCCGGTGATGCTCGCCGGCATGGGCGGCGTGTCGTACCACCGACTCACGGCCGCCGTGTCCGCTGCCGGCGGCTTCGGCTGCCTCGGCGCATCGGTGATGTCGAACGACCAGATGGTCGCGGAGATCGCGAAGGTGCGAGCAGCCACCGACAAGCCCTTCGGCGTCGACCTGCTCACCGCGATGCCCGGCGACATGGTCAAGCAGGTGGAGCTGCTCATCGAGGGTGGCGCGTCGGTGTTCGTGGCCGGTCTCGGCGTGCCCTCCGCGGCGGTGGAGCTGTGCCACTCGCACGGCGTGCTCGTGGCCAACATGTGCGGCAAGGTCGTGCATGCTCGCAAGGCCGTCGACGCGGGCTGCGACCTCGTGATCGCGCAGGGCACGGAGGGCGGCGGCCACACTGGCCAGGTCGCGACGCTCCCGCTCGTCCCGCTCATCGTCGACGCCGTGGGCGATCAGGTCCCCGTGGTGGCGGCAGGTGGGATCTTCGACGGGCGTGGCCTCGCTGCCGCACTCGCGCTCGGCGCCGACGGCGCGTGGCTCGGCACGCGCTTCATCGCCACACCCGAAGCGCAAGGTGTGCGCGGCTTCAAGGAGGCGCTGGTCGGCACCGCCGAGGACGGCACCGTGATCAGCAGGGCGTACTCCGGCAAGACGATGCGCGTGATCCGCAGCGCGTACACCGACGAGTGGGAGCGTCGGCTCGACGAGCTCGAGCGCTTCCCGATGCAGGCGGTCCGCTCGATGAACGAGGGCGTGTTCCACCTCGGCGGCGACGAGCACACCGAGGGCGTCGACCCAGCGCGTGAGTGCTACCCGGCCGGGCAGGCGGTCGGCGGCATCGCGGCCGTCACGCCAGCGGCTGACATCGTGCGCGACCTCGTGACGGAGGCCGAGCGTGTGCTCGCGCACGTGGGCGGCTACCGGACCGAGCGGGTCTGAGCCGCACGGGCTCGCCGATGGGCACCACGCGAGCACTCGTGCTGGAGGCACCTCGGCGTCTCGTGGCGCGAACGCTGCCGGTCCCGGACCTCGGGGAGGACGACGGCCTGCTGCGCGTCGAAGCCTGCGGTCTCTGCGGCACTGACCACGAGCAGTACACCGGTGCGCTGCCGGCGGGGTTCGCGTTCGTGCCCGGGCACGAGTCCGTCGGCAGGATCGAGGCGGTCGGGGCGCGCGCCGCCGAGCGATGGGGAGTGTCGGTGGGCGACCGGGTGGCGGTCGAGGTCTTCCAGCAGTGCGGCGCCTGCGCGGCGTGCGCGGCGGGCCTCTACCGACGCTGCGAGCGCCATGGCATGCGCGACATGTACGGGTTCGTGTCGCTCGACACGACGCCCGGGCTCTGGGGTGGCTACGCGGAGCTCCAGTACCTCGCTCCCGACTCCCTGCTCCTACCGGTGCCCGTAGCACTGGACCCGGTGCTCGCGACCCTCTTCAACCCGCTCGGCGCGGGGATCCGTTGGGGCGTCACCGTGCCCGAGACGAAGCCAGGCGACATCGTGGCCGTGCTCGGCCCGGGCGTGCGCGGCCTCGCCGCGTGCGCGGCGGTCAAGGAGGCGGGTGCGAGCTTCGTCGCGATCACCGGTGTCGGCCCGCGCGACGACGAACGCCTCGCGCTGGCCGCGCGCTTCGGTGCCGACCTCGCCATCGACGTCGCGACCACAGACCCGGCCGAGGCGTTGCGCTCTGCCACCGGTCGGCTCGCCGACGTCGTCGTCGACGTCACGGCGAAGGCACCCTCCGCGCTCGCGCAGGCGGTCAGCCTCGCCCGCGTCGGCGGCACGATCGTGCTGGCCGGCACCCGCGGCTCGGCGGACACGCCCGGGTTCTGGCCCGATCTCGTCGTGTACAAGGAGCTGCGGATCCTCGGTGCGCTCGGTGTCGACGCGCCCGCGTACCGCGCCGCGCTCGAGCTGCTCGCGGCGGGCACGTATCCCTTCGACGCGCTCCCCCGCCGCGTCGTCGACCTCGACGGCGCGGAGGACCTGGTTCGCACGATGGCCGGCGAGACCGACGAGCCACCGCCGGTGCACGGGGTGATCGTGCCGTGAGCGCCGCCCGCCCGACCCGCGCCGTCGGCCCCGAGGCCAAGGAGCAGCGGCGCGAGCAGATCCTCGTTGCGGCCAAGGCGGTGTTCGCGGCCAACGGCTTCCACCGAACCACCATCGGCGACGTCGCGAAGGCCACCGGGGTCTCGTACGGATCGATCTACTGGTACTTCGACTCCAAAGACGCGCTGTTCCTCGCGCTCATGGACCACGAGGAGCGCGCGCTGCGCGACCACATCGCCGGCGCCGTCGCGCACCTCGACGGCACGACCGACGGCGAGGCGCTCTTCCGCGCCTCGGTGCGCGCCACGTTCGAGTTCTTCGAGGCCGATCGCGACGTCGTGCGACTGCTGTTCCTCGACTCGCTCGTCCTCGGCGACCGGTTCGACCGGCACCTCGCGGGGATCTACGAGGGGTTCATCACGGAGATCCGCACCACGATCGAGGCCGCCCAGTCCGCCGGCCAGGTGGTGCAGGCACCGGCGCAGATGATCGCGTTCTCGCTCGCCGCGCTCATCAGCCAGCTCGCCGTACGCCGCCTGCACACCGACGATGGCGTGCCGGCGGCGGCGGTCGCCGACTTCGTGGTCACGCTGCTGCTCGACGGGCTCCGCCCGAGACGACGAGGAGATCAGAGATGAACGATGCAGACACCGACGCCTTCGAGCGCGACGGATGGTTCATCGCGGCCGACGTGTTCACGGCCGCCGAGTGCGATGCGATCCTGCGCGACGTGGAGGCCGCGGCCTTCGAGCTCGCGCTCGGCGACGCCGCGGACGGACCGCTGTCGTACCGACCGATGATGCACCTCGGGAGCGACGCGCTCACCTCGGTCGCCACGGACGCGCGCTGGGCGCCGCTCGTGCTCCCCCTCCTCGGAACGGGCGACGCCCGCCTCTACTGGGAGCAGGCGGTCGCCAAGCCACCGCAGGCGCGCACCGAGCTCCCGTGGCATCAGGACAACGGCTACACGCCACTCGTCCCCGAGGAGTACGTCACGTGCTGGCTCGCGCTCGACGATGCCGACCTCGACAACGGCTGCCTGTGGGTCATCCCCGGGAGCCACCGCCAGGGAACCATCCGCCACCACAACGGTCCTGGGCCGTTCCGCATCGGCCACGACGGTCCCGCGGCAGACGGTGTGCCAGTGCCGATATCCCGCGGCTCGGTCCTCGTGTTCTCGTCGCTCCTCATGCATCGCAGCGGTCCGAACACCACCGAGCGCCCCCGGCGCGCCTGGATCCTCCAGTACTGCAGCGCGGCAGCCACCTCCGCGCTGTCCGGTCGTCTGCTCGACGACCGGCTGCTGTGCGCGAGCGATGGCCGCTGGCTCGACGAGCCCATGCGCCAGCGCGAGCTCGACCTGCTGGCCGTGCTCGGCAGCTACGACCAACGCTGATCACGAGCACTCCGTCACGCGGCGAGCATCCCGCCACGGCTGGCAGCGTGCCAGACTCCGCGCCGTGGCCGACCACCCGACGCGTGCCGACATCGATCTCTGCAGCGGTGCCT
Source organism: Microthrixaceae bacterium (assembly GCA_052390255.1). GTDB lineage: Bacteria > Actinomycetota > Acidimicrobiia > Acidimicrobiales > VFJN01 > VFJN01. The sequence continues at coordinate 35,721 of JBQTHC010000093.1, forward strand.
TCTGGGCCGGTGACCATCACGAGGCGCTCACGTGGGCGCGGGCCAACGCACCCGTCTACTGGGACGGAGAGATCTGGGGCATCACCCGCTACAGCGACCTGCGCGACGTGTCACGAAACCCGGACGTGTTCTCGAACGCGGGCGGCATCCGTCCGGGCTTCGCACCGCTGCCGATGATGATCGACATGGACGACCCGGCGCACCTGAAGCGACGCAAGCTCGTCAACAAGGGCTTCACGCCCCGCCGCGTCCGTGACAGCGAGCCGGCTGTGCGGCGCGCGTGCACGGAGATCCTCGACGCCGTCTGCGAGGACGGCGACGCCGATCTCGTCGGCGACATCGCGGCGCATCTCCCCATGATCATGATCGGCGACGCGCTCGGGGTGCGGCCCGAGCACCGCGCCGATCTCCTGCGCTGGTCCGACGACATGGTGAAGGGCCAGGACGTGAACGCGACAGCCGACCAGCTCGAGGCAGCCGCCACCGCCTTCGGCGAGTACTGGGCCTATGCGACCGAGGTGATCGCCGACCGCCGAGCGAACCCGCGCGATGACCTGCTCAGCGTCCTCGTGCACGCGGAGGTCGACGGAGACCGATTCGCCGACGACGAGATCATCCACGAATCGCTGCTCATCCTGGTCGGTGGCGACGAGACCACCCGCCACGTGATCTCCGGTGGCGTACACCAGCTGCTCCTCCACCGTGACCAGTGGGACGCGGTGGCGGCCGACCCGACGTTGCGTCCCTCGGCGGTCGAGGAGATGCTCCGTTGGGTCTCACCCATCAAGAACATGGTCCGCACGGCCACGCGAGACACCACGCTCTTCGACCAGAAGATCCGCGAGGGCGACGAGCTGATGCTCCTGTACCCGTCCGCGAACCGAGACGAGGACGTGTTCGACGAGCCGTTCCGCTTCGACGTGCGCCGCACTCCCAACGAGCACGTCGCATTCGGCTTCGGCCCGCACTTCTGCCTCGGCGCGAGCCTCGCGCGCCTCGAGATCGACGTCATGCTGGAGCTCCTGCTCGAACGCATGCCGGACCTCGAGCTCGCCGACCGCGCGGCCGAGCCGACCCTGCGACCCGCGAACTTCATCAGCGGGATCGAGCGGCTGCCCGTCACGTTTGCGCCGAGCACACCGCGCGGCTGACGCGACCGCCGCGCGCTTCGCTCAGCCGCGCGCCGAGTGCTCCGTGACGGGTTCCGTCATCCGCAGGAAGCAGGCGTCGAGCGCTGCGGCCGTGTCGGGCGCCGACTCCCGGCTCAGCATGCTGCGATGCTCTCCCGGCACGGAGCAGAGCTCGATCTCGCCGGCGACGAGGGGGCGCCACCCCAGCCACTGGTCGCGCCGCCGCGCCTCGGAGTCCACCGTGAGGATCGTCAGGTCGCCCGGATACGGGCCCGGCTTGTGTCGTCGCCATGCGATCCGCTGCGCCTGGATGATCCACCGCACGCGCATCTCCGGATCCTTCGGGAGGAACAGGCCGAGGCGGCGCACGGCGATCGAGATGCGGGCCTTCATGCGCTTGCGCTTGTAGCGCAGGTCCTCTCGCACGATGGCGGGCAGCCGCCGCAGCGTGAGCTGCTCACGGTCGAGCCGCCGAACCGCGATCGTGTCGAGCAGCACCACGCCGGCGACCCGCTGGCCGTCACGTGCGAGCCGAGACGCCATCTCGTAGGCGACGCGGCCGCCGAAGGAGTGACCGCAGAGCACGACCGGTCCCCGTCCTACGAGCTCGCGAAGCTGGACGATGAGGTGGTCGGCGATCTCCTCGATGGTCGCCAAGGGGCGCCCGTGCTGGTCCATCCCGACGGACTCGGCCGCGTACACGGGGATCCGCGGATCGAGGTAGCTCACCGTTCGCTGCCAGGGCAGCACCGTGCCGCCCATGGCGGCAGCACAGAACACCGGCGCGCGACCGTCCTCACCGGCGGCGAGGCGCTGAGGAGGGTCGAGGCGGCCGAACGTGAGGCGCACCATCGCCTTGAGCTCGGCCGCGAGTGCGCCGAGCGTGGGAGTGCGCTCCAGCTGGTCGGCGGGCATGCGAGCGCCGAACTCCTCTTCGATGCGCGCGAGCAGCTCGGCGGCCAGCTCGGGCGTGCCGCCGCTCCCGACGAAGTCGTCGGCAGCGGCGATCGACCCCGGGTCGCGTCCGAGCACCGGCCCCCACACCAGCGCGACGTCGCGCTGGATGCCGTTGAGCTCCCGACCGAAGGCCTTCGACTGGAAGGCGCGCGGCAGCGGATCCGCGTGCTCCACCGCCTCGAGCTCCCGTCCGCCCTTGCCCATCACCCCACCTCAGACGCCCCTGACCCGGTCGACCCAGTACCTGTCGCGGAGGAGGCGAGTGTAGAGCTTGCCGGTCGGGTGGCGCGGAAGCTCGGCCTCGAAGTCGATGGAACGAGGCACCTTGTAGCCCGCGAGGCGCTGCCGCGCGAACACGAGCAGCTCGGCTTCGAGGTCGGGAGATGCGACGTACCCGTCCGCGAGCTCGACGGCCGCCTTCACCTGTTCACCCCACTCCTCGTCGGGGATGCCGAACACCGCGACATCGGCGACGGCTGGATGGTCGATGAGCTCCTGTTCGATCTCGGCCGGGTAGATGTTGACGCCACCCGAGATGATCACGTTGGCGGCACGGTCCGACAGGAACACGAAGCCGTCGCCGTCCACGTAGCCGATGTCGCCCATCGTGAACGTGCCGGCAGAGAGGTGCGCCGCTTCGGTCTTCTCGGGCGCCTGGTGGTACTCGAACACCTCGTCGGTCAACAGGTTGTGCGTGTAGAGGGTGCCCACCTCGCCAGCGGGGAGCCGGTTGCCGTCTCCGTCGACCGCGAAGACCTCGTAGGTCTGGATCGCCTTGCCGACGGTGCCAGGCTTCGTGAGCCACGCGGCGGAGTCCACGAGCGTGAAGACGCCGCCCTCCGTGCTGCCCCAGTACTCCGTGAGCACGGGGCCCCACCACTCGATCATGCGCTGCTTCACCTGCGGCGCGATCGGTGCAGCACCGTGCAGCACCGTGGACAGCGACGATGCATCGAAGGCCGCCCGACGCTCGTCGGGCACGCGCAGCAGGCGCACGCACATCGTGGGGACGATGTGGCTGTTGCGCACCGACCGCTCCTCGATGAGGTCGAGGCACTGCGCCTCGTCCCAGCGCGGCATGAGCACGAGCTCGGCGCCGTTGGCGAGATCGATGGCGGCGAAGCCCAACGGCGCGGCGTGGTACAGCGGACCGGTGACGAGGTGCGGGCCCTTCCCATCAAGCCCGAGCACCATCCCGGCGGCAGCACCGACGGTGAGCGTGGCGCCGAGGCTGCCCTGACGGACGCGCTTCACGCCCTTCGGCCGCCCCGTGGTGCCCGAGGTGTAGAGCATCGTGCCGCCGCCCGGGCCATCGAGCGCGAAGGGCTCGTCGCTGCCGCCCGTCGCGAGCTCGTCGAGCGCGGGACCGGCCACGATCACCTCCACCGCATGGGAGGACTGCGCGGCCGCTGCTCGCGCGACGGGCTCGTTCGCCGGATCGGTGAAGAGGATCGACGAGCCGGAGTCCTCGAGGATGTAGGCCACCTCTGGGGCGGTGAGGTGGTAGTTGACCGCGGTGATCCAGGTACCCGAGACCTGGGCGGCGACGAGCAGGTCGATCATCTCGACCCGATTGCCCATCAGCATCGACACGTGGCCGCTGACCGGGACCCCACCGTCACCCAGCAGCCACCGTCCGAGACGGGTCGCTCGGTCGACGAGCTCACCGCGCGACCGGACCCGCTCCATGTCGTCGACCGCGGGCGCGTGCGGATCGGTGGCAGCAAGGTCGAGGAGCGTCATCGCCGGATCCTGGCAGGGTTGGGACCGGCGCGCTGGCGACGCCCCGTAGTCTCCGCACATGTCAACTGGCGCGCACGGCTCCAAGGCGGTCATCGCCGCGCTCCTCGCGAACCTGGGGATCGCGTGCGCCAAGCTCGTCGGCTTCGCGATCACCGGCTCAGCGTCGATGCTCGCCGAGTCGATCCACTCGGCGGCCGACTCGGGGAACCAGGGGCTGCTCCTGCTCGGCGGCAAGCGAGCCCGGCGCCGGGCGGACGCCGAGCACCCCTTCGGCTACGGGCGCGAGCGCTACTTCTGGGCGTTCATCGTGTCGCTCGTGCTCTTCAGCCTCGGGGGCGCGTTCGCGATCTACGAGGGCATCTCGAAGCTCCGGGACCCGCACGAGGTCACCTCGCCAGGCGTCGCCGTGGCGATCCTCTCGGTGGCGGTCGTGCTCGAGGCGCTGTCGTTCCGCACGGCGGTGCACGAGGCGAACGCGATCCGCGGCACGGCTGGCTGGTGGCAGTTCATCCGCCGATCGAAGCACCCGGAGCTGCCCGTGGTGGTCCTCGAGGACCTCGGCGCGCTCGTCGGTCTTCTGCTCGCCCTCGCCGCGGTCGTGACGACGCTCGTCACCGACGATCCCGTGTGGGACGGCGTCGGCACCGTGTCGATCGGCGTCCTGCTCACGGCGATCGCGGTCATCCTCGCGGTGGAGATGAAGAGCCTGCTGATCGGCGAGTCGGCCACCGCGGCCACCGAAGGCGCGATCCGTGGGGCCATCGAGTCCGAGCCCGACGTCCAGAAGGTGATCCACCTCCGCACCCAGCACCTCGGTCCCGACGAGCTCCTCGTGGGGGCGAAGGTGAGCTTCGACGCCGACCTCAGCGTGGCGCAGCTCGCGGACGCCGTCGATCGCGTCGAAGCACGGGTGCGCGACGCGGTGCCGTCGGCCCGGATCCTCTACGTCGAACCCGACCTTCCCCGCACTCCCCTCCCCTGAGCCCACGGCCCCGGACGCGACAGAGCGGCGCCCCGGGGGGAGGGCGCCGCTCGTCGCAGCAGATCCCGTGGGATCCGGCGTCACAGGGCCATGCCCTGCAAACTGTGCTCAGGCAGCCTTGGCGACCTTCGCAACCTTCTTGGCGGGCTTCGCGACGCCCGCGATCGGAGCGACGGTCTCGAGGACCGAGGTGACCAGCGCGGTGTTGGCGTCGATCAGCTTCTTGGCGAACGCGACCTGCGACTCGACCACCTCGATGGGGGTCGGGAGGGCTGCCGGGTAGGTGACCTCGGGCAGGCGGGCGCCGACGAGCTCGACGCCCTTGGCGACGTAGTCGACCACGGGGGCCTGGGCCTTCTTGACGAGATCGACCAGCTGGTCCTCGTAGCTCACGACGGTGTCGAGGATGGTGCTCATGGGGGGTTGCTCCTGTTGACGGGGGGACTGGTGCTAACTGTAGCAAGCGTTTTGCTAGCTGCGCAACGTGACATGGGGCACGCCGAAGGGACCGCCGGAAAGCCGACAAGGCCGGTCGGCTTTTGCTCCTGTCGCCGCTAGGGTCGGCCCGCACCAGGAACCACTGCCCGAGGAGGCACCATGGCCGTACGACTGGGAGACGAAGCTCCCGACTTCACCGCTGACAGCACCGATGGCCCCATCAGCTTCCACGACTGGAAGGGCGACAGCTGGGCCGTGCTGTTCTCGCATCCCAAGGACTTCACGCCCGTGTGCACGACCGAGCTCGGGCGTGTCGCTGCGCTCAAGCCCGAGTTCGACAAGCGCGACGTGAAGGTCGTCGGGCTCTCCGTCGACGGCGTGAAGGAGCACGAGGCCTGGAGCCAAGACATCGAGGACGTCACCGGCTCCACCCTGAACTTCCCGCTCCTCGCCGACCCGGACCGCAAGGTCGCCGACCTCTACGACATGATCCACCCCAACGCGAACGACACGCTCACGGTCCGCTCGGTGTTCATCGTGGGGCCCGACAACAAGGTGAAGCTCACGCTCACCTACCCCGCGTCGACCGGTCGGAACTTCGACGAGATCCTGCGCGTCATCGACTCGCTCCAGCTCACCGCCAACCACAAGGTCGCGACGCCGTCGGACTGGAAGCAGGGTGAGGACGTCATCATCGTGGCCGCGCTGTCCGACGAGGACGCGAAGGAAGCCTTCCCGAACGGCTGGGACGCGAAGAAGCCCTACCTCCGGGTGGTCAAGCAGCCCGGCTGATCAGGTTGCCGGGCTGAGGCCGAGCGCCAGGCTGAAGGCCTGCCGCCACCCGGTGCCCTCCAGCCCGATCTCCGCAAGGCGTCGATCGGCGTCGGCAGCACGCGAAGCGGTGTCGGTCGCGCCACGGCCCGACGCCGCGGCCGCGTCCGCCAGCCGCACGAGCGCCTGGGAGACCCGGTCCTCGGTGGCGTCGGCCGCGGCGCGCACCTGGTCGAACGCGGCGACCGACGCTGCCTCGTCGCCCCGGCGCGAGAGCGCCAACCCGCGCGCGACACCGGCCACGAGGCGGTCCATGTAGCTGGCGCGCTGATGCGCATCGACCGCGTCGGCCTCGGCGATCGCCGCGTCGAGGGACCCGTCGGCGACGTGCGCGAGCGCGAGCGCCGAGCTGAGGTTCGGGTCGCGCTCGGGCAGGAGCCGTGCAGCGAGTGCGGACAGGACGGCGACGGACCCGGCGACGTCGCCTGTCTGGAGACGATGGAGCCCGAGCGCCGTGACCCGCTCGGTGTCACCGACGATCAGGTCACCGTCGCGATCGTCGGTCGCGAGCCCCGGCGCGCGAGCCAGGAGCGCTTCGCTGCGCTCCACGTCGCCCACCTGCACGGTGGCGCTGAGGCCAGCCATGATCACGACCATCAGCTCGCGGTCGGTTCCCGGCGCGCCGTCCGGGCTCGCGACCGACCCGACCATCGCGAGGCCCTCCTCGACCCGGCCAGCGAGGACCAGCGCGCGGCCGAGCACCGCCGAGGACTGGCCGCGCCCGAACACGTCGTTGATGCCCTCGAAGAGCGCCCGGGCCTCCTCGAGGCGATCGATCGCGCCGAGGGTGTGGCCCGTCCAGAGGCGCACCGAGCCGGCCAGGACCAGCATCATCCCGAGGCCCCATCGGTCCCAGCCCCCTCGGGCATCCTCGAGGATCGCCTCGGCCATCTCGCCCGCCTCTTCCGTGTGCCCCTGCTGGAAGCGGGCCCACGCGAGCAGACCCTTCGCCCACCCGAGGCCGCCCAGATCGCCGATCGCCTCGAAGGTGGCGGCCGCCTGGCGAAGGCGGACCTCCGCCTCCTCCGCATGCCCCGAGTAGAAGGCGCACCACGCGAGGTTCTGCAGCGCCCACGCGACGCCGCGGCGATCCTGCAGCGCCTCGAAGCGAGCCATCGCCTGCTCGAGGAGGTCCGTGGCGGCGTCGTACTCATGACGGAACAGTGCGCCGAACCCGCGGAGGCGCAGCACCTCGGCTTCGCCCGAGGCGTCACCGATCTTCGCGAAGACCTCGCGCGCCTCGTCGAGCGCCACTTCGGACGCTTCCCAGTTCGACTCCTTCTGCTCGATCTCGGCGAGCGCGAGCAGCGCCCGACCGAGGTCGGCGGCGCCGTCCGGTCCGGCGTGGCGTGACTCCTCGATGGCTGCCTGCGCGTCCGAGCGCGCCGGGGCGAGCTCGCGCTGGCCGGCGAGCGCCTTCGCCCGACCCGTCAGGAACGCACGATGCCGCGGACCGTGGTGGCCAGCGAGGAGGCGCAGACCCTCGCTGTAGAGGCGATCCGCCACGACAGGCAGCTCCGCCTGCGCGGCGCGGGCCGACGCGCGCTCGAGCCACACGAGCGCACGCTCGGCGAGGTCGTCAAACAGGCCCTCGACCGGACCGAGCTCGCTGGCCAGCTCCGCAGCTCGCACGTAGTTGAACGTGATCCGGTCGACCACCGCGTCGCGGTTGATGTCTTCGTGGTCCTCCATCCAGATCGCGATCCCCTGATGGGACCGGGCGCGATCGGCCTTGGTGAGCGTGCTGTACGCCACCTCGCGCACCAGATCTGACCGGAAGGTCCACTTGGCGCTGTCGCCGACGCCGCTCAAAACCAGCAGCTCCTTCTCCTCGAGCGCCTCGAGCACTGGCAGCACGTCGGTGAGGCCGAGGTGCTTCCGCGACATGACCTCGATCGCCTGGACTGCGCCGCGACGACCGAGCACCGCGCAGTCGTCGAGCACCCGGCGCTCATCCGCGCTCAAGCCGTCGAGGCGAGCCGCGACGAGGCCGCGAAGCGTGTCGGGGAGCTCGACCGCGTCTGGACTGCGGTCGAGCGAGCTCGCGTCGCCACCGACCATGCCCGCGTCGGCGAGCAAGGTCACGAGCTCCTCCAGGAAGAACGGGTTGCCGCCGCTGCGCGCGAGGAGCGCGTCGGTCAGCTCGGTGCCGAGATCGGCCCCCGCGAGCTCACACAGCAACGCCGATGCGGACTCCGAGGTGAGCGGGTCGAGTGTGAGCACGACGAGGTTGTGGCGTCCGTGCGGCGGGTGCCACCGCTCCTCGATCACCGGCCGCGCGGTGGCCAGCACCACGAAGCGCCGGCTTGCGAGGCGCTGCAGCAGCGTGTCGACGAGCTCGAGCACCATGTCGTCGGCCCAGTGCAGATCGGAGAGCACCACCACGACCGGACGTTGCGTTGAGAACCGGTCGGCGAAGGTGACGACCGCTGCCGTGGCCTCCTCGCGCGCTCGAGCGGGGTCGATGCCTCTCAGCTCCGAGTCGTAGCCCATCAGGTACAGCAGACCCTGGTGAACCCGATCCACCTCGGTGTCCGACGCAGAGTCCCCGAGCGCGATCCGAACCGAGTCGAGCGCCATCTCGATGGCGGTGGGCGCCGGATCGCTCGAACGGATCCCGCATCCGTGGCGGAGCGCGTCGGCTACTGGCCACCACACGTTCGCCTCGCCATAAGGGACGCAGCGCCCCTCGAGGATGAGCGCGTTGTGCTCGCACTCGGCGTTCGACGCGAGCTCCTCGGCCAGGCGCGACTTCCCCACCCCGGCCTCACCCAGCACGAGCAGCAGCGCAGCGCGCGCGTTGCGGACGACGTTCTCGACGCTGTGGCACAGCAGACCCAGCTCCGCCTCCCTGCCGATGAGCGAGGCGCGATTGCGCTCCGGTCGGTAGCCCGGCGGGGCAAGCGCGTCGAGCGCCCGGAACACCTGAACCGGCTCCTCTCGACCCTTGACCAGGATCGGCTCGAGCGCCTCATAGCGCACGACCCGTCGCGTTGCCGCATACGTGGTGCCGCCGACCAGCACCGTGCCGGGCGCGGCCGCCGTCTGCAGGCGGCTCGCGGTGTTCACGACGTCGCCCATCGCGGTGTAGTCGCCACCCGCACGCAGGGCACCGACGAGCACCTCCCCGGTGTTCACGCCGACACGCATCCGCACTGAGATACCGAGCTCCGCCGACGCTTGCTCGAGCGTCTCCTGCAGACGCAGCGCGGCACGGACCGCGCGCTCGGCGTCGTCCTCGTGTGCGAGCGGTGCGCCGAACAACGCGACGATCGCATCACCGATGATCTTGTCGACGCGGCCGCCGAAGGCCTCGATGTCGGCAACGAGTCGCTCGAAGCAGGAATCGACGAAGTTCTTGACCTGTTCGGGATCACGCGTCTCCGACAGCGCTGTGTAGCCCACGAGATCGGCGAACAGCACGGTGGCCACGCGGCGCTCGTCACCGCGCAGCCGCAGATCCTGCCCGCACTCTGGACAGAACCTCGCGCCGACCGGGACGTCGTTGCGGCAGCTCGGGCAGGTCACCGTGCCTGAATCTACCGGGATGGTCCGGAACCTCCCCCCATCCACCGCAAGACCGCCTCTCGGGAGATGCGCGGATGGGGGGCGCCGGACTCGTTCGTGCCCAAGCGTTGCCACTGTGCTGCCGGTCGCCCCGCCGATCAGCTCGGCGCCTAGGGTCACGACCCATGTCGAGCTCCGCCGCGCCTGCTCCGTCCGCCACGCTGGCCGCCCGTGCCGCCGACGCCGTGAAGGTCTACGGCTCGGGCGACACCGAGGTGCGCGCGCTCGACGGCGTGTCGGTCGGGTTCGAGGCCGGTCGCTTCACGGCGATCATGGGTCCATCCGGGTCGGGCAAGTCCACGTTGATGCACTGCGTCGCCGGGCTCGACTCGCTCACCTCGGGGCAGGTGTTCATCGCCGACACCGACCTCACGGGGCTCGACGACAAGGCGCTCACGCAGGTGCGCCGCGACCAGGTGGGGTTCGTGTTCCAGTCGTTCAACCTCATCCCCACCTTGTCCGCGCTCGAGAACATCACGCTCCCCATGGACCTCGCCGGCCGCACGCCCGACGCCGGCTGGGTCGACTCCGTGATCCGCGCCGTGAGCCTCGGCGACCGACTCGCGCACCGACCGAGCGAGCTCTCCGGCGGGCAGCAGCAGCGTGTGGCCGTGGCGCGCGCACTCGCCGCACAGCCGAAGATCATCTTCGCGGACGAGCCCACCGGCAACCTCGACTCCCGCGCCGGCTCGGAGATCCTCGAGTTCATGGAGCACGCCGTCGACGAGCTCCACCAGACGATCGTGATGGTCACGCATGACCCCGCGGCCGCAGCACACGCCGGACGCGTCGTGTTCCTCGGCGACGGCCGCATCGTCGACGAGATGGCCGACCCCACCGCGAAGCGCCTGCTCGATCGCATGAAGCGCTTCGGCGACGCCTGATGCTGCGCGTCACGCTTCGTTCGTTCTGGGCGCACAAGCGGCGCCTCATCTCCACGATCGTGGCCATCGTGCTGGGCGTCGCCTTCATGGCCGGCACGTTCGTGCTCACCGACACGCTCGACAAGGTCTTCGACGACCTGTTCGCGGTCGCCAACGACGAGGTGTCCACACAGGTCCAAGGAACCGTGCTGTTCACCGACCCCTTCGGCGGCGATCAGCGCGCACTGCTCGACGCCGGGCTCGTGGACGCGGTGGCGGCGGTCGAGGGCGTCGAGCGCGTCGCGCCGTACGTCATCACCATCGGCTTCGGCAGCACGAACCGCATCCTGGACCCGGAGGGGAAGCCGGTCGGCCCCGCGCAAGGCCCTCCGACGCTCATCGAGAGCTGGGTGCCCGACCCCGCGCTCACGGCCTATGACGTGCAGGACGGGCGCGGGCCCACGGCTGACAACGAGATCGCGCTGAACGTGGCTGCCATCGAGGAGGCCGGGTTCGAGCTCGGCGACAAGGTCACGGTCGTCGGCCAGTTCGGACGGCAGGAGTACACGCTCGTGGGGAGCCTGCTGTTCGGCACCGCGAAGAGCAGCGCCGGTGCGATCTCCGCCGACTTCACGCTGCGCGAGGCACAGCGACTCGCCGGCACGAACGGGAAGATCCAACAGGTCAACGCGCGTGCGGAGCCCGGGATCTCCGAGCGGGAGCTGACCGATCGCATCGCGCGGGTGCTGCCCAAGGGCGCCGAGGCCATCACCGGCACCGAGGCCGCGGCGCAGCTCTCGAAGAGCGTGCAGTCCGGGTTCAGCTTCTTCAAGATCATCCTGTCGGTGTTCGGTGCGATCGCGCTTCTGGTCGGGATCTTCGTGATCTCGAACACGTTCTCGATCCTGGTCGCGCAGCGCACTCGCGAGCTCGCGCTGCTGCGGGCGGTCGGCGCGAGTCGCGCGCAGGTGCTCCGATCCGTGCTCCTCGAGGCGAGCATGGTCGGGCTCGTCGCGGCCGCGCTCGGGCTCGTCGCCGGTGTCGGGCTCGCGAAGGGCGTCACCGCCGTGCTCGACGCCACCGGCGCCGATCTTCCCACCACGACGCTCCAGGTCCGCAGCGGCACGGTGCTCCTCGCCGTCGGGCTCGGACTTGTCGTGTCGCTGGTCGCCGCGCTCGTGCCAGCGATCCGAGCGACCCGCGTCCCGCCGCTCGCCGCGCTGCGAGATGTCGCCCTCGACCGATCGGGTGCGTCGAAGATCCGAGTCGTGCTCGGCGTGATCGTGCTCGCGTTGGGCGCCTACCAGCTCTCCACTGCCTGGACCGATGGGACCTCCGACGCGATCCCTGGAGTGGGCCTCGGCGGGCTTCTCGCGATCTTTGGCGCGATCGTGATCGGTCCCGTGCTCGCAAGTCCGAGTGTGCGTGCGATCGGCACGCCGCTCGCGTCGCTCAAGGGCATCACGGGCAAGCTCGCCGTGGAGAACGCCGCACGCGCGCCGAAGCGCACATCCGCCACCGCCTCGGCGCTCGTGATCGGCGTCGCGCTCGTGGGGTTCATCACCGTGTTCGCCGCGTCCGCGAAGCGCTCCGTCACCGCCGAGGTGGAGCGCGGCTTCAAGGGCGACTTCGTCATCCAGAGCTCCGCGAGCAACTTTGGTCCGCCATCAGGCTTCCCGAGCTCGGTCGCTGACACCGCCGCGAAGGTCAAGGACGTCGAGGTCGTCGTGCCGTTCGGCTTCGGCCGGGCCGAGTTCACCTATCCCGACGGCGCGAACGCCACGCAGTTCCTCACCTCGGTGGAGCCCGCCCGCATGTCGGAGGTCCTCGAGCCGCGCATGACACAGGGCACCGTGGCCGACCTCGACGACAAGGGGATCATCGTCGACCAGGAGCTGGCGCGCGGCCACAAGGTGGTGATCGGCGACCACGTGAAGGTGACCGCGCCAGGTGGCGCGACCGCCGACCTCGTCGTGCAAGCGATCAGCGACGACCAGAGCCTGCTCGGATGGTTCACGATCTCGCGCGCGACCTATGCCACCCTCGTCCCAGAGCTCGCCGACATCCAGGTGTTCGGGAAGGTCACGAAGGGTGCCGACCTTGCCGCCACGATCGCGAGCATCGAGAAGGCGGTGGAGAGCACGCCCTCGATCGAGGTCCTCGATCGCAAGGCCTTCATCGGTGACCTCGCCAGCCAGATCACGTCCTTCGTGACGTTCATCTACGGACTGCTGATCATGTCGATCATCATCGCCCTCATCGGGATCGCCAACACCCTCAGCCTGTCGATCAACGAACGCACCCGCGAGCTCGGGCTGCTGCGCGCCGTCGGGATGCACCGCGGCCAGATGCGCTCCACCGTGCGGTGGGAGGCCGTGCTCATCTCGTTGCTCGGCACCGTCGTCGGCCTCGCGCTCGGCCTCCTCGTGAGCTGGGCGCTCGTCGAGGCGCTCGCCAGCAAGGGGCTCACGCGGTTCGCGGTGCCAACGGGGTCCCTCGTGGTCATCACGATCGGGGCCGCGCTGCTGGGCACCGCAGCGTCGATCCTGCCCGCACGGCGCGCGGGACGGCTCATGATCCTCGAAGCCATCGCCACCGAGTGACCCGTCGGGGTGGACCCGAACGTCTGTTCGTGTAGGCTCCGCGGGATGTTCACCGAGGTCGCCGCGGATCACCGCGTCGTCTGGCAGCCATCGCTGCTGGGCGGCGAGGCACCAGCGTTCGACTCGACGCTGTCGGGTGCCCGGCGCCGCTTCCTCGGCGCTGGCGCGTGGGTCGACCTCGTGCCCGGATGGGCGAGCGGCTGCGACGTGCTGTTCGACACGGTCCTCGACCAGGCCCCGTGGCACGCGTTCCAGCGCCCCATGTACGACCGCGTCGTCCACGTCCCACGCCTCGAGACGCGGCGATGGCACGAGGGGCGACCGCAGGTGATCGACGCGATGGCTCGCTGCCTCGGGCGCCACTACGGCACCCACCTTCCGACGATCTCCGCCAACCTGTACCGCGACGGCCACGACTCCGTCGCGTGGCACGGCGATCGCGTGGGCCGTCGCCGCGCCGACACGATCGTCGCGATCCTCTCGCTCGGGTCCACCCGGCGCCTTCTCCTGCGGCCCGACGGTGGGGGTCCGTCGATCAGCTACACCCTGCACGCCGGAGATCTGCTCGTGCAGGGCGGCACCTGCCAGCGCACGTTCGAGCATTGCGTGCCGAAGTGCGCGAGCGCCGGCCCGCGCATCAGCGTGATGTTCCGCGAGCCGGGCGGCAACTGAGGCTCCCGCGTTCTTGGGTCGTTTCGTTCGGAAGACCGCGACGAAACGCATCAAGAACGCGAGGGTTTGGACCGTTCAGTCGCCCGCACGGGCGCGGCCCGCGCGGAGCTCCTTTCGGAGACAGAGCCGCAGGCCCGACCACGTGTCGTCGATCGCGCAGACCTTGACGTCGACGAGACCCGTGGGGAGCGCGACTTCGCGGACGACGTCTTCGGTGATGTCGGTCGGCACTCCCGACGCGCGCTTCGGCCAGGCCACCCACAAGCCGCCGTCAACGTGCAGCGCGCGCATCAGCGTCGGCAGCCGTGCCGTGAGATGAGCGCGCCGGAGGTGGAACGACACGATGACGTCGAGAGGCCCGCGCGCAGCCGTGTGCGTCGTGACCTCGGGTGGCAGGCCCTCGATCACGAACCCATCGGGTGCGCCGAGGACCGCGAGCCGGGCGCCGGTCTCGATGCCGAGCTTCTTCGCGAGGGGGGTGCCCGAGTAGCCAGTCACGTCCGGACCCTACGGCGTCACCCCTCCGCAGGACTTCTTGGGGCGTTTCGTCGCGGTCTTCCGAACGAAACGACTCAAGAAGCCGGGGGGTCGAAGCCGGCGACCGCGCCGCGCTCGTCGAAGCGCAGACCGGGGGCCCACGCGATCTCCCAGCGGTTGCCCTCTGGGTCGGCGACGTACCCGCTCCGACCGCCCCACGGGCGATCCTCCACCTGCCCAACCTTGCGTGCGCCAGCCGCGGTCATCGCCTTCACCACCTCGTCCACTTGCTCGCGCACATCGACGTTGATGGCGAACGTGTGCCCGCCCCAACCGTGCTTGACGAGGGGCTCGCCGGGTGCCGCCTCGGCGGCGAGATCGTCGAGGCTGTACAGCGCCAGCACCACCCCACCGAGCAGGTAGGCGCAGAACTGATCGCTCGCGCCCGGCTGCTCGGGCCAGCCGACGCCGCTGTAGAACGCGCGCATCCTCGGCATGTCTCGTACGCCCAGTGTGACGAAGCTGAGCCTCCGCGGAACGCTGGCATCGCCGGTCATGGCGCGGGACCCTACCCGCGGCGTTCGGAGCGCAGGATCAGGCGCGGGCCGCGGTCCCAGGTGAGGTAGTTCCACGCCCAGTTGAGCAAGACGGAGAGACGATTGCGCTTGCCCACCAGGAACACGAGGTGCAAGCCGAGCCACGCGAGCCACGCGAGTCCGCCCCGCAACCGGATCCGACCCGGCAGCTCGGCCACCGCAGCGCGACGACCGATCGTGGCCATCGTGCCCTTGTCGCGGTATCGGAACGCCTCGGTCGGCCTGCCCTCGAGGACCCGCGCGATCTGTCGGGCCACGTGCCGACCTGACTGCATCGCCACCGGCGCGAGCTGCGGGAGCAGTCCGCCCACACGGTCGCGCGCCGCCGCGACGTCGCCGATCGCCCACCCACCTGCTCGACCCATGATGCGCAGGTCTGCGTCGACGAGCACCCGACCCCCGCGGCCCTGCGCGACGCCGATCGTCGCCGCCAGCGGGTTGGCCTGCACCCCGGCGGCCCAGATGAGGGTGTGACTCGCCAAGACCGAGCCGTCGGCGAAGGTCACCGCGGTCGACGTGACCGACTCGACCTTGGCACCGAGGCGGACGTCGACGCCGCGCGCTCTCAGCGTGTCGAGCGCGTGGCGGCGACTCCCCGACGAGAAGGGGTCGAGCAGGTGGTCCTGCATCTCGACGAGCACGACGCGGGCACGGCTCAGGTCGAGGCTCGGGTAGTCCTTGCGGAACACCATCGCGAACAGCTCAGCGAGCGCGCCCGCCGTCTCGACGCCGGTCGGTCCCCCGCCGACCACGACGAACGTGAGCGCACCCCGATCGACCGCCGTGGGATCGGCGTCGGCCTCTTCGAAGCGCTCGACGACGTGGTTGCGGAGCGCCACCGCGTCCTCGAGCGTGTAGAGCGCGAACCCGTGCTCGGCGGCGCCCGGCGTTCCGAAGTGCGTGACCGTCGCGCCACCCGCGAGCACGAGGTGATCGAACCCGAGGTCGTCTTGGCCGTCGAGGTGCACCACCTGGGCGTCCCAATCAACGCCGGTCACGGTGGCCTGGCGGAAGCGCAGGTTGCGCTGGCCGTGGAAGATGCCGCGGACCGCATGCGCGACGTCGGCCGCGTTCAGGCCCGCGGTGGCCACCTGGTAGAGCAGCGGTTGGAACGTGTGGAAGTTGTGTCGGTCGACGAGCGTCACCTCGACGGGTGCCGCCCGCAGATGTCGGGCCACCTCGATCCCGGCGAACCCCGCCCCGACCACCACGACCCTGGGCGCCACGGCCATGACGTCAGCCTAGCGCCGCTTGTGAACGTTCTCACGAAGTAGCGGTCCGGCGTCGCCCAGATAGCGTCGCCCAGATGAGCGACACCGCCCTCAACGACTTCAACCAGGGGATCATCGACGAGTTCCGAGCCAGCGGCGGCACGGTGACGGGCATCTTCGAAGGCGCGCCGATGGTCCTGATCACCCACACCGGTGCGAAGACCGGCCAGCGGCGCACGACCCCGCTGGTGCACACGATCGACGGCGACCGGGTGGTGATCATCGCGTCGATGGGCGGCGCGCCCACCCATCCGGCCTGGTTCCACAACATCAAGGCGAACCCACGTGTGACCGTCGAGCTCGGCACGGAGACCTTCGAGGCCGACGCGACGATCTACGAGGACGGTCCCGAGCACGACCGGCTCTACGCGCAGCAGGCGGCGCTCATGCCGAACTTCGCGGAGTACCAGGCCAAGACCGAGCGCGTGATCCCGGTCGTGGCGCTCACCCGCGCGTAGAGAGATGCGCTGATCGGGAGGCCGCCGGACTCCTTCGTGCCCAAGTGGTGGCGCTGTGCTGCCGCTCGCCTCGGCTATCGGCCCGGCTCCTGAGGACCCAGGGTCGGTGCCGGCGACGTGCCAAGGTTTCCCGGTGTCCACCCCGCTCGAGCTGCGCTTCGTCACCTCCGCCGACCGGCTCGACCGGCTGCCCGACAGCCGCGCTGAGGTGGCGGTGGTGGGGCGCTCGAACGTCGGCAAGTCGTCGCTGATCAATGCGCTGGCAGCGCGCAACGGCCTGGCGAACGTCTCCAAGTCACCCGGCCGCACGCAGCTGCTGAACGGCTTCGAGCTCCCGGACGGCACCACGATGGTCGACTGCCCCGGCTACGGCTACGCGAAGGTGTCGAAGGTCCAGCGCGCGGCGTGGGGCGACATGATCGAGGGCTACCTCGTGGGACGCGAGGCGCTCGCGATGGTGATGGTGCTCGTCGACGGCGAGATCGGCCCGACCAAGCTCGACGTGTCGATGCTCGAGTGGCTGCGCAGTGAGACCCTGCCCCACACCGTCATCGCGACCAAGCACGACAAGGTGAAGGCGAAGGTGCGCGAGAAGCGCAAGAAGGAGCTGGCCGCTGCATGCGACCTGCTCCCCAGCGACGTCGTGTGGGTGAGCGCGACGAAGAACGTGGGGATCGATCGCCTGCGAGACCTCGTCCGCCTCTGGCTGAGCTGACCAGCAACCAACGTCTGTGAACCCCCACGTCCGCAATGCGGTCATAGGGGTTCACAGACGTTGGTTGCTTGGGGTTAGCGCGTGCCGACGGGACGGCGTCGACGCCAGGCGGTGGCGACGGCGAGCGACTGCCAGCCGGCATCGTCGCGATTGACGTTGGTGCCAGGCGGGACGAGCTTGTCGATCGCGTCGAGCGTGGCGTCGTCGAGCGCGACGTCCGTGGCGCCGAGGCAGCCTTCGAGCTGCTCCATCGTGCGCGGGCCGATGATGGCGCTGCTGATCGCCGGGTGCGCAAGCGTGAACGCGAGCGCCATGTGCGTGAGCGGCATCCCGGCCTCCGCGGCCACCTTCTCGAGCTCGGGCACGAGCGCGAGCTTCGCCGCGACCGCCGGGCGGGCCGGATCGAACCGCTCGGGCAGGCGCGCGGCGCGGCCGCTCGTGGGCGCGGCCTCGCCGGCGCGATAGCGCCCGGTGAGGAAGCCGCCGTTCAGCGGGCTCCACGGGATCACACCCATGCCGTACTTCTCACAGGTGGGGAGCACCGAGGCCTCGATGCCGCGGGCGAAGATCGAGTACGGCGGCTGCTCCACGCGGAACCGCTCGTGGCCGCGTCGCTCCGCCACCCACTGCGCCTCCACGATGGCCTCGGCGGGGAAGGTCGAAGACCCGAGGTAGCGCACCTTGCCCTGGTGCACGAGATCGGAGAGCGCGGACAGCGTGTCGTCGATGTCGGTGCCCGGCTCAGGACGGTGCACCTGGTACAGGTCGATGTGGTCGGTGCCGAGGCGGCGCAGGCTGTTCTCCACCTCCGTGATGATCCAGCGCCGCGAGTTGCCCTGGTGGTTCGGGTCGGTGCCCATCCCGCCATGGAACTTGGTGGCGAGCACCACGTCGTCACGCCGACCGGCAAGGGCCTTGCCCACGATCGTCTCCGACTCCCCGGCCGAGTACACGTCGGCGGTGTCGATGAAGTTCAGGCCCGCGTCGAGCGCCGCGTGGATGATGCGCACGCACTCGTCGTGGTCACGGTTGCCCATCGCCCCGAACATCATGGCCCCGAGGCAGAGCGGGCTGACCTTCACGCCGGTGCTGCCGAGCGAGCGATAGCGCATGTGTGTTCCCCCTGGTCGTCGTGCGGCGGTCAGTCTGCCAGGCGACCTGGGCGTTGCCTCACCGACGGCTCGAGCTCAGAGCGCCACGACGGCGTCATCGACCCACTGCGCGGGGTCATGACCGAACACGAGGTGAGCGCCACGCGCTTCGAGTGCCCGCAGCAGGTCGAACGAGCGCAGCTGCTCGTCGCGGTCGTGCCCGAAGATGGGCAACCGGGCCTGCTCGAGCGACTGTCGGAAGTAGCAGGCATCGCCCGTGAGCACGAGCTCTCGCTCCGCGGTGCGCACCCGCAGCGACTGGTGCCCGGCGGTGTGACCCGGCGTGGGAACGCACACGACAGACCCGTCGCCGAACAGGTCGTGCTCGCCATCGACGAGGCGGATCTCCTGGCCGGTGTCGAAGTCGGCCGAAAGGTATGAGCCGAGGGGGTCGTCGCCGTGCGCGGCCTCCCACTCGCGGCGCTGCACCAGCACCGGGACGTCGCCGAGCAGCGCGTTGCCGCCGCAGTGGTCGAAGTGCAGGTGCGAGCACACGACCAGGTCAGGCGTCCTGTCGAGCGCCTCGGCCCGCTCGTGTACCGCGGTGCCGCTCGCGAGCTCGCTGGCGAAGTAGTCGGCCAGTGCGCCGATCCGACCGACCGGGTCGTCGCGCATGTCGGTGTGCAGGCCGGTGTCGAACACGACCGCGCCTTTGGGATGCTCGACGAGGTACGACAGCACCGGGATGCGGACACGTCCCTCTGCCCCTTCGAGCAAGCCCCCCAGATCGGTCTCGAGCCACCCGCAGGTGAAGCCCCGCACCTGTGCCGTCATCGCCGGGACCCTACCGTCGGCTCAGCGGCTGCGCGGACGACGGGTCCAACCTCGATAGCCGCGCTGGAACGCCGCGTGCTCCAGCGCCGCGATGACCTCCGGCGGCGCGTCGCTCGCCGCGGCACCGTCGATCGTGCGCAGCTCGAGCGACCGGACGCGACCCTGCTCGACGAGGTCGCCGAGCGTCGCGGCCCACCGGTGGTCGTCAGATGCGGCAGGAAACCGCACGACGCTGTGCCCACCGCGCTCGACGTATGCAAGCACTTCACCGTCGGCGAGGACGGCGAGCGAACCCGCGGCGCGCGCGGGACGCCCGCTGGACTCCGGCCACGGCAGCGCGGCGCCGTAGGGCTGGGCCGGGTCGGTCGCCGCGAGCACGATCGGAGCTTCGACAGCGTCCTCGCGCGCGTCACGCAGCGAGCGGAGCCGATCGACGGCGCCGGGCACGGCGAACTGGGCGGCACCGAGGCCCGCCACGAAGTACCCGCGGCGGACGCGTCCACGCTCCTCGAGCGCGCGCAGCACCGGGTAGACCCCAGCGAAGCCACCCTCCGCGCCCTCACCGAGCGCGGCCTCCCGCGTGAGCACGCCGTAGCGCTCGAGCAGCTGGAGCGCTCGGGCGTGCGCCGCTTCGGTGGGGCTTGGCGTAGGGGTGAGCAGCGGTTCGACCAACGACCATCGCCCGGCGCCGGCAGGCGGGCCGAGCCGCGCGAGGCGACCCGGACGCGGGCGGGCACCGAGTCGAGCGGCAGCGCTCGACGCGCGGCGACCACTGCCGCCGACGTAGGCCCGCAGCGGGGCGAGCGAGTCGTTGGTGACGAGCCCCGCCCACACGAGATCCCACAGGGCGGCGAGCACGGTGGGATCGTCATAGGGGAGCCCGGCCTGCTGTGCGGCGCCCGTGAGGTCGGTCCAGAACGATGCGCCGCGGCCCGCGAGGTGATCGAGCAGCGCGCCGTGGAGCGGCTCGGGCTCGAACGCGTCGCCGCCCGCTGCGAGCAGGAGGCCGGCCTGGTCTCGGAAGGCGACGCGCACCCGGCCATCGCGCGCGCCGATCGCGCCCGCCCCCACCCAGACGACCTCGCCAGAGGTGCAGAGCGCGTCGAGGTCGCTGGGCTGGTGACCGACGAGCCGCGCAGCAAGCACATCACGGTCGAGCGTGGACGCCACGAGCGGTGCGCCTTGGAGCTGGCCGAGCACCTCCACCAGCGCGTCGACGCCGCGGCGGTTCGAGCCGATGCCATGCCACCTTGGCAGGAACCGGGCGAGGGTGCGGGCATCGACGGGTTCGACCTCACGGCGAAGCGCAGCGAGCGAGCGGCGCCGGAGCTGGCGCAGCACCTCGTCGGCGCACCACTCACGTTCGATGCCACCGGGCCGGAACTCCCCGAGCACGACTCGACCGTCGGACCGCAGCCGATCCAGCGCACCCCGCACGTGAGCGATCGGCGCGCCGAGCCGCTGCGCAACCTGCTCGGTCAGGAAGGGACCGTGGGTGCGGGCGTGGCGGGCGACGAGCTCCACCAGCGGGTCGGGTACTGAAGCCGTGCACGCAGCGGGGAGCCCGACCGGGACGCTCATGCCGAGCGCGTCGCGCAGGCGGCCGGCGTCTTCGGCCGCGCACACCCGCTCCTCGCCTGCGACCGCTCCCACGAACGCACGCCGCTCCCCCACCAGCTGCTCGACCCACGCCTTCACGTCTGCGGCCGCGACCGAACGCGACGCGAGGTCGTCGAGCGACAGCGGCCCGAGCAGCCGGAGCTGGTCGTGCAGCTCGTCGACGTCGCGCGCGAGTCGACCGTCGACGAGCCGTTGCAGCTCGAGCTCGAGGTCGGCGAGCGCGCCCGGGTCGATGAGCTCGCGCAGCTCCTCCGCGCCGAGCAGGTCGCGCAGGAGGTCACGGTCGAGTGCGAGGGCTGCCGCGCGCCGTTCGGCGAGGGGCGTGTCGCCCGCGTACATGTAGACCGAGATCCACCCGAACAGCAGCGACTGCGCGAAGGGCGACGCGCTCTGGGTGTCCACGGCGACGAGACGGATCTTGCGGCTGCGGAGGTCGCGCAGCACCTCGACGAGCGCGGGCACGTCGAACACGTCGTTGAGGCACTCCCGGGTGGCTTCGAGCAGCAGTGGGAAGGCTGGGTACTTCCCCGCGACCGAGAGCAGGTCGGCCGAGCGCTGGCGCTGCTGCCAGAGCGGCGTGCGCTGATCGGGACGGCGCCGCGGCAACAGCAGCGCGCGCCCCGCACACTCGCGGAAGCGACTCGCGAACATCGCGGTGGTGGGGAGCTGGCTGACGATCAGCTCTTCGATCTCGTCGGGATCGATCAGGAGCTCCTCGTCCGGTAGCTCCTCGATCGACTCCGGGAGGCGGATCACGATCCCGTCGTCGCTCCACATGAGCTCGACGGCGACACCCCATCGCTCGCCCAGGCGGTGCTGGAGTGCCATCGCCCATGGCGCGTGCACCTGCGCACCGAACGGTGACAGCACGCACACGCGCCAGTCGCCGATCTCGTCGCGGAAGCGCTCCACCACGATCGTGCGGTCGTCGGGCACCGCGCCGGTGGCCGCGGTCTGCTCGTCGAGGTAGGCGACGAGGTTCGCGGCGGCCCGCTCGTCGAGCCCGGACGAGCGCAGCCGCGCGATCGGGTCGACACCGGCGGTGGAACCGGCGCGCAGCTCGCGACTGAGCTCGCCGACGGCTCGACCGAGCTCGAGCGGGCGTCCCGGGCCGTCGCCGTGCCAGAACGGCATCTTGCCGGGGAAGCCCGGCGCGGGGGTGACGATGACCTTCTGGAACGTGATGTCCTCGATGCGCCAGGTGGACGCGCCGAGCAGGAACGTCTCGCCAGGGCGGCTCTCGTAGACCATCTCTTCATCGAGCTCGCCCACGCGGGTGCCGTCGGGCAGCGTGACGGTGAAGAGCCCGCGGTCGGGGATCGTGCCCGCGTTGGTGACGGCGAGGCGCTGCGCACCCGAGCGGCCGCGCACGATGCCCTCGACACGGTCCCACACGAGACGCGGACGCAGCTCGGCGAACTCCTCGGACGGGTAGCGGCCCGAGAGCAGGTCGAGCACGGACTCGAGGACCTCGTCGGAGAGCTCGCCGAAGGGCGCCGCGCCGCGGACGAGCCCGGCCAGGTCGTCGACGCGCCACTCGTCGAGCGCGCACAGCGCGACGATCTGCTGGCAGAGCACGTCCAGCGGGTTGCGCGGGAAGTGCGTGCGCTCGATCAGCCCGGCGTGCATCCGCTCCACGACCACCGCCGCCTCGAGGAGATCCGCACGATGCTTCGGAAACAGCTTGCCGCGGCTCGGCGCGCCCACCTGGTGTCCCGCTCGGCCGATGCGCTGCAGACCCGTGGCCACCGCACCCGGCGACTCCACCTGGATGACGAGGTCGACGGCGCCCAAGTCGAAGCCGAGCTCGAGGCTGGAGGTCGCGACGTGGCCCTTGAGCGTGCCCGAATTCAGATCGTCTTCGATCTGAAGGCGTCGCTCGCGCGACAGCGAGCCGTGGTGCGCCTTCACGAGCTCCACCTCCACCGGCGGTGTGCCCTCTGACTCGGCGGCGCGGTTATCCCCGTCCCAGTGCAGCTCGTTGAGGCGGGTCGAGAGCCGTTCCGCGAGCCGGCGCGAGTTCACGAAGATGAGCGTGGAGCGGTGTTCGCGCACCAGCTCGAGCAGGCGTGGGTGCATCGCCGGCCAGATCGAGCGGCGCACCGGCCCAGCAGCGGTGGGGCCTGCGGGAGGCTCGTCGACCACTTGACCGAGCTCGGCCATGTCGTCGACCGGGATGATGACCTCGATCTCGAGGGCCTTGCGCACGCCCGCATCCACGATCGTGACCGCGCGCTGGCGTCGGGCCTCCTCGACGGTCGTCTCGTTGCCGCCGAGGAAGTGCGCGATCTCCTCGAGCGGACGCTGCGTGGCGGACAGGCCGATGCGCTGCGGCGGTGTGCCGCCGGCCGAACGCACCCAGTGCTCCAGCCGCTCGAGGGTCACGGCGAGGTGGCTGCCACGCTTGGTTGACGCGAGCGCGTGGATCTCGTCGACGATCACCGTCTCCACGCCGCGCAGCGTCTCGCGCGCTGCGGAGGTGAGCATCAGGTAGAGCGACTCCGGAGTGGTGATGAGGATGTCCGGCGGGTGGCGCACGAGGCGGCGACGCTCGTCGGCAGGCGTGTCCCCCGTGCGCACGCCCACGGTCGGCTCGACGTACGGCACACCGAGGCGTTCGGCCGCGAGGCGGATGCCCTGGAGAGGGCTGCGCAGGTTCTTCTCGATGTCGACGGCGAGGGCGCGCAGCGGCGACACGTAGAGCAGCCGGGTGGCGTTGCCCGACTGGGGCGAGGGGTGGGTCGCGAGCTGGTCGATCCCCCACAGGAACGCTGACAGCGTCTTGCCCGAGCCGGTGGGGGCGAGGATCAGCGTGTGGTGGCCCGCTGCGATCGCGGGCCAGCCCTGGGCCTGCGCGGCCGTGGCCGCCGGGAAGGACGTCTCGAACCAGGCTCGGGCGGCCGGGGAGAACGGCGCGAGCGGATCCGGGGCGACCACACCCCGGAGGCTACCGACGCGCTGTGACAGCGCTTCCGACGAGGCCTGACAGACTCAGGCCATGACGCTCCCTCAGCTTGCCGGCCGCCCGTACGTCACCGACGGCGGCCTCGAGACCACGCTCGTCTTCCACGACGGGTTTGATCTCGAGCACTTCGCGGCCTTTCCCCTGCTCGAGACGGACGCGGGACAGACCGCACTGCGCCGCTACTACGAGTCCTACCTCGGTCTCGCCCGGCGACTCGGCACCGGGTTCGTGCTCGACACGCCCACTTGGCGCGCCAACCCCGACTGGGGCGCACTGCTCGGCTACAACGCCGAGCGCCTCGCGGACGCCAACCGACGCGCCGTACGCTGGATCGCCGATCTCGCGGGCGAGTGGCGTGACGTGGACACCGTCCTCAACGGGGTGATCGGCCCTCGCGGCGACGGCTACGTGGTGGACACGTCGATGTCCCCCGACGAGGCGGCCGAGTACCACGGCCTGCAGGCGCGAGCCTTCGCGAGCGCGGGAGCGGCGATGCTGACCGCCGTCACGATGACCTACACCGACGAGGCGACGGGAGTCGCGCGTGCGGGGGCGGCGGTCGGCTTGCCGACGGTGATCTCCTTCACGGTGGAGACCAACGGCGAGCTCCCCAGCGGCGAGTCGCTGCAAGCTGCCGTCGAGACGGTCGACCGCGCCACCGAGGAGAGCGTCGCCTACTACATGGTGAACTGCGCCCACCCGGAGCACTTCGCGGACGTCCTCAGCGGCGGGGAGTGGCTCGGCCGCATGCGCGGCATCCGACCGAACGCGTCGCGGATGAGCCACGAGGAGCTCGATGCCGCCGAAGAGCTCGACGCTGGTGACCCCGATGACCTCGCGACGCAGTGCCGCGCACTCACCGGCCGCCTGCCCGCGCTCGCAGTCCTCGGCGGCTGCTGCGGCACCGACGACCGTCACGTGGGCGCGATCGCCGAGGCGCTCCTCTCCGCCTGACCGCCTGACCGACCGACCGACACGCGATGTTGGCTGACGTCCTCACCACATTCGCGGTGGTGTTCCTCGCTGAGCTCGGCGACAAGACCCAGCTCGTCGCGCTGACCCTCGCTGGTCGCCATCCCGCGGCCAAGGTGCTCGCGGCACTCGGCGTCACGATCCTGGCGCTGCAGACGGTGTCGGTGACCGCAGGCGCGGTCATCGGCGAGGTCGTACCAGACCGAGCGATCGCCGCGGCCGCGGGGCTCCTGTTCCTCGCGTTCGCGGTGTGGACGTGGCGGTCCGCGCGCGACGACGCCGACGACGCCGACGCGGCGCGCGGGAGCCTTGCGAGCGTCGCGCTCGCGTTCTTCCTGGCCGAGCTCGGCGACAAGACGATGCTCACCACTGCCGGCCTTGCCGCCGATCGCGGCGCCGTGCCGGTGTGGATCGGGTCGACCGCGGCGATGCTCAGCGCCACCGCGCTCGCGGTGATCGGCGGACGGGCGCTCGCCGCGCGCGTTCGGCCTGATCTGTTGCGGCGCATCGGCGCGGTGACATTCGCGCTGGTGGGCGCGGCAACGCTCGCGAGCGCGACCGCAGGCTGAGTCGGTCAGGCGGGCTCGGCGCGCTCGTCGCGCTCGAAGGTGACCAGCGCGTCGAACGCGGCGCGACGCGCCGCACGGCGCAACGTCACGAGCACCGCGGGTCCCACCAGGAGCACCGCCACGACGTTCGTGATCGCCCGACCCGTGTCCCACCCCCAGGTGGACGTCGCAAGCGTGTAGAGCACGAAGCGGTGGAGGTTGTCGAGCACCGCGCCGCCGGCCACGTAGGAGAGCTGCGTATCGGCGCCGAGGCTGAAGGGCCACCCCCACAAGTTCACGAGGAAGCCGTAGAGGTACGCCGCAAAGGCCGCGTAGGCGGCGAGCAGCGCGATCTCCAGCCGGCCGCGTGCGCGCGGGAGGAGGCCCGCACCGAGCCCCACCCACGACGACGCGAGCATCTGGAACGGCAGCCACGGCCCGACCCCACCGGTCAGAAGCGCCGAGGCGAACAGCGTGGTGGAGCCGAGCACGAAGCCGAAGGCAGGACCGTAGACGCGACCACCGAGCACGAGCAGGAAGAAGACGAGCTCGATGCCGCCCGTGCCAGCGCCGAGGGGTCGGAGCGCAGCGCCGACTGCCGAGAGCACGCCGAGCATGGCCAGCGCCTTCGTGTCGATGCCGTGGCTCGACAGCTCCGCCAGCAGCACCGCGATCAGGATCGGCAGCACGAGCGCGAACACGTACGGCGCGTCGCGCGTGTGCGAGAAGCCGGGCGGTGGGTCGATGACGAGCGGCCACGCGAACATCGCGAGCCCTGCGAGCGAGGCCAGCATGAGCGCCACCGCCGAGCGCGGCGACACGCGCAGCGCTGCGCGATCCGCGGTGCGTGCAACGGAGGTCACGACGGCACCCTCCCGAGCGCGGCGGCAACCTGTTGCACCGTCAGCCATGGCGCGGGGTGCAGCACCTTCGCGACCTGGGGCGCGAACGGCGTGGACGCCACGAGCACGTCGGCCGTGGGCCCGTCGGCCACGATCTCACCCTCCGCCAGCACCACGACGCGGCTCGCGACCGCGGCGGCGAACTCCACGTCGTGAGTCGACACGACCACCGCGGCACCCTCGCATGCGCGCTCGGCGAGCAGGGCCGCGAGGCGATCCTTCGCGAGGTAGTCGAGCCCACGCGTCGGCTCGTCGAGGAGGACCACGCGCGGCTCGGCGGTGAGCTGCACGGCGAGGACGAGCCCGAGTCGCTGCCCCTCCGAGAGGTCGCGCGGGTGCGCGTCGGGATCGAGGTCCGGCACAAGGCGGCCGAGCAGCGCCTGACACGCGCCGGGGGCGGCGCCGGCGTCACGATCAGCCTGCGCGCACTCCGCAGCGACGGACGCGAGGTACAGGAGGTCGGAGGGGGTTTGCGGGACGAGGCTCACGAGCGATCGCGCCGTGACCCGCGAGGCCGTGGCCGGGTCGACGCCGTCGATGCGCACGTCGCCCGCGTCGCGCCGACCGGCACCGTGCAGTGCCCAGAGCAGCGACGACTTCCCCGAGCCATTCCGACCCATGAGTGCCACGACCTCACCGGCCCCCACCGCGAGGCGCACGTCGCGCACGGCGATCGTCGACCCGTACCGCACCACCAACCCCGCACCAACCAACGTCTGTGAACCCCCATGACCGGTATGCGGACGTGAGGGTTCACAGACGTTGGTTGGGAGAGTTGTTCGCAGCGGGCCGGCCACCCGACGTGCGTCGCGCACCGACAGCGGCAGCGGGTCCCAGCCGGCGAGGCGGCCAAGGTGGACGACGGGCGGCGCGATCTCGAAGTGGCGCAGCGCCCGCGCGGGCTCATCGAGCACGGCACTACCGTCCCCTGGGAGCGTGATCACGGCGTCGGCGTACTGCACGACGCGCTCGAGGCGGTGCTCAGCCACGAGCGCGGTGATGCCGAGGTCGTGCACGAGCCGCGTGATCGCAGCGAGCACCTCCTCGGCCGCGATCGGATCGAGTGCTGAGGTGGGCTCGTCGAGCACGAGGATGCGCGGCTGTGCCGTGAGCACCGAACCGATCGCGACCCGCTGCTGCTCGCCGCCCGACAGCGTGCGCAGGAGACGACCACGGAGCTCGGCGATCCCGAGCAGGTCGAGCGTCTCCTCCACTCGCTTGCGCATCACCTCGCTCGGCACCGCGAGCTGCTCCATCGCGTATGCGAGCTCCTCCTCCACCGTGTCGGTGACGAAGCCCGCCAGCGGGTCCTGCCCCACCACGCCGACCACGTCGGCGAGGTCGCGGGGGTGGTGGTGCTGCGTGTCTCGCCCGTCCACCACGACCCGACCAGAGAGCGCGCCGCCGGTGAAGTGCGGCACGAGCCCGTTCACCGCGCCGAGCAGCGTCGACTTCCCCACCCCGGTGCGGCCCACCACCACGCACAGCTCGCCCTCGGGGATCGCGAGATCGACGTCGCGCAACGTCGGCTGCCGCGCGTCGGCGTAGGTGATCGAGACGCGCTCGAAGTGGATCATCGTGCTGCCGCCGCGAGCGGTGCGTCGTTGGCCGACCTCGACCCGCGCGCCCGCGCTGGGACGCGGCGTGCGGGTGGGGCGAGCCACGCGGGCAGTGCGCCGATCAGGATCGCCACGGCCGGAAGGACCGGCAGGTCGGGCCACCGCAGCGGGTCGAGCGAGGGGTAGAGCCGGGCAGGATCGACCGCCGCCGCCGTGAGCACCCACACAGCCACTGCGAGCCCCGACAGCGCCACCGTCCACTCAGCCCCTACCCACGGGTCGGGCCGGTAGCGCGTGCGTCGCACGCGACGGCCACTCAGCCGGAACCCGACCCCGGCGAGACCCACGCCGATCGCGAGCATCGGATAGCCGAGCGTGCGCGGAGCGGTGCCGTCGAGCAGGCCGTAGGTGCCCACGCACACGCCGCTGATGCCGGCGAGCACCAGCGCGCCCGTTGCGCGACGTGTCCTCGGCGCCCCTGCGGCCGCGCGGCCGTAGCCGCGCGAGTCCATCGCTGCTGCGAGCAGCAGCGAGCGATCGAGCGCATCGGTGAGCACGGGCACCGCGATCTCCTTCAGCGCGCGCATGCGTCGAGGCGGTTCACCGCGCAGGCGACGTGCGCGCCGAACCCGTCCGGCGCTCTCAACGAGCTGCGGCGCGACGCTCAGTGCGACCGTGACCGCGACACCGATCTCGTGCAGCGCCGCGGGCATGGCCTTGAGGAGCCGCTTCGGGTTCGCGAGCACGTTGGCGGCGCCCACGCAGATCAGCAGCGTCGCGAGGCGCAACCCGTCGTAGAGCGCCGCGAGCACTCCTTCTGCGGACACCGCCCCGCCGATGCGGATGCCCGCGGCAGCGGCGGGGAGGTGCAGCTCGGGGAGGGTGACCAGCACGTGCGCGCCGTACTGGCCGTCCAGGAGGGCGCGGAAGATCACGCGGATCGCGACCACCACGAGGCCGAGAACGAGGTACGCGCGGAGGCCCCTGGCCCAGGGCGCGTCACTGCGCCGAGCCGACACCACCGACGCGACCACCGCGACGACCAGGATCAACAGGATCGGGTTCGTGGTTCGCGACGCGGCCGCGGCCATGCCGAGCGCCCACGTCCACCACGCGCCCGGGTGAAGCGGGCGAGGCAAGCGAACCGACGGGCTGGCCACGCGCGCTACTCCTCCCGCACCAGGTCGACGCGACGGCGACGGCGCACCGCCGCACCGAGTACCACCACCGCGGCAAGACCCGAGCCGATGAGCAGCCCGCGCGGTGACCCGCGCTCGGCGGACGACGTCGATGCACGCGCAGAGTCGGGGCCCGCGACCTCGTTGCCGTCCGCAGCATGCGCTGCGTCCGGCACGCTGGCCGGCGCGTCGTGGGAGTCGGCGGCGGCGGTGTCGCCAGGCGGCGAGGTCCCGTCCGTGGAGGCACCAGGAGTCGTCGAGGTCGTTGCTGCGGACCCGCCACCCGAGGTCGTGGTGGTGGAGGTCGCCGCACCACCGGAACCGCCAGCGGCGCTCGTGGTCGTGGTGGTCGTCGCGCAGGGCGAGGGCGCGCCGGGCTCACGCGTGCAGCCCTTCGAGAAGGCCCACCCCTCGACTGTGCCTGGCTCAGGGTCGCGGTTGCCCGCGCCCATGTCGCTGTAGGTCCATGCGCCGCCTGGTTCGGGCGCCGTCCAGTACGCCCAGTAGGACGACGGCGACGGGGCGTTGTAGCAGGGGTCCTGCTGGGGCGACGGCTTGCCGTCGATGCGGCAGAGCAGGCCGGGGAAGCGGGTCGTGCCGCTGTAGGTGAAGCCCGCCTTGGTCAGCGCGTCGAAGCCGCTCGACACCGGTTCGGGCGCACAGCGCGTCTGCACGCCACCGCCGAGCACGCCGAAGTCGACCACGACGGTGACGCCGCTGTGGTCCTCGCACGGGCCAACCGACGCACCGGCCGATGCGCGCGCCGGTGAAGTGAGCGCGCCAAGGCCCACCGCGAGGAGCGCGACGGCCAGCGTCGCACTCCTCCGCGTGCGGGTCGCGACGAACATCAGACGCCGACGCTCCGTCGGCGCGCGGTGCGCACGAGCACGAGGCCGAGGATGACGAGCGTGAGCGCGAACGCGACCTCCTCACCGCTGTAGCGCCCGGTCGCGGGAAGCGTCCCGGGCGGGGTGGCGGCCGCGAGCACCTCGATCTCGACGCGAACGCGCGTGCCTGACGTGAGGCCGAGCAGCTCGATGTGGTGCTGGCCCACCTCGAGATCGGCGGGGATGGTGACGGCCTGTGCCACCGCGCCGCTGCCGTCGGCCGTGGCCGTGGCGAGCAGCACGGGGGCGGAGAACAGCGTGACCGACACCTGCTCGCCGGGTGCGAAGCCCGAACCGGACACCGTCAGCGTGCCGCCTGGTGCCACGGTGCCCGAGGACACCGAGATCGTCGGGTCCGGCGCGGGTTGGTCGACGCAGGGCACGAGCGTGGCCGGGTCGATCGCCGTCGCGCCGATCTCCGAGTACGCCGGCAGGTCGAGTGCGAGGACCGCCTGGCCCGTCGCCCGACGGAAGCCGTCGCGCTCGAGGATCTGGATGCCGTCGCCCGCGCTGTCGTAGCCGGCCTGGTTCAGCGCGATCGCACCGGTGTCCTCACCGGCCACGAGCTGGAGCGCGGTGACGAAGCCCGCGGCCGCGTCGGCCGAAGTCGACTCGCCGATCGTGCGAAGTGCCTGTGCGGCGAGTCCCGTGCTGTTCGTGTTCGTGCCGCTCTCGCCGCCGAAGCCGCCGTCGGCACCCTGGCCGTCGACGAGCCACGCCGCGGCGTCAGCGATCGCGTCGCGCACGTCGCACGTCGGCGACACTGCCGTGAGCGCCTCGAGCGCGAAGCCTGTGGCGTCGACCGTCGCATCCGCGTCGGATGCGCAGCCGCCGCTCGCGGTGTAGTCACCGCGGAATCCGCCGCCGGGGCACTGCTGCGCGAGCAGGAAGGTGAGGGCGGGGGCGGGCACGCCGTCGGTCGTGCGTGCGAGCGCCATCACGGCGAGCGCCTGGCCGAGCCCGTTGCTGTAGTCGCCGTAGTCGGAGCGATCCGTGAAGCGACCCGCGTCGGTCCCAGAGGTCTCGAGGCGGGCGCGCAGTTCGCCGACGAGATCGAGGCCGCCGAAGGCGGTCGGGTCGGCCCCGAGCGCGGCCGCGGTGAGCGTGGCCTTGGCGAGTGCGGCGGCGTACCGGTCGTCCGGCGACCCGAACGACGCGCCGGTCACGTAGCCGCTGATGTTGTCGGCCACGTGGTCGAGCGCGGTCTGCGCCGAGGTCTGCGCGCCGCGGCCGCCGGCCGCGAGCGCGAGCACCGCGTCGAGCGTGAGGCCCCAGTCGTCGTAGGAGTAGACGTTGCCTTCGAACTCGTAGCTCGTGGTGAGGTGCCCGCCATCGGCGGCGAGCTCGCCCTCGAGCCAGTCGAGGGCCGCCGAGGCAGGCGCGGACGGCGCGGGCGCGGGCGCGGCGCCCGCGGGCAGCGTGCCCGAGGTGAGGGCCGCGGCGGCGAGCGTCGAGGCGAGGAGGAGCGCGGCACGTCGTCCGACCGGACGGCGGAGAGCGAACATCGGGTGGGCCTTTCGGTGGGGCCGAGGGGGCGGACATCGCCCGGCCCCGGCTCGACCCGCCACCGTGCATCGGTGACGTCGACCCTGGTTCCCGGGCTCCCGATCCGCAGACCTCGACGATCAATGGAGCCGTTGTGCTCCCGGTCGGGCATTCCGACTCGTCGTCAGCGGGGTGCTGGCGACCTACGGCTGCGGGTCAGTGCCGGACTTCGACCGGCTTCCCCCGCCCGAGAGCGATGTGACAGCCGCTGCGAGCAGCGACCGACGGTGACCCTATCGGGGTCGTGGCCGACTGCCCAAAGAGGAGCCCCTAGCCTCGGGCACGATGACCGCCACCGGACATGACGCGCTCGCCGAGGACGGCGCGTTCCGGTGCGCGCCGTGGACCCGCGCGCAAGGCGTCGACCCGATCGGGTCCACGCCGCAGTTCGACGCACTGATCCTCGTGGAGTGGCCCCTCCCCTGGCCCGCGGATGTGAGCGACATCCCCGAGCTCGCCGACGCGTCGATGGCGCCCGGCGTGCGCGTGATGCTCGTGGTGCCTCGCGGCGACGACAGCGCCGACGGCTTCGCTCACGTCGTGCACCACCGACGGGTCGACGCGAACGCGTTCGTCGGCACCGACCACCGCGTGTCCCGTGCGGAGGTTGGCGCGCTCGTCGCGGACCTGGCTGCCGACCCCTTGGGGGATCGACACCGGCCGTCCGTCGTCGACGTCGCCCCGCCCGAGGTGCTGGTGTGCGGGCACGGCAAGCGCGACGCGTGCTGCGGCCGTTGGGGCACGCTGCTCCACGCCGAGCTCACCGCTCGCCTCGAGGGGGTTCGCGTGTGGCGGTGCAGCCACACGGGCGGGCATCGGTTCGCGCCAACCGCGATCACCTTGCCCGACGGGCGGGCCTGGGCCTACGTCGACGCTGACGTGATCAGCGACATCGTCCACCGCCAGGTGGAGCCGGGCGAGCTCCACGCCCACGACCGCGGCAGCTCGGCATTCGACCCATGGGCCCAGGTGCTGGAACGAGCGGTGCTCGCGGAGCGGGGCTGGGCCTGGCTCGACGAGCGCGACCTCGCCGTGCGCACTGTGGTGTCCGACGATGGTCGCCGGGCCGACGTGACGCTCGACTGGCCGGGCGGCACGGCGTCAGGCCAGGTGACGATCACCCGCACGCTGCCGGTCCTGGTCTGCGGGGAGCCACCCGACCAGGCCACGAAGACGAGCCCGGAGTACTCGCTGTCCCGCTTCGAGATCCACTGACCATCGCGGTATCAATCTGATACCATCGCGTTCATGGCCATGACGCTTCGCCTCACGGACGACGAGCAGGAGCAGCTGCGCAAGCGCGCCGCGGAGGAGGGCGTCTCGATGCAAGAGGTGGCGCGTCGCGCCGTGCGCCAGTACATCGGTGCCGAGGAGCACCGCGATCGCGTCTTCGCGTCGGCCGAGCGCGTGTTGCTCGCGCATGCCGACGCCATCGAGCGCCTCGGGCAGTGACCGAACCGGTCGAGTACCTCGATCTCGACGATCTCATCGCACTCGCGGCAGCCCTACTTGGCGATCCCCCACCGGTCCGCGACCTCGGGCTGCTCGGCTCGGCCGTGGCGAGACCCATGACATCCGCGTTCGGCGAGGACGCCTATCCCGATCTCTGGTCGAAGGCCGCGGCGTTGCTCCACTCACTCGTGAAGAACCATCCACTGGTGGATGGCAACAAGCGATTGGGCTGGTTGGCCTGCGCCGTCTTCCTCGATCTCAACGGCGCCGACCCGACTCGCGCGACCAACGACGACGTCTACGACCTCGTCCTCGAGGTGGCCTCGGTGCCCATCGAAATCGACGATCTGGCGCACCGCCTCCGGTCGATCATCGACACCGCCTGATCGACCGGCCACCATGGCCGCGTGGACACCAACGATGAGCGGACTCGGATCAGCGATCTCTCGATGTTCCTCATTGGTGCGGCCGTGTGGGGCGGGTTCGGATGGGTCCGGTCCGGGCCCCTGGCCGGCCTTGCCTTCGTCGGGGTTCACGCGGCGGTGGTGCTCATCAGCCGCTTCGTCCGCGCTCGATCAAAGAGGTAGGCCCCTCAGACCGGCCGCATCTGCCGGTAGCCTCGGTCCGTGGCCGACTACCAGACGCCGGAGTTTCACCCGGCCTACGAGGAGTACTGCGAGGCCATCTACGAGCTGAAGGAAGACGACGTCGACGTCATCCAGGCCCGCATCGCCGACCGCCTCATGCTGTCGCGCCCCGCGGTGTCGGAGATGATCAAGCGGCTCGAAGCCGACCGGCTCGTGCGCATCGACGGCACCGCGATCAGCCTCACCACCGACGGCCTGCGCCTCGCGGAGCGCGTCGTGCGCCGACACCGGCTTGCCGAGCGCTTCCTCACGGACATCCTCGGGCTGTCGTGGGCCGACGCGCACAAGGAAGCCGGCAAGTGGGAGCACGTGATCTCCAACGCGGTCGAGCAGGCCATCGTGCGGGTGCTCGGCGACCCAACCACGTGCCCGCACGGCAACCCGATCCCCGGTGCCGCCTACATCGCGCCCGACATGCGCCCGCTGTGCGAGGTGACCGTCGGCGGCGGCTTCACCGTCACCCGCATCCCCGAAGAGCTCGAGTTCGCGCCGGGGCTGCTCGAGTTCCTCGAAGACGCCGACGTCGTGCCCGGCCGGGTCGGCACGATCACCGCGGCGTCACCTGACGGCACCACCACGGTGGAGATCGACGGCCGCCACATCGGCATCGGCGCCTTCGCCAGCCAGCGCATCCTCGTCACCGTCTGACGACTACTGCAGGACCTCGGGCAGGGGGCGCTCGTGCACGAGCACGAGGCGCTTGGTGGCACGCGTGAGCGCGACGTAGAGCGCGCGTGCACCTTGCACCTCTTCTTCGAGGATGGCGGCCGGCTCGACGACGACGGTGGCGTCGAGCTCGAGGCCCTTCACGAGGCTCACCGGCACGAGCGTGATCTGGCTGTTGAGGCCGTTGCGGGCGGCGCGCCCGAACTCCACGCCCTCGCGCTCGAACGCGGTGGCGACGGCGCCGAGCAGCGAGTCGGGCACGATCACCGCGACGCTGCCGGGGTCGACGACATCGCGCTCCTCGATCGCGGCCTGCACAGCGGCAGCAGCGACGCCACCGACCGGTGCAGCGACGAAGCGCGGCTCATCGCCGGTCTCGCGAACTGACGACGGCGGCCGCAGGTCTGGCGCGGCGAGCGCCAGCACCTTGGCGGCGAGGACCATGTTCGGACCGGGGAGGCGGTAGCCGATGGTGAGCTCGGCGCGCCTCGGGGGGCGGCGGTCGGGCAGCTGGTCGAGCACCTCGTCCCAGTCGGCATGGGCCCATGCGCCGGTCGCCTGCGCGATGTCGCCGACGATCGTCATCGACCCGTTGAGCGAGCGCCGGGTGACCACCCGCAGCTGCCCCGGGCACCGGTCCCGCGCCACGTCCACGACGTGGTCCCGGTAGGTGCGCACCTCGTCGTCGACGGCCTGACCGTTGCGGCGGCGTCGCGGCTTCGGGCCGAGCAGCGAGCGGGCCTCGTCGAGCAGCGGCACGTCGTCGACCGTCCAGGTCACCTCCCCCACCGCCGCCGAGCGCTTGCGGAACAGCGCCGCCCGCTCCCCCTCCGAGAGGAGGCTGCCCGCCGCGAGGTCGATGAGGGCGCGGGACCCGAACAGGTCGTGCAGCAGGTCGGCAGGCGTGAGGACCGGCCACATGCGCTCGAGCGCCTCGACCACCTGTGGCGCGTGACGCAGCCGCTCGCGCACCTCATGCGCCTCGACGGGCACCCGCGAGCTGTCGGCAAGCGTCGCGTACACACTCGCCTCCACATGGCGACGCCCCGCGTTGTGCAAACGGAAGCGGCGCTTCGCGTCGGCGACGATCGCCTTGCTCTGACCGACGGTGAGGCTGAGCGTCTGCACGCCGTAGCCGACGCGCATCGTGCGGCTGAGGGGACGCTGACGATCGCGCACCGCCTGCGCGAGCACCTTCGCCATGCGCAGGTCACCCTTGATGCGCGCCGGGTCGGGCAGGTCGCGGCCGCCGATCTCGAGCGAGCCGGCACGGTCGAGCAGGTCCGCGAGCACCGCGAGCTCCACGCCGGCCTCGCCGAGGCTCGGGAGCACCTGCTCGATGTAGCCGAGGAAGAGCCGGTTGGGGCCCACCACGAGCAACCCCTGGCCTTCGAGCGGGAAGCGATGTGTGTAGAGCAGGTAGGCGGCGCGGTGCAGCGCCACCACGGTCTTGCCGGTTCCGGGGCCGCCCTGCACCACGAGCACGCCCGGCAGCTCGGCACGGATGATCTCGTCCTGCTCGCCCTGGATCGTGGAGACGATGTCGGTCAGCCGACCGGTGCGCACCTCTTCGAGTGCGTGGATCAGCGTGCTGCGCCCGCGGATCTCGCGACCCTCGTCGATCACCGCGAGATCACCACCGAGAAGACCCGCCGACTCGCCGAAGAGCTCGTCTTCGATCGCGAGCAGCGTGCGGCCCCGCGTCGCGAAGTGACGGCGCCGCACGAGGCCCATGGGTGAGCGGCCGGTCGCGCGATAGAACGGCTCGGCGACGGGTGCTCGCCAGTCCACCACGAGCGGCTCGCGCTGCTCGTCGGCCACCGCGAGGCGACCGATGTAGAAGGTGTCGCCGCCCTCGCTCTGCGTGCGGTCGATCCGTCCGAAGACGAGGCTCGCGTCACCGAGCTGCAGCGACGCGAGGCGCTGAGCGATGTTGCCCTCGATCATCTCGCGCTCCCAGCGGGCCTGCTCCGTGCCGCCCTTGCCGACCTCCACCATCGAGCGCAGCCGCGTCGCCTCGACGCGCGTGCGCTCGAGGCTGTCGTAGGCACGATCGATGTGGGCCTGCTCAGCGGCAAGGTCGGGATGCGCCGTCATCATCCTCCCGGGCAGAAAAGAGGGATCGGCCATTCTATCTGTCAGGGCACCCGTGCCCAACGTCTGTGAACCGCCATGGCCGGATGGCGGCCGTAGGGGTTCACAGACGTTGGTTGCTAGGGCTCTTCGCCGATCTCGCGGAGCGCGTCTCGCAGGGCGACCCGCAGCCGGCGGGCGATGGTGGGCGTCAGGTGGGCGATGAGGCCGGCGCCAGGCTTGCCCATTTCCTCCACGGTGAGCACCACGCGGGGCTCCGCATCGTCGTAGTCGTCGCTGATGGCGACCGCCCACGAGAGGTGCTGCACGTCCTCGTCGCTCGGCGGGAGCTCCTCGGGCGTGAACGGGTGGTCGTCGATCGAGCGTCGCACCGGCCCATCAGACCACGACTTCGCCGCTCCTCGGGCGTCGTCGTAGGTTGAGAGCCCCATGGTCGCCCCCGACGTCGCACCCCGGGCTCTCGCCGACGCCCCGCTCCTGCGGGCCGCCCGCGGGTTGCCGGTCGAGCGCGTTCCCGTCTGGTTCATGCGCCAGGCCGGACGATCGCTCCCCGAGTACCGAGCGCTGCGCGGCGAGGGCAGCATCCTCGACGCGATCCACGACCCCGCCGCGGCCGCGGAGATCACGCTCCAGCCGGTGCGTCGCTACGGCGTCGACGCAGCCATCCTCTTCAGCGACATCGTCGTGCCCGCGGCGGCGATCGGCTTCGGCGTCGACGTGGTGCCTGGCGTCGGACCTGTCGTGCGTGACCCGTTCCGCTCCCCCGCCGACCTCGCGCGCCTGCGCCCGTTCGAGCCCGCGGTCGACGCGCCATACGTCGCCGAGACCGTGCGCCTCGTCACCCGCGAGCTCGGCGACGCCACACCGCTCATCGGCTTCGCCGGCGCGCCCTTCACCGTCGCGAGCTACCTGATCGAAGGCCGACCCTCACGCACGTACGGCGCAACCAAGGCGCTCATGCACGGCGAGCCTGACCTCTGGCGAGCGCTGCTCGACCGGCTCGCCGACATGGCCATCGCGTCGCTCCTCGCGCAGATCGACGCCGGTGCCACCGCGATCCAGCTGTTCGACTCGTGGGCCGGCGCCCTGCCGCCCGACGTGTACGAGGCGCACGTGCTGCCGGCCAGCGCCAAGGTGTTCGCGGCGCTCGAAGCCACCGGCGTGCCGCGCATCCACTTCGGCGTCGGCACCGGCGAGCTGCTCACGCTCATGGGCGCAGCGGGCGCCGATGTGGTCGGCGTCGACTGGCGCGTCCCGCTCGACGTCGCCCGCACCCGCGTGCCGGGCAAGGCCGTGCAGGGCAACCTCGATCCTGCGGTGTGCCTCGCGCCGTGGGAGGTGGTGGCCGAACGCACCCGCGACGTGCTGCGACGCAACGCAGGCCGCCCCGGCCACATCTTCAACCTCGGTCACGGCGTGCTCCCGGAGCTCGATCCCGGCGTGCTCCGCGAGGTCGTCGACCTCGTGCACGCCGAGGGCCGCAGCGATGGCTGACACGCTCGGCGTGGTGGTGATGGCGTACGGCACGCCAGCGTCGCCCGCCGACATCGAGGCGTACTACACGCACATCCGGCGTGGCCGCGCGCCGAGCGCGGAGCAGCTCGCCGAGCTCACCGCGCGCTACGAGGCGATCGGCGGCACCTCCCCCCTTGCCGCGCGCACCGAGGCGCAGCGCGCGGCGCTCCAGGTCGCGCTCGACGAACGCGAGCAGGGTGCGAGCCGCGTCGTGCTCGGCCAGAAGCACGCCGCGCCGTTCATCGAAGACGCGGTCGCCGCGCTCGCAGCCGACGGTGTGCGCCGCGTGGTCGGCCTCGTGCTCGCACCGCACTTCTCCCGCATGTCGGTGGGCGAGTACCAGGCGCGCCTCGCCAAGGCAGCGGCCGAGCACGGGATGCGCGCCGCGGGGATCGAGAGCTGGCACCTCGAGCCGTCGTACCTCGCCTTCCTCACCGCGGCGGTGCAGCGCTCGCTCGCCGACATGCCCGCTCGCACGAAGGTGCTCTTCACCGCCCACTCCCTTCCCGAGCGTGCGCTCGTCGACGACCCGTACCCCGACCAGCTCCGGGAGTCCGCCAGCGCGGTCGCGGACGCCGCGGGGCTCGACCGCTGGGCGGGGTGGTCGCTGTGCTGGCAGTCGGCCGGACGAACCCCCGAGCCGTGGGGTGGTCCAGACATCGGCGAGGTCATCCGCGACCTCGCCGCGACCGGGCGCGCCGACGGGGTGCTCGTGTGCCCGCAGGGCTTCGTGAGCGACCACCTCGAGGTGGTGTACGACCTCGACATCGTGGCGGCCGACGCCGCGGCGCGCGCCGGGATCGCGTTCGCGCGCACGGCGGTGCTGAACGCTGAGGAGACGGTGCTCGACGCGCTCGCGGCGCGCGTGCTCGAGGCGGCACCAGCATCAGCATGAGCACGCGCCACGACGTCGTGGTGATCGGCGGCGGGATCACGGGACTCGCCGCAGCGCGCGACCTCGTGATCGCGGGCGCTGCGGTCACCCTCGTCGAGCCCGACGATCCCGGCGGCAAGCTCCGCACGACGCCGTTCGCAGGCGGCGCGCTCGACGAGGCCGCCGACGCGTTCCTCGCTCGCGTCCCCGAGGGCATCGAGCTGTGCCGCGAGCTCGGGATGGAGGGCGACCTCGTCTCCCCCGGCGCGCGCCGAGCGTACGTGTGGTCTCGGGGCGCACTCCGGCTCCTCCCCGATGCGCAGGTCCTCGGCGTGCCGACCGACCTCGACGAGCTCGCCGCGTCCGGGATCGTGTCCGACGCGGGCCTCGAGCGAGCGCGCCTCGACCTCTCCACCCCGCTCGTCGCGCCCGTCGGCGACCCGTCGATCGGCGAGGTCATGCGCGCTCGCCTGGGCGACGAGGTGACCGAGCGCCTCATCGATCCGCTCGTGGGTGGCATCAACGCCGGTGACACAGACCACCTGAGCCTCGCGGCCACCGTGCCCCAGCTCGACGCCGCGGTGCGCAGTGGCGCCAGCTCGCTCATCGACGCGTGTCGCGCGCAGCGTGCCGCCGTGACGGATCCGAGCGCGCCGGTGTTCTTCGCGCCGCGTGGCGGCATGGGCGCGCTTGCGTCGGCCGTGTTCGCGGATGCCACACGGCGGGGCATGGAGGTCGCTCGCGCACGCGCCGGGATCATCGACCGCTCGGGCTCGACCTGGCGAGTCACGCTGGCCGACGGCGTCGTCATCGATGCGGACGCCGTCGTCGTCGCGACGCCGGCGCCGATCGCTGCCGCCGTGGTCCGCCCGATCTGCACGCGTGCGGCGGTCCTGTTCGATGCCATCCCCTACGCATCGGTGGCCATGCTCGCGATCGCGATCCAAGCCGACGCCGTCGACCGAGCGCTCGATGCGAGCGGCTTCCTCGTCCCCCGTACGGAGGGCCGGATGATCACCGCCTGCTCCTGGGCCACCGCCAAGTGGCCGCACCTCGCCGACGGGCGCACGACGCTGCTGCGCGCTTCGGTCGGGCGCGACGGCGACGCCCGTGCCCTCGCGCTGCCGGATGACGCGCTCATCGCCGCCGTGCTCGGGGACCTGGCCGACACGATGCGCCTGCGCGGCGAACCGGACGAAGTGCGCGTCACGCGCTGGATCGACTCGTTTCCCCAATACCGACCCGGACACCTCGATCGGGCCGATGCGCTCGACGACGCGCTCCTCGAGGAGGCGCCACGCGTCGTCGTCGCGGGCGCCGCGCTGCGGGGCCTCGGCGTGCCCGCGTGCATCCGCCAGGGGCGCGCGGCCGCCGCTCGTGTGCTGACGGCGCTCGACGACGCGCGCTGAACTGGCCGCGCGCGACTCGCGCCGCGCTTACCTAGTCGGGCAAGATGTCGAAGTGGGACCACACGCTTCAGCGCGTCGCGTGATGCGAGAAACGGCGTTCGCGGCAATAGC
>JBQTHC010000094.1:0-1736 GCA_052390255.1 Microthrixaceae bacterium
GTACTGCGGCGCAGTGGGCTGGGTCGACGCGGACCGACTGGCAGGCGACCTCAACGTTGCGATCCGCACGTTCTTCGTGGAGGACGGGATGCTCCACCTCGGCACCGGCGGCGGGATCACGTGGGACAGCGACCCCGATGACGAGTGGGCCGAGACCGAGCTCAAGGCTCGCCGGCTCCTCGCGGTGGCGTCAGGATCGTGCGATGGCTGAGGTCGTGTGGGTCAACGGCGAGCTCGTCGACGCCTCGGATGCCACCGTCTCTGTCTTCGACCACGGGCTCACCGTGGGCGACGGCGTCTTCGAGACGCTCAAGGCCGTCGACGGCGTGCCGTTCGCGACGCGTCGCCACCTCGCGCGCCTGCGACGGAGCGCCGCCGGCCTCGGGCTCAGCGTGCCCGTCGACGACGACTCGCTGCGCGCCGCGATCGCGGAGGTGCTCGCGTCGCGCCCCCTACCGCTCGCTCGGGTGCGGGTGACGGTGACCGCCGGGCCCGCTCCCCTCGGTTCCGACCGCGGCGCGAGCGGCGCGACGGTCATCGTCGCGACCGCGCCGCTCGACGTGGCGCCCGCAACCGCGGCCGTGTGCACCGTGCCGTGGCCGCGCAACGAGCGGAGTCCCCTCGCGGGGATCAAGA
Organism: Microthrixaceae bacterium; assembly: GCA_052390255.1. Taxonomy (GTDB): domain Bacteria; phylum Actinomycetota; class Acidimicrobiia; order Acidimicrobiales; family VFJN01; genus VFJN01. The sequence goes on from JBQTHC010000094.1 coordinate 637, forward strand.
CCACCTCGTACGCCGAGAACGTCGTGGCGCTCGCCTTCGCCAAGGAGCGCGGGTGCAGCGAAGCGATCTTCGCGACGACCACGGGCTTGCTCTGCGAGGGCACCGGGTCGAACGTGTTCGCGGTGGTGGATGGCCGACTGGTCACGCCACCGCTCAGCTCGGGCTGCCTCGCCGGCGTGACACGGGACCTGGTGCTCGAGGCGACCGACGCGTCCGAGGAGGACATCACGATGGAGGCGTTCCTCGCAGCGGAGGAGGTCTTCCTCACCTCGACCGGGCGCGACGTGCAAGGGGTGCACCTGGTCGACCAGCGGTCGCTCGGCGCGCCGGGGCCTCGGACCGCTGCGGCTTCGGCCGCGCTCGCCGCGCTCGCCGCCGCCAGCGCCGACCCCTGAGGGGCGGCCGGTCAGGCAGGGCGGAGGTGGATCACGTCACCGGCGATGACCGAGCGCGCGCCGGCATCCGTGTCGATCAGGAGGTGGCCGGCCGCAGTGATGTCTGTGGCGATGCCCTCGACGGTCTCGCCGTCGAGCTCGACTCGCACGCGGCGCCCGAGCGTGGCCGACCCTGTCCGCCACGCAGCGAGCAGCGGCTCGCGCTCCCCGGCGAGGAGCCCCGCGTAGTGCGCCTCGAGGCGTTCGAGCAGGGCGACCAGCAGGTCCTCTCGATCGAGGCGCACCTCCACGACGTGGTTGCAGGCGATGGCGATCTCCGCCAGCTCCGCGGGCAGGTCCGGAGGCCACGCCACGTTGATCCCGATCCCGACGACCACCGCCACCGTCTCGGGCGGCTCGGACACCGAGGGCCAGTCGGCCTCTGCGAGGATCCCCGCGAGCTTGCGATCGGGGCCTGTCCCGTCACCGGGCCACACGAGGTCGTTGGGCCACTTGAGGCGAGGTGCGAACCCGGCGAGCGCTTCAACGGCCTCGGCCGCAGCGACCGCCATCGCCATCGTGGTGAGCTCCACCACCTCGGCGGGTGGACGCAGCAGCACGGTCATGAGGAGCGACGCGCCAGGCGGCGCGGTCCAGCTCCGACCGGCGCGGCCCCGCCCCGCTGACTGGTGATCGGCGACCAGCACCACACCCTCGGGCTCGCCC
>JBQTHC010000095.1:0-7624 GCA_052390255.1 Microthrixaceae bacterium
TCCGTGCGTGCGGCGTGCGTGACCGCCGTGGCCGTGCTCCCCACTCACCGCCGGCAGGGCCACCTCCGACGTCTCATGGTCGATCAGCTCACGACCGTCGCTGATGCCGAGGTGCCGATCGCGCTCCTCGTCGCGGCCGAGTGGGGCATCTACGGACGGTTCGGCTACGGACCGGCCATCGACGCCTGCGCGTTCGAGATCGACACCGCGAGCGCGCACTTCCGGGCAGCGCGCACCGGGTCGGTCGAGCTGCTCGCGCCTGCGGAGCTGCGCCCCCATCTGGAGGCTGTGCACCACGCCCGCTGGAGCCGCACGATCGGCGCCGTCACCCGAGCGGCCGCCGTCTGGGATCGGCTCGCGGGCGTGGCCGCCTGGCCGGGCGACAAGACGGACCTCGGAGCGCGCCGCGGCGCGATCTGGCGCGATGCGCACGGAGACGTCAGAGGTGCGGTGGCCTACTCGGTCCGCGACCAGTGGACCCGAAACCGGCCGACCGGGCGCATCGACGTCACGCTGCTGGTGGGCGAGACGCCCGAGGCCGAGCGCGAGCTGTGGCGGCATCTCTGCGACACCGACTGGGTCACCACCGTGGCCGCCGGAGACCGTGCGATCGACGATCCCCTGCCCCTCTTCCTCAACGACGCTCGCGCGGCCGCGCAGCTTGACCGGTTCGACTGCATCTGGGCCCGGATCCTGGACGTCCCGGGCGTCCTCGCGAGCCGACGCGCCGAGATGCCGGGGCGCGCGGTCGTGGAGGTGATCGACGAGCTCGGCTATGCAACGGGGCGATGGTCGCTCGAGCTCGGACCGGAGGGCGCAGAGGTCGCGGGAACCTCGGATCCGGTCGACGTTCGACTCCCCGTCTCAGCTCTCGGAGCAGCGTCGCTCGGCGGCATGTCCGTCACCCGACTGCACCAGGCGGGGTGGCTCGACGAGGAGCGTCCTGGCGGAGTCGCACGCCTCGACGCGCTGCTCCTGACGCCCACGGCCCCGTGGTCCCCCACCACGTACTGATCGCCGCTGCTCACACGCGAAGCGGGTCGACCTCGATCCGAAGCCGCCCTGACGGGCGACGCACCGCCGCGAGGGTGTCGCTCAACGCGTCGTGATCCGGAGCTCGGACGAGCCAGCGGTCGCCATCCTGGCGCACGACCTCGACGCCGACGGGCGCGCCAAGGGATTCGATGAAGGCCGGGGCGGCCGTTCCGGAGATCTGCGCGATCGCCGTGATCGGTGGAAGTGCGAGCAGCTCACGTCGCGCGTGCTCCGCGGTTGCCACCAGCCCCGGATCGGCGTGCACCGCGGCGCGGACCACCTCGTTGTCCGGCAGGCGGGTCTGGAGGAGGAGTCTCCCGCCACTGCGCCCAGGCGTGGCCGACGCACGGGCGGCCACCCGAGCGCCGCGGGCCACGAGTGCCAGCGCTTGCTCGGCGGCGCGAAAGCGCGGTGCGAGCAGCTCCTGATCGAGATCGAGGAAGGCCACGGCGTCGGCCCGGTCGATGCGCTGCAGCACGGCTTCGGTCCCGATCACGACGCGCGTGGTCGCTTCGCCTGGAGCGGAGCCCGCGGTGAGCTCCGCGACCGGCTCCCCCACGATCGCCTCGATCTCCTCACGAGCTCGGCTCACGCCCGCGCGCACGTTCTTCATGCGCGTGCCGCCACAAGGCAGACAGATGACTGGCCTCGTCGCCGCGCAGCGCCCGCACCGCAGCTCGTCGGTGGGCTGGGTCACCGCCGCGTCGCACCGAGCGCACCGAGCGAGCTCACCGCACGCCGCGCACGCGAGCAGCTTGGAGCGACCGGTGCGGTTCAGCACGCACAGCACACGTCGATCGTCGCGGAGCAGGCGCACGAGCGCCTCTGAGATCAGCCCGGACGTCCGAGGGTCCTCCTCACGACGATCGACGACGTCGACCGCGGGCCATCCGGAGCGCTCCCGCGTTCGTGACGGGACCTGGAGGGCACCCCAGGCGAGCGCCTCGAGCGACGGGCACGGGGACGTGAGGACGCAGGGCACGCCAGCGCGTCGCGCTCGCTCGACGGCGACGTCGCGAGCGTTCCATGTGGGCGTCTGCTCCTGCTGATGGGACTCGTCGTGCTCGTCGAGCACGAGCACCGCCGCGAGGTCGCGAACCGGCGCCCACACGGCGCCCCGAGCTCCGACGACAGTCGCACCTGCTGCGCCAAGCGCCCAGTCGCCGGGGTGGAGCGCCACGCTCACCCCCGTGCGCCTCAGCCTGAGCGCAACGCTCGACGCCACCGCAGAGGTGGGGCACACCACGAGCGCGTTCCCGCGGCCCGCGACGACGCCGGCGACGGCGGCGAGGTCGGCACTCGGGGGCAAGCGCACGACGGCGCGACCCGCGGCGAGCGCGGCGCGCAGCACCGGGCCCACCGCGGGTTCTGGTGCCGTCCCGGAGCGCGGCGTGGGCAAGGCGAGAACCGCCCGTTCGGGCGAGGCCGACTTCAGAAGCGAAGCAGCTCGACCTGCCCAGCGCCGTGCCGCCCAGTGGGCGAGCTCGATGATCTCGGGTGGCGGCCCGAGCCCCGTCCGCTTGGCGATCGGACGGAGCTCGACGCCCTCGGGCGGTTGCGCGTCGAGCTCGACGATCCAACCGCCCACCCGGCGACCGTGCAGATCGATGCGCACGAGGTCGCCGACGCGCACCTGATCCCGAATCGGCTCTGGGACCAGGTAGTCGAAGGTCTTGTCGATCGCAGCGACGTCGGGCAGGACCCGGACGACGCGCTGGGGCACGGGGAGTGCGCTGGTCAGAGACCGAGCGCCGACTTGAGATCCTCGACCCGGGACGTCTGCTCCCAGGTGAGGTCCTTGTCACTGCGGCCGAAGTGCCCGTAGGCCGCCGTCTTGCGGTAGATCGGACGGCGCAGGTCGAGATCGCGGATGATCGCAGCGGGGCGCAGATCGAAGATCTGGCGGACCGCATCGCTGATCTTGGCCGGATCGACCGTCTCGCTGTCGAAGGTCTCGACCAAGATCGACACCGGCTGCGCGACACCGATCGCGTACGCGACCTGCACCTCGCAGCGGGTGGCGGCGCCAGCCGCGACGACGTTCTTCGCGACCCATCGGGCCGCGTACGCGGCCGAGCGGTCGACCTTCGAGGGGTCCTTCCCGGAGAACGCACCGCCACCATGGCGGGCGGCGCCGCCGGAGGTGTCCACGATGATCTTCCGACCGGTCAGGCCGCAGTCGGCGTGGGGCCCGCCGAGCTCGAAGCTGCCCGTGGGGTTGACGAGCACCTTGACGTCGGAGGTGTCGATGTTGGACGGGAGCAGAGGGTTGATGACGTGCTCGATGAGGTCGGGCTTGATGAGCGTCTCCGGGTCGAGGCCGGGCTGGTGCTGCGTGGAGATCAGCACGGTGGTGAGGCGCTTGGGGACGTTGTCCTCGTAGTCGACCGTGACCTGCGTCTTCCCATCGGGCCGGAGGTAGGGAATGATCCCGGCCTTGCGCACCTCAGAGAGACGGTGCGCGAGGCGGTGCGCGAGCCAGATCGGCATCGGCATCAGGTCATCGGTCTCGACGCAGGCGTAGCCGAACATCATCCCTTGGTCGCCGGCGCCCTGTGCGTTGAGGACGTCCTCGCCAGACGTGCCGCTGCGCGTCTCGAGCGCCGTGTCGACGCCTTGCGCGATGTCGGGCGACTGCGGATCGATCGAGGTCATCACGCCGCACGTGTTGCCGTCGAAGCCGACCGACTCGCGGTCGTAGCCGATCGACTTGATCGTCTCTCGCACGATGCTCGGGATCTCCACGTACGCAGACGTGGTGATCTCGCCCGCGACGATCGCGAGGCCGGTGGTGACCATCGTCTCGCAGGCCACTCGCGCCGTCGGATCCTCCGCCAGGATGGCGTCGAGGATCGAGTCGGAGATCTGGTCGGCCATCTTGTCGGGGTGACCCTCGGTCACAGACTCCGAGGTGAAGGTCCACTGGCGTGTCACGAAAGGCTCCTTGTTGTCGAGACCTGGTTGAGGATGGCACGGGCCACAGCCCGCTTGTCGGTGAGCGGGATCTCCTCGATCGAGCCGTCGGCTCCGAGGATCACCACTGCGTTCGTGTCGTGCTCGAAGCCGACGCCGGGGGCCGCGACGTCGTTGGCGACGATGAGGTCGATGCCCTTGCGGGTGAGCTTCGCGGTGGCGTTCACGCGGACGTCGTTCGTCTCGGCGGCGAACCCCACGAGCGTCTGCCCCGGGCGGCGCCGCTCGCCGAGGGCCGCGAGGATGTCCGTGGTCGGCTCGAGCGTCACGGCAGGCACGCCGTCGGCCTTCTTGAGCTTCTGCGCCTTGCTCGCCACCGGCCGGAAGTCGGCGACCGCCGCCGCCATCACGACGATGTCCGCGTCGTCAGCCCGACTGAGCACCGCATGCTCCATCTCCGCCGCTGTCGCAACGTGGACGACATCGATCCCCGTGGTCACGGGGAGAGACGTCGTTGTGACGAGGGTGACCTTCGCGCCGCGCGCCGCCGCCTCCTCGGCCACCGCGTGCCCCTGCTTCCCAGAAGACCGGTTGCCGATGAAGCGAACGGGATCGATCGGCTCGCGCGTGCCGCCCGCGGTGACGAGCACGCGAAGGTCCGCGAGATCGTGGCGGGCCGGGGTCGCGACGAGCAGCGCCGTGACCGCCTCGACGATCTCGGCGGGCTCCGCCAAGCGGCCCGCCCCTACGTCGCCGCCGGCAAGGCGCCCGACTCCAGGCTCGACGATGTGGACCCCACGGGACCGCAGGACCGCGAGGTTGTCCCGCACCGCCGGGTGCTCCCACATCTCGGTGTGCATGGCGGGGCACACGAGCACCGGCGCGCGCGTCGCCAGCAGGACGTTCGTGAGGAGGTCCTCGCTGATCCCGGTGGCGTAGAGACCGATGACGCGGGCGGTCGCAGGGGCCACGAGCACGAGATCGGCGGTCTGTCCGAGGTGCGTGTGCGGGATCGGGTGGGCCTCGTCCCACAGCGATGTCCACGCGCGCTCAGAGCCAAGCGCGTCGAAGGTCGTGCGACCGACGAAGTGCAACGAGCCCTCCGTGAGCACGGGGATGACGTGCGCGCCTGCGTCGACGAGGCGACGGCAGATCTCGACCGCCTTGTAGGCGGCGATCCCCCCCGAGACACCGAGGACGATGCGCTTGCCCTCGAGCATGGGCACCCGCGCCGGCCTACTCCGCGGACTCGGCGCCCTCGACCGCGTCAGGATCGACCTCGGCCTCGGGATCCGGCCACACGCCGAGGATCTTGTCGGCGTCGATCTCCTCGAAGGCGATGGACAGCGGCTTGCGGGCCGACGACGAGACCTGGGGCGGGACGACCGTGCCGAGCCCCTCGGAGAGCTGGTTGTAGTACGAGTTGATCTGGCGAGCCCGCTTGGCGCCGAGCGTGACCAAGGTGAACTTCGAGCCGGCGCGCTCGAGGAGCCCCTCGATCGCCGGGTTCATCATCGTGTCGTGGCGCGATGCCATGGCGGTTCCTCTTCAGCTCGCAGTGGGACACCGATGCTACCAGCGGGGGCCCTAGCAACCGGCAATCCGGCCCTTGGCGATGAGCTCCGCGACCGCTGCCGTCGCCTGGTCCAGGTCGTCGTTCACGACGATGTGCATGCCGAGATTGCGGGCGGCGGAGGCCTCCGCATCGGCGATCGCGAGGCGCTGCGAGATCTTCTCGGGCGGGTCACCCCGCGCCTCCAGCCGTCGGCGCTGCTCGTCACGACTCGGCGCCTCGATGAAGATGAGGAGCGCCGCGGGGTGCGTCTCGAGGACCTGGCGCGCGCCTTGCACGTCGATCTCGAGGACGACGTCGCGCCCCGAGGGGGCATCCGGCGTCGGGGTGCCCTGGAGGTAGTCAAGGAAGGGCGCCCACTCGAGGAACCCACCGGCGGCCACCCGCGCGTCGAACTCGGCCCGGGTCACGAAGGTGTAGGCGGTGAGCGGCTCGCCTGGGCGCGGCGCCCGTGTCGTCCAGGAGCGGCTGAGCCAGAGGCGAGGGTCGCCCGCGACGAGCCGGTCGACGAGCGTGCCCTTTCCAACCCCACCCGGGCCGGAGATGACGACGATCAACGCGGCTCAGCTGAACGCTTCGAGGAGCGCCTTGCGCTGTTGCTCCCCGAGACCGCGGACGCGTCGCGTGTCGGCGATGCCGATCTCCTCCATCGTGCGTCGCGCCTTGACCTTCCCGACACCTGGCAGCGCCTCGATCACCGCGAGCACCTTCATCTTGCCGACGTGGTCGTTGTCTGCCGCCTGACCCAGGAGCTCAGCGAGCGTGATCGAACCCATCTTCAGCTTCTCCTTGAGCTCGGCGCGCGCACGGCGCGCCTCACCGGCCTTGGCCAGTGCTTGCTCGCGCTGCTCGGGGGTGAGGACAGGAGGCTGCGGCATGCCGCGCACCCTAACGCGCGATCGACGCCGCGATGGCGGCCGCCGCCTCCTCGGGGGACTCGGCGTTCGTGACGGTTCGCCCGATGACCAGCAGGTCGGCGCCTGCAGCGATCGCCTCCTGTGGGGTCGCCGCTCGGGCCTGGTCGTGCACGGGCGTGCCCGCCAGGCGGATCCCGGGGACCACCGCAACGAGGTCCGGACCCAGCCGCTTCGCCTCAGCGATGTCGGAGGCGGCGCAGACGATCCCTCCGCACCCGGCGTCGAGCGCTGCCGCCACGCGGGAACGCAGCACGTCGGGCGGAGCGGACGCTTCGCTGGTGAGGATGGTCACCGCCAGCGGGATCGGGGCGGGGAGGCCCGCGTCGGAAGCGCCCTCGAAGAACCCCTCGACGCCGGCACGCAACATCGGCGCCCCGCCCTGGGCATGGAAGTTGAGATAGGTGGCTCCGAGTGCGCCGACCACCCGTGCCGCGCGACCGACCGTGGTGGGGATGTCGTGGAACTTGAGGTCGCAGAACACCGAGTACCCGAGCTCGGTGAGCGCACCGACGATGTCGGGGCCCGCCGCGCTGTACAGCTCGAGCCCGACCTTCGCCACGCCGAACCAGGGCTGGAGGCCGCGCGCCAGGCGGAGTGCGACCACTGCGTCATCGACGTCGAGGACGAGCGCGAGCTTCGAGCGGACCTCCAGCGGGACCTCGACGGCGGTCGTGTTCATGAGGTGCTCTCCCTTCGGTGGGCGCTGCCCACGGCCTCGGTGATCGTGCGGCGGCCGGTGCGACGCGCCCACTCGCCCAGCTCGCGCAGGACCCGGGCGGGCGCGCGCGGGTCGGCAAAGGTGGCGGTTCCGACCTGCACCGCGCTCGCACCCGCGAGCATCAGCTCCGCCGCATCGACGCCGCGCGCCACTCCCCCGACGCCGACGATCGGCAGCCCTGGAAGCGCAGTGTGGACGTCATGGACTGCTCGGACGGCGATCGGGCGGATCGCCGGGCCGGAGAGCCCGCCGCCGCGCTCCGCGGAGCCGAGTCGATAGGTCCCGTCGTCGGCGTCGATCGCCATCGCGAGGACGGTGTTGACGAGCGTGACGGCCTCGGCACCGGCGCGTCGCGCCGCGTCCGCGATCGGGACGATGTCGGTCACGTTGGGGCTGAGCTTGGCCCACCGTGGACGACCGCACGCGGCGGTTGCCGCGATCGCGTCGGCGGTGGCGGACTCGGAGTGC
>JBQTHC010000096.1:0-52943 GCA_052390255.1 Microthrixaceae bacterium
GTCGACGCCCGCGTCGTCTCGACGCCGGCGCCAACGGGGCGCACCGTCGTGCGGGTCATCCCTGCCACCGCCGTCGACGACCAGGCGACCTCCGATCTCGTCGGCGCGCTGCGCGACCGGCTCGACACCGCCGTGCCCGACGCCCGGGTCGGTGGGCCGGCCGCCCAGAACCGCGACCTGACCGCCGTGCTGACCGGGCGGGCGCCGCTGGCCATCGGGCTGATCATGACCGTGGCGTTCGTGCTGCTGCTGGTCGTGTTCCGAAGCGTCACCATCGCCGTGTCGTCGGTCCTGTTGAACCTGGTCGGGGTCGCGGCGAGCTTCGGGTTCGCCACCCTGGTCTTCCAGCACGGCATCGGTGCCGGGCTGCTCGGCATCGACCATCAGGGCTTCGTCGACGCCTGGGCGCCGCTGTTCTTCTTCGCGCTGCTCTTCGGGCTGTCGATGGACTACCAGCTGTTCCTGCTCGCCGCGATCCGCGAGCGCTACGAGGAGACCGGCGACACCCGCACCGCCGTGCGCGATGGCATCGCCCGCACCGGCCGGCCGATCACCAACGCCGCGCTCATCATGATCGTGGTGTTCGTCGCCTTCGGCGTGACCGGCCCGATCCCTCCGACCGAGCTCGGCGTCACCCTCGCGGTCGCGGTGCTGCTCGACGCCACCGTCGTCCGCATGATGCTGGTGCCCTCGCTCATGGGCCTGCTCGGCCGACGCAACTGGTGGCTCCCCCGCGTCCTCGAGCGGCGCCTCCCCCACATCCACTTCGCCCACTGACCTGCGAGGGCGCCCGCTCCGCCGGGGACGCGCTGCTACGCGAGCTTCATGAACATCTTCTGCACGTCCTCGAGGCCGTAGCCCTCGTCGGCTGCCTGTTCGGGGTTGTTGAGGCAGTAGGTGAGTCCGGAGGCGACGAGCTTGAAGCCGGCTTGGTCGAGGGCACTGCTGGCAGCGGAGATCTGGGTGACGACGTCGCGGCACTCGCGGCCGTCGAGGAGCATCTGCTGGATCCCGCGGACCTGGCCCTCGACGCGGCGCAGCCGCTTGAGGAGGTCGTCGATGGTCTGTTCGGGCAGGTCCATGGTCTCTCCTTGAAGGGGTACGGCGGTCCGCTATACCCTACGGGGTATTCCGCCGAATGAGCCGTTCCCCTGGGTTGTCGGGGAGTTGCAAGAAAGACAGACCTGTCTTACTATGGCCGGATGCGAGGGATCGCGTCCGTCGAGGCGCCACGCGAGCACGTGCTGGAGGTGGCGGGTCGGCTGTTCTACGCGGAGGGGATCCGCGCGGTGGGCGTCGATCGCATCCTGGCGGAGTCGGGCGTGGCGAAGGCCACGCTGTACCGCCACTTCAGAACGAAGGACGACCTGGTGGTCGCGTTCATCGAGCGCCGCGACGAGCTGTGGCGGGCGTGGCTGGCCGAGCGCGTCGAGGCGCTCGCCGACGATGTGTTCGAGCGGCCTCTGGTCGTCTTCGATGCGATCGCGGAACGTGTCGAGGCCTGGGGCTTTCGAGGCTGCGCGTTCATCAACACCATCGCCGAGTTCCCCGACGCCGCGCATCCGGCACATCGGGCCGCCGTGGCACACAAGGCCCGGGTCCGCCAGTACCTCGAGAGCCTTCTGTCCGACGCCGGCCACGACGAGCCGGGCGACCTCGCGCACCAGCTGATGCTGCTGGTCGACGGGGCCATCGCCGGCGCGGTCCGAGCGCAGTCGCCCCTCCCGGCGACCGTCGCGCGCCGCGCCGCCGAGGTGCTGCTCGCAGAAGCCCAACTGCCAACCACTAGAGAAGGGACCGGCAATGTCACGGCTACCTGAGGTCGCCGAGCCCACGCTTGACTTCCCAGAGGCGCTATGAGGTGCGCCTTGGCTCCGTCGAGTCACCCGGCGGACCAGCGGTCAGCGCTGTGGCCGTTGTCGTTCGCGCCCGCGTTGGACCTGCTGCTGGCCCGACTGTCCGACTGCGGGTTGCTGGTGCTCGGGATCGTCGACACGACCCGGATCATGGCCGCCGCCGGGCACGAGGTACCCGAGGTGCGCCAGGTGCTCGCCTTCCACCCCCGGTTCATGGCCCAGGTGCTCCAGGTCGACCCGGCGATGGCCGTCCACGCACCCCTCAAGCTCACGGTCATCGAACGCAACGGCGCGACCGAGCTTCGCTGCCTGGATCCGCTGGTCGCGTTCGACGCTCCGGCGCTCGAGTCGATGGCACGCGAGCTGGCTCGGTGCGTCGATGAGACCCTCGCCCACCCGCCGCTGCCAGCGGTCTGACGACGCGCTGAGCTCCGGCCCGATCGCCGCTACGCGGACACGAGTCGGGCGACGTAGCCCTCGATCTCGGCAGCGACCTCGCGCGGCGGAGGTCGGTCGGGACGAGTCACGTAGGTTCGCAGCGTCGACATGAGCGCGCCGGCGAGGAACTCGCTCAGTCGAGGCGAGCTGCGGTGGTCGATCATCTGGTCGAGCCGGTCGCGAAGACCGCGTTCGAGCGCGGTCGAGATGTCGCCGAGGACCGGCTGCGACAGGAGCGCGCCGAACACGTCGGCCACCTCGTCGGCGTGCTCGAACACACCGACGAGGTCGAGGGCACCGGTGGTCGGGTCGACGGCGATCAGACCGGTCACATCGGGGACGCCGCTGGTCAGCACGTCGAGCTTGCTCTCGTAGTGCGCGTAGAACGTGGAGCGGCTCACCTGGGCCCGGTCGAGCAGCTGCTGGACGGTGATCTTCTCCCAGCGGCGTTCCTTGACCAGCTCGAACAGCGCGTACGTGATCGCTTCACGGGTGCGCAAGATGCGGCGATCCAACGTGTCGTCTCCTCGGTCCGTCCGAACATGTTTCCGGCCGATCTCGCTGCGATGTTCGGTACCGAACGGATCGGACGATCTGTCGGTGGTGGAGCCGGATCGGCGCTCCTACGTTATCGAACATGATGTTCGACAACACTCCTCCACCCCCTTCCCGCCTCCGCCAGGTGGTCCAGCACGTGCCGCTCGCGCTTCTCGCGGTGGGGGCTGTCGGCACCGCCGCCAGCGTTCACCTGGCCTCCGTGGTGGTGGCCACCGTCGCTGTTGGTCATCTCGGTCTTGGACTCGTCCTGCTCGGGATCCGCGCCGCGTGGCAGCGCCGCACGAGGACGACGTCGTCGTGAGCAGACGCGAGGATCCGCCGGCCATCGAGGCGCGGGGGCTCAGCAAGCGCTTCGGCGACCTCCTCGCCGTCGACCGGCTGTCGTTCACCGTGCCCTATGGGGCCGTCACCGGCTTCGTCGGCGGCAACGGCTCAGGAAAGACCACCACGATGCGGCTCCTGCTCGGCCTCAGCATCCCCGACGAGGGCGATGCGCTCGTCGCCGGACGCCGCCTCGTGGAGTGGCCCGAGCCCCGCCAGGTCGTCGGTGCGGCCCTCGACCGGCTCGGGGCCCATCCCGGGGTCTCGGGTCGTCGGCACCTGCGCCTGGTGAGCACCGCGGCGGGCCTGTCCGAGCACGGGATCGACGAGGCCCTTGCGCGCGTCGGGCTCACCGACGCCGCCGATCGCCGAGTCGGCACGTACTCCACGGGGATGCGCCAACGCCTCGCGCTCGCCACGGCCCTGCTGTCGCACCCGTCGATCCTCGTGCTCGATGAGCCCTCGAGCGGCCTCGACCCCGCCGGCATCCGCTGGCTGCGCGAGCTGCTCCGGGCGCGCGCCGATGGCGGGACGGCGGTGTTCCTTGCCACCCATCAGCTCGCCGAGCTCGCGACGGTCGTCGACCATCTCGTCGTGATCGATCGGGGTCGCCTCGTCGCGAACGGACCGACACACGGCGTGCTCGGCGCCGCCGGCGTCGACTCGATCGAGGAGCTCCTCCTGTCGGCGGCGGCATCGTGATCGCCACGCTCGACACGGCCAGACGCTCGCCTTGGTCGCGCGCGCTGCGCACCGAGCTGACGGCAGCGCTCGCGATGCCGGTGGCGCGGGCCATGTTGGTCGGCTCGGTCGTGCTGGCCGTGATCAGCGGCACCGCGAACCTCGTGGTGCTCGACAGCCTCGAGGGTGACGGACCGACGCGCCTCGCGCTCCACTCCGCCACGGTCCCGGCGCTGGTCTTCGCGCTCTTGGCCGGCGCGTACGCCTCGAGCACCGACCGCCGGTTCGGGTTCATCGACCAACGCCTGCTCACGGACCCGTCACGAACGCGGTGGCTGCGCGCCAAGGCGATCGTGCTCGCGGCGGTCGGCGTCGGCTACGGCATCCTGGGAGCCGTCACCGCGATCGTCACCTCGATCGCGGTGTTCGCGCTCCGCGACGCGTCGTTCGACGTGACCTCGACGCTCGTGGCGCGCTCGCTGCTCGGGGTCGTGCTCGCGTCGGGCATGTTCGCACTCGTCGGCACCGCGGTCGGTTCGCTGACCGCCAACACGACGGCCGTCGTCGCGAGCCTGTTGGTGTGGGTGCTGGTCATCGAGCCGCCCGTGGTGCTCGGGCTTCCCGAGGTCGGACGTCTGCTTCCGTCGTCCGCCGGGCTCGCACTGACCTTCAGTCCCGACGCGCAGCTGCTCGGTCAGATCCCCAGCGCCATCGTCCTGGCTGCCTACGCCACGCTCGCAGTCGCGCTCGCGACCCGCTCGCTGGCGCGCGCCCACCTCTAGCTCATGGGCGGGTGAGGTCGGCGACGACTTGACGAATGGTCGCCGCGTGGCGGGCCGCGGTCGCGGGCGGGTCCTCGGACGAGGCAACGCACCGGGCGCACTCGGTGATCGCCCCGAGCAGCGCGTCGGCGAGCGCTTGGACGTCGGTGGGGCCGCGGAGGCGGCCCGCGGTGTCGATGGCGGTGAGCGTCGCGACGAGCTCTCGTCGGAACGGGCCGTCGTCGCAGGTGCGCCACTCCTGCCAGCCGAGCACCTTCGGGGCCTCGATCAGGGTGAGTGCGGCGGCGTCAGGCTGCTCGGCGATGTGGTGGAGGTAGATCTCGACGCCGTTGAGGAGCGCGGCGACGGGGTCGGGGGACGAGGCTGACGCGACGACCCGCGCGGCGAGCGTGCGCTGCTCCTCCATGAACACGTGTCGGAACAGCTCGGTCTTGTCGGCGAAGTGGTGGTACACGGCGCCCTTCGTGCGCGCCGCTCGCTCGGCGATCTCCTCGACGGTCGTCGCCTCGTAGCCCCGCTCCACGAAGCAGGCGCGGGCCGCTCCCGTGATCGCGGCGATGGCCGTGAGCGAGCGGGCTTGGATGGTTCGACTCCGGGTTGACACGGCCATGCCCCAAAACCATACTCGAAGTGCGTACTGAAAGAACGTTCTTCTAGTATGGATCAGGGAAGCGGGGAGGGGCGTCGTGCGGGCAATCCAGGTGTTCGAGACCGGTCCGCCGGAGGTGCTGACCCTCACCGACCTGCCAGATCCGACCCCGGGCCCTGGCCAGGTGCTGATCGAGGTGGCCGCCGCGGGGGTGAACCTCGCCGACGCTCGGTTCCGTTCCGGCGATCTGCCGGCGAGGCTGCCGTTCATCCCGGGCTACGACGCGGTCGGGTCGGTGGCGGCGGTGGGTGACGGGGTGGACGACGAGCTCGTCGGCCAGGTCGTCGCCGCCGCCACCGGGATCTGCGGCGGCTACGCCGAGCTCGTCCTCGCCGCCGTCGGGGACGTCTTCCTGGTGCCGGCAGGTCTGTCGATCCAGCACGCTGCGGGCGTGTTCCAGTCGGGCCGCTCCGCGCTGCGCATCCTCCGCCGCGCCGGCATCAAGCGGGGCGACACGGCGCTCATCTCCGCCGCCGCTGGGAGCACTGGGATCCTCCTCGTGCAACTCGTCAGCGCGCTCGGCGCCACGGTGGTCGCTGTGGTGGGCGACGCCTCCAAGGCCGCGCTGCCCGCACAGCTCGGCGCGACCCTGGTGGTCGACGGCTCGAAGGGATCCTGGGTCGGCGAGGTGCTCGAGGCCACGGATGGGGCTGGCGTCGACGTCGCGCTCGAGAGCGTCGGCGGAGAGACGGGTCGGCTCGCGTTCCTCTCGACCGCCCCCGGCCACGGAACGATGGTGGTCTTCGGCTGGGCGAGCGGCGCGGGCACGATGTTCAGCACCGACGAGGTCGCTCGGCGCGGGGTGACCGTGTCGAGCGGGCTGGCCCCGTACCCGACGCCGGCCGAAGCTCGAGCCGACGCCGAGCAGGTTCTCGCCGCCGCCGCCTCGGGTGACCTCCACGCGCCGATCGGCGGCACGTTCTCGCTCGCCGATGCCGCGCAGGCCCACCGGCTGCTCGAGTCGCGACGCAGCACCGGAAAGCTCGTGCTCACCACCCGCGGTGAGACGCCCCCAGATGACCACGGAGGTCCCTCATGAACGTCACAGTGATCGGCGCAGGCAAGGTCGGAGGCGCGCTCGCAGCTCGATGGTCCGAGGCCGGCAACGTCGTGACGATCGGCGCGCGCGATCCTGACCGCGCCCGGGAGACAACAAGCGGGATCGATGCCCGGATCGCGCCCCTCGGTGAGGCGGCGGCGGAGGCTGACGCCGTGCTGCTCGCCGTTCCCGGCGTGGTCGCCGAGGAGGTCATGGCGGTGGTCGGGCCCACGCTCGGCGCCGCCACGCTGATCGATGCCACCAACAACCTCGCCGCGTCACCCGATCCGATCAACGCGCGTGCTGCCGTCGAGCGTGCCGCGCCCGAGGCCGGGTACGCGCGGGCGTTCAACTCGATCGGTTGGGAGGTGATCGCCGATCCCATCGTCGCCGGGCTCACGACCGACCTCTACTGGGCGAGCACCGACGGCACCGCGGCGGAGGTTGCTGGCGCACTCATCACCGACAGCGGCTTTCGATCAGTGCGCCTGGGCGGACTCGACAAGCTCGACCTGGTCGACCGCCTCCTCGACCTGTGGGCATCGATCGCATACGGCGAGAACGGCACGCGCCGCACCGGTCTCATCGCCCCCGCTGACCCGACCTGACCGGCGCCGCACGCGCTGTTCTCCGCGTTCAGCAAGGGAGCCCGCTCAGTGGTGGTGCGTGGTGGTGGCGTGCGCGTCGGGGTCGTCCGGGTTGACGTGGACGTGCACGTCGTCGAGATGCGCGATCTGGTGGAGCAGCTCATGGCGTGCTGACTCGGCGATCGCATGTCCGGCTCGCACGGGAAGGTCGGCGGCGACGGTGATGTCGAGGTCGGCGACGAGGCGATGCCCGAGCCACCGCACCTTGGGCTCGCCCACGTCGTGCACGCCATCGATCCCGGCGCTGATCGTCGTGAGCCGGTCGACGATCGCCGGATCGACCGCGTCCATGAGCCGGTAGTAGATCTGGCGCGCGGCGCCCCAGAGCACCACGAAGATCGCGACGGAGATGCCGAGGCCGACGATCGGGTCGGCTCGCGCGAACCCCGCCCACACGCCGAGGGCCCCGAGGGCCACGGCAAGTGACGTGAAGCCGTCGGTGCGGGCGTGGTAGCCGTCCGCGACGAGCGCGGCAGACCCGATGGCTTGGCCTTCCCGGATGCGGAACAGCGCGACGAGCTCGTTTCCGGCGAAGCCGACGAGACCGGCGAGGACCAGCACGCCGATGTGCTCGATGGGGCGAGGGTGGACGAGCCGATTGATCGCCTCCCAGCCGGCCACGATCGCTGAAAGAGCGATCATGGCGATGACGAAGATGCCGGCGATGTCCTCGGCGCGGCCGAAGCCGTAGGTGTAGCGCTGCGTCGGCCGGCGCCGGCTGAGCCGGAACGCGATGAAGAGCGGCACCGCGGTGAGCGCATCGGAGAGGTTGTGGATCGTGTCCGCGAGGAGGGCAACCGCGCCGGTGTACACGACGATGACCACTTGGACGACCGCCGTGACGAACAGCGCGACGAACGAGATCGTGACCGCTCGGATCCCGCGCTCGCTGGCCTCGAGCGCAGTGTCGATGGAGTCGGCGGCGTCGTGGCTGTGTGGACGGAAGATCGCCGCGAGGGCGCCGCGCAGGCCACGGGCGTGAGCGTGGTCGTGCGAGTGGTGGTCATCGTCGTGCGGGTGGGCGTGGCCATGCGCCGCGTCGACGTTCATGCTGTTCGCTTCGCGCTGGCTCGGTGATGACGGCCGCCGGTCACCTGGTGGTCGGCCTGGAGGAGCGCCTCGGCCGCGAGGCGTTCGATGTGATCGTTCTCGGCGGCGTAGAAGATGCGGTTGCCGTCGCGCCGCGTGCGGACGAGTCCCGCCAGGCGCAGCTTGGCGAGGTGCTGCGACACCGCTGGAGGGCGCACGCCCACGTGGTCGGCGAGCTCGTTGACGGCGTGCTCGCCGTGGAGCAGCGCCCACAGGATCCGCAGCCGCGTCGGATCGGCGAGGAGCTTGAGCGTCTC
The DNA here is from genome assembly GCA_052390255.1 of Microthrixaceae bacterium. Taxonomy (GTDB): domain Bacteria; phylum Actinomycetota; class Acidimicrobiia; order Acidimicrobiales; family VFJN01; genus VFJN01. The sequence goes on from JBQTHC010000096.1 coordinate 8,318, forward strand.
GGCCGCGGCTTCGAACTCCGCGTCGCCCGGCTCCCTGTCTATCTGCGCACGCACGCAGATAGTCTGCCACCTCGCCGCCCGGGCTGCGCGGCGGTTGCGAGATCCACGGCGACGACCACCGCTTGCTCGGGGGATCTGCGACCTGACGGCTACGCGCGCTCGACCCTTCGGCGTCCTCGCTGCGGCGTCCAGGAGTCGATGACGAGCATCGTGGCCTCCTCATCGAGCGCGGTCACGACGACCTCCGCGATGTCAGCCACGAACATCTCACCCTCAGGTGGCGGAACGTTCGCGTCGGTGCTGACGACCGGGCCCGCTGGGACCGCACGACCGGCGACCTTCGCCTCGCCCGGCCAGTCGCGCTCTTGGCCCTCGACGGCGTGGAAGGTGGGGCCGTGCAGGGCGAAGCGCGGATCACGCCAGAGGTCGGCACCCTTGCGCGCCCCCGTCATCGAGCCGAACTGGAGGTTGCCGTCGACGAACTCGCACTCGATGCCCGAGATGCGAGGCGAGCCGTCGGCGCGCAGGGTTGCGATGGTCTTGTGGCGACCCGCGTCGAACAGGCGCCGCACCCGCTCGGCGAGCTCCGGTTCGGCCCGCTCGAACTCCCCCCACGTCACCACGGATGCGGAGCGTACCGCCGGCGTGAACGTCAGGCCGCGAGCGCAGCGGCGAGCAGCCGCCGCATCGCACGGCGGGTCCGTTCGGCGGAGAGACCGAGGTGGTGGCGCCAGAGCCGCCAGGTGTTGATGTCGGTCGCCGCGTAGAGCAGCGCGAGCTTCTCGTTGCGCTCGCTGGCGCCCAGCGACTCGAGTTCGGCACGGAACACGTTCGCGAGCCACGCGCGGTGCCCGCGCCGCACCTCGCGCATCGCGGCGCCGATCACCTCGATCCGGTCTTCGAGGGCCTCCCAGCGCAGGATGGATCCAGCGGTCTCCTCGTAGCGCGCGCAGAGCACGCGAACGACGTCGTCCACGTCACTCGGACGCGCCTGGCGGCGGGCGAACTCGCGGGGTGAGGCCCACGCCGCGACCGCACCGATGAGGTCGTCCTTCGAGCCGAAGTGGCGCAGGACCGTCTGGAAGGTGGTGTCTGCTTGATCCGCGACTCGTTGCAGGGTCAGGTCGTCGTAGGTGCACTCGAGGATCAGGTCGTAGGTCGCCTGGAGGATCCGCTCGCGCGTCGCCTCGACGTTCTGGGCGCGCTTGCGCATCTCATAGGGGCGTGTCGCCTTCGTGCGGGAGGCTGTCACTGGAGGTGACCTCGTTCGGGGGGAGCGATCACTTGACAACCTACTTCACGAGAGTTTGACTCAAGCCAATAAATCATATGAGTCATGATCGTATCAATGTGTCAGGGGGACGATGATCGAGGGTGCGGCGATCGGTTCAGGCGGACGAGTGCTCGTGATCACGTGGGACGGCGGCGGGGTGGTGCCCGTCGAGCTGGCGCTGGCAGGCCGGCTGCGGCGGGCAGGGCACGACGTGCACGTGCTCGCCGATCCGCCGATCGAGCCGGAGGCGAAGGCGGTCGACTGCACGTTCAGCCCGTGGACCACTGCGCCGCACGCGGCGTCACGTCGCGCCGAGGACGCGGTGGTCAAGGACTGGGAGTACCACAACCCGTTGCGGGCCATGCAGGTGTACATGCGCGACTTCCTCGCCGACCCCGCGCCACGGTGGGCGGCCGACGTGGATGCGCTCCTCGAGGCCGAGCCGTTCGACGTCGTCGTCGTCGACTTCGCTCTCCCGTCCGCGAAGATCCCAGCCGAAGCCCGCGGGATCCCCATCGTCAGCGTCATGCCGAACTGCTGGATCCTCCCGACCAAGGGCATCCCGCCGTTCGGCCCGGGGTTCGCGCCGTCCAACGGCCCGCTTGCCCGCCTGCGCGACCCGGGGATGCGCGCGATGACCCGCCGGCTGTTCGATCGCGCGCTGCCTGCGCTGAACGAGACCCGGAGGGCCTACGGCCTCGCACCCGCAGCGAGCACCATCGACCAGATGCTGGTGGGGCAGACGCTGGTGTGCAGCTCGCCGCTGTTCGACTTCACCTCGCCGCACCAGCCGTCGACGATCTCATACGTGGGTCCCGTGCTCGACGACCCTGCGTGGGTGAGCGAGTGGGAGTCGCCGTGGCCCGCAGCGGACGATCGGCCGCTCGTGCTCGCGTCGCTGTCGTCGGGGTTCCAGGGCCAGGTCGGGGTGCTGAACGCGATCTCGGACGCGCTTGCCTCGTTGCCGGTTCGCGGCTTGGTGACCCTCGGGGCCGGTGTCGACCTCGCTGGCGTTCCGTCGCGGTCAGGTGTCGGCGACGTGCGCGTCGTGCAGAGCGCTCCGCACGCTCGAATCCTGCCCGAGGCGGCGGCAGTGGTGACCCACTGTGGTCACGGCACGACGCTCAAGGCGCTCGTGGGCGGCGTTCCAATGGTGTGCATGCCGATGGGGCGCGATCAGAACGACACCGCGGCGAGGGTCGTGCACCACGGTTGCGGCGTTCGCATCAAGCCCACCGCCAGCGCGGACGCCATCTCACGAGCGGTGCGCCGGGTGCTGGACACGCCGCGCTACCGCGATGCAGCCGTCGCGCTCGGTGGACGCATCGCCGCGGGGGAGGGCTGTGCTGACCCGCTCGCCGCCATCGAGGCGGCCATGGCTCGCCCCACGCGAACGACGCCTTGAGGCGACGCTCCTGACGTCAGCGGCTCAGCACCTCGCGGAGCGCCTCGACGCGTTGCGGGACGATCGAGCAGTTCACCCAGCGTCCCACCTTCTCCTTCGTGATCAGCCCGGCGTCGGCGAGGACGGCGAGGTGGTGGGAGACGGTGGACTGGCTCTTGCCCACCGGGACCTCGAGGTCACAGCTGCACGCGGTGCCCGCGGGTGCAGCCGCGATCAGCGACAGCAACCGCAGGCGCACCGGATCGGCCAACGCCTTGAACGCCGACGCGAGCTCGTCGGCCTCGGCCCCATCCAGGGGTGCGGTGAGCAGCGGGGCACAGCACGCGTCGACTGTCGAGATCTTTCTCATCTTCACCTTGCATTCATCGACGAACATCGATATATTGATGACTGTCCATAGGTTACCAAACCCGGAGGCCATCACCATGTCTCGTGTCCAGCTCGCGCTCAACGTGCCCGACGTCGACGCCGCCGTCCTCTTCTACTCGAAGCTCTTCGCCACTGAGCCGAACAAGCGCAAGCCCGGATACGCGAACTTCGCCATCGCGGACCCGCCGCTGAAGCTCGTCCTGTTCGAGAAGGCAGGGGCCGAGAGCCGCCTCAACCACCTCGGTGTGGAGGTCGAGTCCAGCGACGAGGTGTGGGCCCATCAGGCTCGGCTGAGCGACGAAGGCGTCGAGTCGATGGAGGAGAGCGGCACCTGTTGCTTCGCGAAGCAGGACAAGGTGTGGGTCGACGGTCCTGACGGGGCCTGGGAGATCTACACCGTCCTCGCGGACGCGGATGCCTTCGGTGAGAGCTCAGCCAAGGTCAACGACCACACGGGCGACTCGCTGTGCTGCGCGTCGGTCCCGAAGGCCGACGCCTGCTGCTCCTGATGCCCGCGACGCACGCGACGCGAGCGCCGATCGAGTCGACGGCCGTCTGGCACTCGGCCGATCTCGCCGCACCAACACGCTGGACGATCGAGCTCACGGACACGCAGCGCGAGGAGATCGCTGCAGTCGCGCGCGCGGCCGCCGGCACGCGAGGCATCGAAGGGCTCGCGCTCGCCGACGTCGCGCTGCCGTCGCTCGCGGACACCTTCGAGCAGGTCGTGCACGTCCTGGCCGACGGCCACGGGTTCGTCTTGTTGCGCGGGTTCCCCGTCGAGCAGCTCAGCGAGGACCAGATCGAGCTCGCGTACTTCGCGCTCGGCCTCCACCTCGGCGCACCCGTGAGCCAAGACGCTCAGGGCACGCTGCTCGGCCACGTGCGCGACGAGCGCGTCGAGCGCACCGGCCCCGAGGTTCGCCTCTACCGCACGCGTGAGCGGCAGGACTTCCACACCGACGGCGCCGACATCATCGGCCTGCTGTGTCTCCGCGAGGCTCGCGTGGGTGGTGAGAGTCGCCTCGCGAGCAGCTACGCGGTCTACAACGAGATCCTTCGTCGCCGTCCAGATCTCCTCGACGTGCTCTACGAGCCGATGTGGTGGGACCGCAACGACGAGCAGTCACCTGGCGAGGATCCGGCGTTCCCCATGCCGATCCTCAACGACGTGAACGGCGCACCCCGCGTCTTCTACATCGGGTGGTACATCCGCGATGCGCAGCGCCACGCGATGGTCCCGCGCCTGACGCAGGAGCAGCGTGACGCGCTCGAGCTCATCGAAGCGATCGCGAACGACCCGGCCTTCCACGTCGAGATGGCGTTTCGACCGGGCGACATCCAGCTGCTCAACAACGCGAAGATCCTCCACGCGCGCGAGGCCTACGAGGACCACGATGCGCTCGCTGACCGCCGACACCTGCTGCGCTTGTGGCTGAGCGCCCGTGACTTCACCAGCGTCGAGGGCCAGCTCCGAGCCGGGATCCCCACGAAGCGATCGCTCGCGGAGGCACCGTGAAGAAGATCCCCATCCATGACGCCACGGCGCCCATCGTCTGCACGATCGGCGATCACGAGATCACCGACCGCATCGAGCTCATCGAAAAACTGCGGCACCACCTCCGCCGCGTCGATCGGACCGAGCGGGGCATGCTCCTGCACTTCGTGAACGACGTCGACGTTGACGCGGATCTCCGCCGCTTCGCGATCGACGAGAAGCGCTGCTGTCAGTTCTGGGGCTTCGCGATCGAGTCAGTCAACGATGAGCTCACCCTCCGATGGGAGGGCCCGCCCGCCGCCGACGCCCTGATCGACCGCGTGCTCGCCTACCTGCGCGGTGACCAACCGCTCTCGTCGATCGACGGTCTCCTGTAGCGGCGATCCTGCCGGCCCGGAGAGACGCATCATTGCTCGGCGACGACCACCTGGAACGAGGCCCCGCCGCCGAGCCGCTCCGCGTACCGGGCATACCCGCCGTGCAGCGTCGCGAAGCGTCGGACGAGCGCGAGCCCCACGCCGAGCCCGCCCGCGAGCCCGGATGCATGCGATCGGTGGAACAGCTCGAAGATCGTCGGCCGCGCCTCCGGTGGAACCCCGTCGCCGTCGTCCTCGACAGCAATCCAGACGCCGTCGGGCTCCCGTCGGCACCGCAGCCACACGTGGGCGTCCTGCGGCGTGTGACGTGCGACGTTTCGCAGGAGGTTCTCGATGATCGACGTGACGATGAGCGGATCCAGCGACGCGACGGTGTCCTCGACGTCGACGACCGGCGTCCGGGAGCCCAGGTCGACGTGCGACAGCGCCTCCGTCACCAGCGGCCTGAGCCCCGTCTCTTGACGCCGCACGGCGACCTCCTGGCGCTCGAGGCGCTCGAGGTCCATGAGGCCTGTGAAGAGGTCGAGCACGCGCTGGCTCGACTGCACGATCTGCGCATGGATCTGCGCTTGGTCCTCCGCAGCGAGGTTCGGGTGGGCGACGAGCGTCTCGGCCAGCCCCAAGATCGCGGAAAGCGGGGTCCGCAGGTCATGCGACACGGCCAGGACGAAGGCCCGTCGCATGTCGTCGACCTCGCGAAGCTGCTCAGCCAGGAGGCGGTCCTGCCTGGCGTGCTCGACCGCTCGGCGGCGGGCCGCCTCGAGCTCGGTCACGTCGCGGAACAACCACAGCAGCTCCCCGCCCTCGAGCCTGCGGGCCAGCGCCTCCATGCGCAGCACCCCCGCGGTCGTGTTGACGTCGAAGACATCGTGCGCGCCCGAGCCCAGGCTGTCGACGAACCGATGGAACTTGGCGCGGTCGCTCGGCGCGATGCACAGCACGAGCGCGCCGCGGTTCCGGGCTGCAAGCAGCTCGGCGGAACGCCGGTTGTGCTCGAGGATCACGGCTTGCTCATCCGTCACGAGGTAGGGGTCGGGCGCGCGATCGAACAGCGTCCGATACCGCGTGCGCTCGCGCTCGAGCGTCTCGGCCAGGCCAGCTGGCGCCTCCTCCGCCCGCCGCCGCCGCTTCACGCCGGAGTCCGATCCTCCATCGACACCACGACTCCCTGGCGAGCTGCACCGAGGCGAGTGATCGTGACCTCGCAGGTGATGTGGCGCCCGAGCCGGTTGACCGCCGGGACCTCGATCGTGTGGTCGGCGCCGTCGTCGAGGGTGTTGCGAACGAGATCGCGCAGCTCGCTGATCGGGAGCCCGAAGTCGAGCGCGAAGAACGGCGTGTCGACGACCTCGTCGGGCCGCAGCCCCCACATGTCCGCTGCCCGAGCGTTCCAGCTCCGCACTCGCAGCGTCGGGTCGAGCACGGCCACCGCAGTCGGCAGGCCTCCAAGGATCGACTCCAGGTAGATCGCGACCTCGTCGAGCTCGCTGGTGCGCGCGCGGAGCTCCTCGTTCATCGTCTCGAGCTCTTCGTTGCTGGATTGGAGCTCTTCGTTGGTGGTCTCGAGCTCTTCGTTGGTGGATTGGAGCTCTTCGTACGCGGTCTCGAGCTCCTGGCTCGCCCGCTTGGCCTCCTCCTGCACCCGTACGAACGCGGTGGTGTCGGCGAAGGTCACGTCGACGCCCAGGACGACGCCGTCGCCGCTGATCAGCGGCTGCACCTGCACGTCGAGGTAGTGGGTCTCACCCGGGCCGAGCCGTCGCTCCAAGCTGGTGAGGCGCACGGTTCGGCGCTCGGACTGCGCCCGCTCGATGAGCGACCGGAGCTCGACAGGTCGGTACGACACCTCAAGGTCGCGCAGGGGACGGCCCTCGTCGCGCTCGGCGATGCCGAACATCGCCTGCGCCTGGTTGTTCACCAGCACGAGCGTTCCGTTGATGTCGACGACGAGCTGCGCAAGGGGGCTCACGTCGAGTGCGAGGTCGCGCAGCTGACGCTGCCGCAACGAGGCTTCAGGAATGGTCGGAGCTTCGAGCGCGACCTGCGTCGTGACCGGCCGGTAGGCGTGCACGCCCGGCCGTCGCCGGAACATGCGGTGCGGCATGCTGATCGCCTCGAACCGCTGCCCGTCGGACAGCAGCATCTCTGCCTTGCCCAGGAAGAGCACGCAGTCGTCGCGCACCGCGAAGTGGAAGCGGTCGAGCACCTGTGCCTGTGTCTCGGCGTTGAAGTACATCAGCGTGTTCCGGCACGCCAGCAGGTGAAGGCGCGAGATGGGGGCGTCGTGGGTGATGTCGTGCCTGCCGTAGATCACCTTGCGTCGCATCTCGGGTCGGAACGCGTAGCTCGTGCCCGTCGCCTCGAAGTACCGCTCGATCAGCTCGGGCGTCAACGGGTCGAGCGCCTTGGACGAGTACACGCCGAGGCGCGCCTGGCGCAAGGCATCCTCGTCGAGGTCGGTGGCGTAGATCTTCACGCGCTCGCGGAACTCGTCGATGCCGAGCTCCTCCGCGAAGACCATCGCGAGCGAGTACGCCTCCTCACCCGTGGAGCACCCGGCGCTCCACACCCGGATCTCGTCCCCACCCGCGAGCTCGACGATCTCGGGCACGACGGTGCCGCGCAGGTACTCCCATGCCCGCGCGTCGCGGAAGAAGCTGGTGACGTTGATGAGCACCGTGTCGAACAGGAACCGGAACTCCTCGGTGTCGGTCTCGAGGAGGTCGCGGTAGTCCGCGTAGTTGGACACCCCGACGTCGTCCATCCGCTTCGCGATGCGCCGCGTGAGCGAGGTGCGCTTGTAGCCGCCGAAGTCGATCGCCCGTGAGTCGGTGATGAACGTGAGGAGCTCGCTGAGGCCGTCTCCTTCGGCTTCGCTCTGCGGCTCATCGGTCATGTTGCGCCTCTTGAGTCCATCACGAGCCGTGCGAGCACCGGTGCGATCTCGCCGAGTGGGAGGACGAAGTCGACCGTCTGGGTCGCGACGGCGGCGCTCGGCATGCCACTGAACTCTGCGGTCTCCGGATCCTCGACGATCACGGTGCCCCCTCTGGTCTTGATCGCCCGCACCCCCATCGCTCCGTCGACGCCGGTGCCCGTGAGCACCACGGCGATCGCTCGTCCACCGTAGGCCCCCGCGACCGACTCGAGCAGCAGGTCTGCCGACGGGCGCACGAAGTGCACGAGCTCGGTATCGGTGAGCCGCAGCGACCCGCCCGGCCCGACCAGCATGTGTCGATCGGGAGGAGCGATGTAGATCGTGCACGGGCGCACTGCCTCGCGGTCCTCGGCCAGCTTCACCGCGAGCTCGGTTCGTCGCCCGAGGACCTCGGCGATGACCGTGCGGTGTCGACGATCGAGGTGTTGGACGACGAGGACGGGCACGGGCAGGTCCCCGGGCAGACCGCCCAGCACGGTGCTCAGTGCCCCGACGCCCCCAGCGGACGCCGCCATCGCCACCACGTCGAACCCCTCGCGATCTTCGCGTGGACCGTCAACCATCGTGGGTCCGAAGGTCCCGGACCACGTCGAGCCGCGCCGCGCTCAGGGCGGCGTAGGCGAACGACCGGTGATCGTCGACCACCGAAACCTTGGCCAGCGCTCTCGATGACGTCGAGGCGACCATGCACGCCAGGCTACCGGGTTCGCACTTCGGACATCCCTGCCTCTGGGCGGGGGGCCTGCGCCTGGCGCACGTGCTCCGCCGCGCGCGGGCGGCGGGCTCGAGCCGCCGGGGTGGATGACGCGCTTGCCGATTCTGCCCGTGAGCTTGTTCGGGTCGAGCGCCGCCACCTCGGCGGCCGTGAGCCTCGTGCCCCTATGCGAAGGCGACCGTCTTGGCGCCGTTGACGATCTCTTCGATCACCGCGGCGGCGCCGACGATGCGGGCACCCTTGCCGACCTGGTCTTCGCCGATGTTGCGCGGCTTGGTGCAGGCGCCGCACAGCCACACCTCGCCGCCGTTGCCGATGAACTCCTCGTAGAGCGCGGACAGCGCGGGGTATCCGTCGGCCGCGACGTTCTCGGTCCCGCCGATCGTGCCGAGCCACACCGCGTCGATGGTGCAGAGCACGACGGCCTGCTGGCCGGCGACGGCTGCGACGTTGGCGGCGACGAACGGCAGCGTGGCCCGCTCCGCGTCGTCGGCGCCGTGCGTGCAGTTGAACAGGAGCTTGTCGGTCATGTGATCTTCTCCACTCTGATTGCGAGACCCTCGTCGAGCGCCTCTACGGAAACGACGCGCTGGCCCATCAAGCGGGCCAGTGCGGGCAGTTCGACTCGCGCAGAAGGGTCACGCACGACCGAGCAGAGCACCACGCCGGTCGGGGTCTCGCGCAACCGCTCCCGGAACCAGGCCGCGAGTCCGTCCCCGCAGCCGAGCTCTCCGGCGTCGTGGACCTCTTCGCTCGCACCCTCGTCCGGCACCGCGGCTCCCCTTGCTCAAGTGAACCCTTGAATAGTCTCCGAGCGGGCGCGACTTGTCAAGTATTCGTATGAGGATTGGTCCCCCGGGGTTCGAGCACGGTCGAATGCTGTGATCGCTGGTCAGCTCGCCCCAGGAGCGTTCCGGCGAGGAGCCACTGACGATCGGCTCAGGAACGGGTCTGCAATGCTCCCCGCGGTGACCCACGAGAACGAGCTCACCGCGGAGGTCGACCTCTGCACGCCCGACGGAACGCGCCTCAACCGCGCCGCACTCGGCTGGTCACGTCGCCCGCTGCACCGTGCCAACCTGATCGGCGAGTTCGGCGTCAACAAGAAGTGGGACTACTGGGCGATCCTCGCGGGTGACCTCGTGCTCTCTGCGGTCTACGCCGACATCGACCACCTCGGGCTCGCGGACGTCTGGTGGGCTGACCTCTCGGGCGGGACCAGCGGCGGCGCTGGCATCGTCACCGTCGGCAACGACGACTTCGACCTGCCGGAACGTCCGGGCACGTCGCCGCTGCGCATCAACCGCGATGGGCTCGACCTCGCACTCGTCGACGACGATCGCGGGACGACGCTCGCCGCCACGTGGACCGAGCCCAACGGTCGAGCGGGCACGCTCGAAGCGCACGTCGCCCTGCCGCCCGGTCACGAGTCGTTGAACGTCGTCATCCCCTGGAGCGACGAGCGGTTCAACTACACCTCGAAGCACCAGGCACGGCCCGCGCAGGGGACCCTGGTGGTCGGCGATCGAACGTGGCGCTTCGGCGACTCCGAAGGCGACGCGTGGGGCGTGCTCGACGTGGGTCGCGGCCGCTGGCCCTCGGAGATCACCTGGAACTGGGGTGGAGGCGCGGGCCGAGCCGAGGGGCACGTGGTGGGTCTGCAGTTCGGCGCGAAGTGGACGGACGGCTCCGGGTACACGGAGAACGGCATCACCGTCGACGGGCGGCTCACGAAGATCGGCCGCGAGCTCGACTGGCGCTACGACTGGGACGCGCCACTGTCGCCGTGGCGAGTCGTGGATCCCGGCGGCCAGCTCGACGTCACGCTCACCCCCCGGTACGACAAGCACACCCAGCTCCCGGGCCGAGACAAGGGGAGCGAGACCCACCAGGTGTTCGGGACCTGGTCGGGCCGCGTGCGCACCGAGGACGGCCTCGAGCTCGCCTTCGACGATCTTCTGGGCTTCGCCGAGGAGGCCCGTCAGGAGTGGTGACGGACCAAGGAGGAGGCTCGTGGGGGCGGGTGCTCGCCGTCGCGCTGGTGATGGCGTTCTTCGGAGGAGCGGTCGGCTACGTCGTCGGTGTCGGCCGCCCGCCGAGTGTGGACTCGGTCGACGTGGGCTTCTACCGCGACATGACGGTCCATCACGATCAGGCCATCCGCATGTCGTTGATCGAGCTCCGCAACGGTGAGAACCCGACGGTGCGCGCCTTCGCGCAGGAGATCGTGATCTTCCAGCGCTGGGAGATGGGCCGCATGTTCGAGCGCCTTCGCGGCTGGGACATCACCTCCGAGCCTCCCGCCACGGCGATGGCGTGGATGGGAATGCCGGTGCGCGCCGCCGACATGCCCGGGCTCGCCACCTCGGAGCAGATGCAGGCGCTCCAGGACGCGCGGGGTGCAAAGGCCGACGCGCTGTTCCTGGAGCTCATGGCCGAGCATCACCGTGGGGGTGCGCACATGGCCGGGTACGCAGCGAAGCACGCTGGTCGGCCCGACGTCCGCGCGCTCGCGGCGACGATGGAACGCAACCAGATCGCAGAGATCACCGAGTTCAAGCAGACGGCCGAGCGCTTCGGCCTCGCGGTCACCATCGAGCCCTACCGCGGCTGAGGAGCCGCGCCCGCGCTGCCACCACGGCGCGTCGACGCCATGTCGGCCATCGCGGTTTCGTCAGCGCGCTCACGGGTCTCGCGCCCGGAGCAGACGGTTGCGATGCCAGCCGGGTGGGTAGAGGTCAGGTGCGTGCCGCCCGGCGCGCGTTCCCCCCACGTGTCAGGAGACATCCCATGGGAGACAAGACCGACAAGGCCAAGGGCCGCGTCAAGCAGGCCGCTGGTGATCTCGTCGACGACGACGAGCTGCGCCGCAGCGGCAAGGACGACGAGCGCGCCGGCAAGGCGAAGGAGCTCATCGACGAGGTCAAGGAGAAGGCGGACGAGGTGGTGGACCGCGTCAAGGAGCGCGTCGACGACATTCGCAACCGGTGATCGTCGTCCGCCGACGGCCCGTCCGCGCTCACCACGCGTGGGAGGCGGACGGGTCGTCGAGCGCGTCACGTAGGCGCTCGAGCGCCGAGCGCAGGATCCGGGAGACGTGGACTTGGCTGACGCCGAGCTCCGTGGCGATCTGCGCCTGCGTCTTGCCCTGGTAGAAGCGAAGGTGGATCGCGCGGCGATCGCGGATCGGGAGCGACCGCACCGCGCTGCGCACCGCGACTCGCTCGGGGGTGGCGTTCACCGCCTCGTCGACGACGGCGGGCAGCATCGTGGTGCGGGCAGGCTCGTCGTCAGCGGCAGCCGCATCGACGCTCAGCGGCTGGTAGGCGGAGGCCGCCCCCATCGCCGCGACGATCCGATTGCCGCTCACGTCCACCACGTTCGCGAGCTCCTCGATCGCCGGAGCCCGGCCCAGATCGTGGGTGAGCCGCTCCGTGGCGGTCCGCAGCTCGAGGTGGAGGTCCTTGAGGCCCCGGCTGACCCGCAGCCCCCAGGTGCGGTCGCGGAAGTGGCGTCGGATCTCACCGACCACGGTGGGCATCGCGAACGTCGCGAACCGCACACCGCGGTCGGGATCGAAGCGGCGCGCGGCCTTGACGAGCCCGAGGCACGCCACCTGGAAGAGGTCGTCGCTTGGCTCGCCGCGCCTGGCGAACCTGCGGGCCGCGTGCGATGCCACCCACACGTGCTCCTGGATCATCTTGGCCTGCTCAACGTGGAGCTCCGCTCCTGGGCCCGGTTCCATCGTCCGCTCCTTCACCCGCCCGCCTGTTGCTGGTCTCGGCGACCGAAACGGCCGTCGGGGTTGGAAGACCTCGACCATCACCGTAACCTGATCGCAACAAACATCATCAAACTGCAACACATAAGGGCGGCAAAGCGACTCAGAGAGGACAAAACAGCATGGGGTACGGAGTGAGCATCTTCTTCTTGGCGGTCGGCGCGGCGCTGACCTGGGCCGTGGACGCGACGGTGAAGGGTCTCGACCTTCAGACGATCGGGGTGATCCTGATGGTCGTTGGCGGGGTCGGCCTGATGTTCTCGTTGCTCTACTGGTCCATGTACACCGAACGTCGCGGCACGCGCACGACCGTCGTCGACGATCGCGATCTGGCACCGTGAGCGTCGTCGCGATCCTGCTCATCCTGGCGTTGCTCTTCGGCGGCGTCGGGCTCTTCGTCGAGGGCCTCAAGTGGGCGCTCGTGGTGGCGCTCGTGCTCGTGATCCTCAGCGCGGTCTCGGGGCGCCGGACTCAGCTCTGAGGACAGATCCGCCGACCGTCGCGCCCGCGCCCCTCAGCGGGCGCGGCGGCGGCGCAATGGCGGTCGGTAACGAGCGGGGGAGCGGTCGGAGGACCACGGCGCGATCGGCGGTACGACCAGGCCGCACAGGCGCAGCAGCACGTGGTCGTAGTTGACCCGCCAACCAGCGAAGTCGCGCCATGCCTGATCGCGGTCGGGCCGAAGCGGGGCGCCTTCCGCGGCGAGTCGATCCCAGAGCGCGTCGAACTCTTGGCGCGTCACCGAGATCGGGTCGTCGGGACGCGGGTTCGGATCGTGCTCGATGTCGAACACGTCCGCGAGGTGCCGTAGCGCGAGGTAGCCGGAGCGGAGGCAGAGCTCCGCGTGGTAGGTGCGCGGCAGGTCGAGGATCGACGATCGCAGCGCGGCCGTGTCGAGCACGCAGCCGGCAGCGGTCAGCCACGAGCGCTCCGGGTGCTGGCTGCGGAAGAAGGGGAGCGCGGCGTTGGAGCTGTGCGACTCCTCGACCTCGACGAACCACTGGTCCCAGCTCACCCAGAGGTCGTCGAGCTGGGTCAGCCAGCCGATGCGCAACGCCCGCAACAGGAGCTCCGCCGGATCGGGCGGCGTTCCCGCGCGCGTGTCGAGCTGCCCGACGAGGACCTCGCGTCGGGAGAACTGGGCGTAGATCGACGGCAGGTAGGAGATGAGGAGCGCGACGAGGCCGAGGCCGATGGTCGCCGCGGCGAAGGTGAGGACCGTCTCGGGCACGTCGCGACCGAACGCAAACCCGAGCGTGAGCAGCGATGACCCGCTCCGCGTGAACGCCTCACGAGGGAACGCCGCCCCGAGCGCCCAGAACATCGGCGTGAACGCCACCACCGTCGTGCCGATCCACACGGCGGGAAGCACGATCAGGGCCACGGGCGCGTAGCGCGCCATGATCCGGTCGGCGTCCTCCCAGGTGCTGGCCCGTCGAACGCGCAGGTCGAACACGCGGCGCACGCCCTGGAATACGGCTCGGCTGAGCAGGCTCGCTTCGGCTCGCGGGACCACCACCGTTCGCAGGGCCGAACCGAGGACGCCGAGCGCGAGCGCCGCTCCCGCCAGGAACGCGAGCACGCGAGCGATCGTGTCCACGAGGTCGCACGCTACCGAGTGGCGGGACCCGGCTCATGGCGCCGGAGCTGACAGCATCTGTGGGCGTCAGATCACGAAATGCGTGCTGTCGCGCCCGCAGAACCCTGCCGCGATCCCGAGGGGTGACACGATGGCGCGGTGCAGGTCACGGCCAAGGTCGACTACGCGGTGCGCGCGCTGCTGGAGCTCGCGGCGAGCCCGGACGGTCGCGCCACGCGCGACGAGCTCGCGAGCGCACAGCGGATCCCTCCGCGGTACCTCGAGACGGTGCTGTCACAGCTGCGGCAGGCGGGCTTGGTGGTGGGGCAGCGTGGGGCCTCGGGGGGGTACTCCCTCGGGCGTGACGCCGACAAGATCAGCATCGCCGAGGTGTCACGCGCCGTCGACGGGCCGCTCGCGCTCGTGCAGGGGCAGCGTCCAGAGAACGTCACCTATGCGGGCACGAGCGAGCACCTCGCAGGGCTGTGGATCGGACTTCGTGCGGCCGTCCGATCCGTGATGGAGTCCGTCACGCTCGCCGACCTGCTCCAGGGCGAGCTCCCCGCCGAGGTGCGCGCGCTCGTCGAGGACCCCGACTCCTGGGAGCCGCGCTAGCGCGAGTGCACGCGCGTCAACGATGCGCGGATCGTGGTGCGACGCGTCCCGACTCGGAGGCGCGGTCGCAGCACGGCTGCGGCAACCGCGAGCAGGACGCCTGCGTAGGCGAACCACCGATCGACCGGTAGCAGATCGGCGCCCGCGAGCTCGCGGGACTGCGTGAGCAGCAGCAGGCAGGCCACGGCGAGCCCGAGGAGGCGGGCGGGGACGAAGCGCACGACGTACGCCGCGAGCGGAGCCGCCACCACGCCCCCGAGGAGCATCGCGAGCACGACTCCGAGCTCGAGGCCCTGCCCGCCGACCGAGCCGAGCAGCGATCCGGCGGCCACGACCGCGACCGCGACCTCCGCCGTGTTCACCGAGCCGACGGCGAAGCGCGGCGCCACGCCTCGGTGGAGGAGGTACGGGGTGACCACGGGTCCCCACGCCCCGACGAGCCCATTCGTGAGGCCGCCGGCCGCGCCGGCCATCTCCGTGCCGCGACCGGCGAGCGCCGGCGCCATCACGTCGGACCCTGCTGCGGCGCCGTTCTGGGAGGGGAGGGCGCGGCTGAACCGGATCAGGATCCGCAGCCCGACGAGGAGGAGCAGCAGCGCGAGCACCGGGCGGAGGTCCTTGGCGTCGACGCGGGTGAGCACGGTGGTCCCGACGAGCGCACCGGCGGCGCCGGGGATCGCGAGGCGCAGCACGAGGTCACGGTCGATGTTCCGGAAGCGCCAGTGAGAGGCGCCGGCCGCCAGCCCCGTCGCCACCTTCGCGAGGTTCACGGTCGCCGACGTGGCCGCGGGGCTGAGCCCGGTGCTCAGCAGGATCGTGGCGCTCGTGGGCCCGAAGCCCATGCCGAGGGCTCCGTCGACGGCGGATGCGAGGAACCCGGCGAGTGCGATCAGGAGCAGCCCACTCATAAGAACGTGAATCCTACCGCAATACCGGTATTTGGCAACTCCTCACGTCGGGTCCTGCAATCCGAGGGTGCGAACGGTGGGCGACAAGGGCACCTCGCCCTGGTGCGGGCGGGTCCGGAGCACGCGGTCGCCGACGTTGGTGGTGACACCGAACCAGAAGTGCTCGTTGCGGTAGTGGTGCAAGCGGTGGTTGCGCGACAGGTTCCGGAACCACGCGGTCTTCGGCCGGTACGGGGCGTGGATGAGGTAGTGCGTCCACTCGTAGTAGGCGAGCATGCCGAACCCGCAGGCGAGGGCCATCGCCGCCTGCGGCGCGTCGAGGCGCCAGATCGCGAGCGCGACCGCGATCGGCCCCGCCGGGAACAGCGCCTGGAACGGGACCATCACGATGCGGAGGTCCTTCGGGTTGCGGTGGTGCAGGCGGTGCTTGCGCGCCGTGATCGGGTCGATCGTGAAGCGCCCGATGCGCGTCGGTTGGCGATGAAGGATGTGCACGTGGATGAGCCACTCCACGAAGGGCTCGGCCGCGACGATGAGGAGCGGGATCGCGAGATCCCACCAACCCCAACGCCCGACCCACACGCGAACCCCGGCAGCGGTGGCCGCGGTGGTGCAGATGATCACCGGTGACGGCTTGCGGAGGAAGAACGCGACGAGCTCGCGGAGCGACGCTCCCGCCTGCGGCTGGTCGGTGGGGATCGGAAGCACGTCGGACTCGCGCCCGTCGAGCATCGTGTCGGCACCGCGAACCTTGGCCGGGGTCTGCGAGAGCCGTTCCATCGGGCGCGTCGTCAGGACCCGGCGCGGGCGGGGACCTTGATCGGATCGAGCGCTGCCTCGAACACCGCGGCGACGTCCGTGCCGTAGGTGAGTGCGGCGCCGCGGCCCACCTGCACGACCGACATCAGGAGCGACAGCATGATCGCCACCACCCCGTTGCCGACCGCAACCGGGTCGATGTCATCGCGGACCGCGCCCGTGGTCTGCTCGCCGCGGAGGCGCTCGACGATCGCCTTGCGCAGCTCCGTGAGGGCCGGGATCTCGAGCACGCGGTCGGTGACCTCGGGCTCGAGCCCGGCGAGGAGCCGCCGCGCGAGGGGGTGCTGATCGACTGCTTCCACGAGCGTGAAGATCAGCGTCTGGCGCCAGTCGTGGATGCCTGGGCTGGTGATGACCGTGTGGAGCCCCTCGCGGATGACCGCGGCAGCGTCGTCGTCGATGGCGGCGAGGAAGAGGGTCTCCTTGTCGGCGAAGTACGCGTACGGGACGGTGCCGCCCACGCCGGCGTCGCGCGCGACGTCCGCGACCGACGTCGCGCGGTAGCCGTCGCGACCGAAGCGCACGATCGCGGCACGCAGGATCGCCTCGCGCGTGCGCTCGCCCTTTGTGGCCATGTGACGCATCTTACAGGAAATGAGGGCTTGAGCAAATCACTCATTTCGTGGTACGTTCGGTGCCAATGACCCAGACCAGCAACCCTGCCCGAACGGTCCCGACCCGGCGGATGTCCTTCGAGGAGTCGCTCCAGGACCTGCCCAAGCACTTCGCGGCCGACGGCGATCTCATCCTGAGCCACCTCGCCGCGAGCCTCTCTGCGGTGTTCCCCGACGGCGAGGACTTCTTCGTCCGCTCGGTCCGGAGCTTCCGCGACGAGATCACCGACCCTGCGCTGAAGCGCCAGGTCGCCGGCTTCATCGGCCAAGAGGCCGTGCACGGTCGGGAGCACCGCGTGTTCAACGACCGCCTCGACGAGCTCGGGTACCCCACGAAGCGCTTCGAGCGGTTCACCCGCGTCGGCCTCGAGCTGCGCGAGCGCATCGCTCCGCCGAAGGCGAACCTCGCGGCCACCGCTGCGCTCGAGCACTTCACCGCCACGCTTGCCGAGCTGGTGCTCACGAGCCAGGAGACGCGCGACCTGTTCGGACATCGCGAGGTGCAGCACCTCTTCGTCTGGCATGCGCTCGAGGAGTCGGAGCACAAGGCCGTGGCGTTCGACGTGTACAAGGCGGTCGGCGGAACCGAGCGCATGCGCGTGTGGACGATGAACTTCCTGCGCTACGGCTTCGTGATCGGCATGACGCTGCAGGTGATCGTGTCGCTGCTCGGCGACCGTGCCACCTACCGCCGCGGCAACCTACGCCGCAGCTGGCGCACCTTCCGACGCTCGCCGATCATGCGACGCGAGCTGTGGGATCAGCTGCGGGACTACAACCGGCCCGACTTCCACCCCGACGACCGAGACACCACCGAGCTCGTCGAGCGCTGGCGGGCCGAGCTCTTCGGCGCCGACGGCACGCTCAACGACAAGCTCGTCACGTCGGCGGCCTGAGGTCCCGGTGACCGAGCACCTCGACGTCGTCGTCGTCGGCGCGGGCCTGTCGGGCATCGGCGCGGGCCACTACCTCCAGACCGAGTGCCCCTGGGCGGACTACGCGATCTTCGAGGCGCGCGGCTCGATCGGCGGCACCTGGGACCTGTTCCGCTACCCCGGCGTGCGGTCCGACTCCGACATGTACACGCTCGGCTACTCGTTCCGACCCTGGCGCAGCGACACGTCGATCGCCGACGGCGCGTCGATCCTGCAGTACATCAAGGACACGGCCACCGAGGTGGGCATCGACACGAAGATCCGCTTCAACCACCGGATCGTGCGCGCCGAGTGGAGCACCACCGACGCGCACTGGCGCCTCACCACCCTGCGCACCGACACCGGCGAGACGTCCGAGCTCACGTGCGGGTTCATCTTCTCGTGCAGCGGCTACTACCGCTACGACCACGGCTACCTGCCCGACTTCGCGGGCATGGACCGCTTCGCGGGCACGATCGTGCACCCGCAGGCGTGGCCCGAGGACCTCGACTACGCAGGCAAGCGGGTGGTCGTGATCGGATCCGGCGCCACCGCGGTCACCCTGATCCCGTCGCTCGCGGCGCAGGCCGCGCACGTCACGATGCTGCAGCGGTCGCCGAGCTACATCGCCTCGGTCCCGGCCCGGAACCCGATCGCGCGGCTTCTGCGACGGGTCCTGCCCGACCGCCTCGCGGGTCCCGCCACGCGCTGGGCGCTCGCGCTCGGCACGCAGGCCACCTACGCGGTGAGCAAGCGGCGCCCCGCGCTCGTGAAGCGCCTGCTGCGCAAGGGACTGGAGCGCCAGCTGCCGAGCGGGTACGACATCGATACGCACTTCACGCCGCGCTACGACCCGTGGGACCAGCGCCTCTGCGCGGTGCCCGACGGCGACCTCTTCAAGGCGATCCGCTCGGGCGCGGCGTCGGTCGTGACCGACCACGTCGACACGTTCACCGAGGACGGGATCCGGCTCGCGTCGGGCGAGTCGCTCGACGCGGACATCGTGATCACCGCGACCGGGCTCGAGCTGCTGTTCCTCGGCGGCATCGAGCTGGTCGTCGACGGCGACCCGGTCGACGTCGCCACGCGCCTCACCTACAAGGGGATGATGCTCGAGGGCGTGCCGAACCTCGCGCTCGCGATCGGGTACACGAACGCGAGCTGGACGCTGAAGTGCGACCTGACCTGCGGTTACGTGTGCCGGCTCCTCAACCACCTGCGCACTACCGGTCAGCGCCAGGCCACGCCGCGCAACACGGACTCGGCCGTGTCGGCGGAGCCACTGCTGGGCCTGTCGTCCGGGTACGTGCAGCGCGCCGCGGATCGGTTCCCCAAGCAGGGTTCGAGGTTCCCGTGGCAGGTCCATCAGAGCTACCTGCGTGACTACCGGGCGCTCAAGCGCAGCGACCTCGTCGACGACGCGATGGTCTTCTCCAACCCGGTCGCCGATGCAGTCCTCGTAGGCGCGGAGACGGTCTCGTGAGGTCCTTCGACGGACGCGTCGCCGCGATCACGGGGGCGGGGTCCGGCATCGGTCGTGCGCTCGCTGCCGATCTCGCGAACCGAGGCGCGCACCTCGCGCTCGCCGACATCGACGCAGCCGGCCTCGCGGAGACCGTCGCGCGATGTGAGGGACGTGGCGTGAAGGTCACCTCTCGATCGCTCGACGTTGCCGACCGGGCATCGGTGGAGGCGTGGGCCGAGGAGGTCGTCGTCGAGCACGGCAAGGTGAACCTGATCTTCAACAACGCGGGTGTCGCGCTCGGTGCCTCGATCGACACGATGTCACACGAAGACTTCCAGTGGCTGATGGACGTCAACTTCTGGGGCGTCGTGCACGGCACGCAGGCCTTCCTGCCGCACCTCGTCGCGTCGGGAGAGGGTCACGTCGTCAACATCTCGAGCGTGTTCGGTCTGATCAGCGTTCCTTCGCAGTCCGCGTACAACGCGTCGAAGTTCGCGGTGCGCGGCTTCACGGACGCGCTCCGCATGGAGCTCGACATGGCCGGCAACGGCGTGTCGGCCACCACCATCCATCCGGGCGGCATCAAGACGAACATCGCCCGCAACGCCCGCTTCGACGACAGCGTCGTGGCCGTGGCCGGCTCGATCGACGCGGTGCGCGACCAGTTCGATCGGATCGCGATGACCAGTCCGGAGAAGGCGGCCGCGCAGATCCTCAACGCGGTGCTGAGCAATCGCCGGCGCGCGCTCGTCGGCCCCGACGCGAAGGTGATCGACTTCGTCTCACGGCTGCCCGCCGGGCTGTACCAGCGGGTGCTGGTGCGCGGCGCGAGTCGTCGTCGCTGAGCGGGCGGCGCTCCTACCGGCGCAGTACCGTCGGCGCGGGCTGAGCGGAGGGGTGACGCGAGTGGACCACGACGAACGCGGACAGGCGGAACGCACCACGTGAGCTTCGACGTCCGCACCCGAACGATCGCCGACGTCCACGAGGTGGACGCTCGGGGCTTCTTCGACGACGTGGTCCCTGCGAGCCTTGCGGTGCACGGCGACCTCGCCACGCGCGCCTTCCGGGCATCGGGCCTCGACTCGATCGTCACGGCGGTGCACGACCACGCGTTCACCTGGCGCCTCGGGACCGATGGCGCTCTCGAGGTGGTTCCCGGCGATCACGGCCGGGCGCGGGCCGACCTCCGTCAGGAGTGGTTCAACGACATCGTGAACGACGTCCGCAGCACGGTCGCGCTGATGATCTCCACCGAGCCGGTGATGGCGCGCGGCCACATCATGCACCTCATCGCGTGGGAGCCGGTGCTCCGGGCGCTCCTCGACGGACGACCCGCCTACGAACCCGGCCTCGTGACGTTCAGCGATCGCACCGGCACGCCGCTCGACCTCGCCTCGTCGTTCACGCTCGACGACGATCCGCTCGAGCTCGCCCACTTCCTCACCGAAGCCGGGTTCCTGCACGTGCGTGGGGTCTTCGAGCGCGAAGAGATGGCGGTGCTGAGCGCGGAGATCGACGAGTGGCGCAACCGCGTGCGCCCCGAGGACGAACGGGCCTGGATGGCCACCGTCGGCAACGAGCAGGTGTGCGTTCGCGTCTCCGACGTCGGCGACGAGCTCGCCTTCCCGCTGGCCGAGCGACTCGCACCGATCGCCGCAGCGGCACGGGCCGGCCACCGCGTCGGCTGGACCAACCTGCTCGTGAAGCCCGTCGGCGTCAGCGAGGGCATCTCCGATCTGCCGTGGCACAAGGATTGCGCGCTCGGCATGCACAGCTACAAGTGCCAGGCGATCACCTGCGGCACGGCAGTCACCGCGTCGGGCCCCGACAACGGCCAGCTCGGCGTCGTCGCCGGATCGCACCGTGTGAACATCCCGCTCATGGACCTGAGCCCGACCCTCGACCTCCCCACCATCTACCTCAGCACCGAACCAGGAGATGTCACTGTGCACCTCAGCTGCGTGCTGCACTGCTCCACACCGCCGCAGCACTCCGAGCGACGAGTCACCTACACCGACTTCTCACTTCCGCGCGACACCGCAGCGCTCGACGAGAAGGTGAAGGCCGTGCGCGTGCAAGCAGCGCGCGAGACCTACGCGCCCACCTGATCGATCCTTGGAAGCCGAGCCGATGGGCGAGGCGACCGATGGCGCAGTGCCGCCGCTCGGGCGCGAAGGAGTCCGGCGGCCCCCCTATCCGTGCGTCTACCTACACGCCGAGCCCGTGGTGTGGGGGCAGCTCCGCGCGCTCGATGGCGTCGGCCCGACGACGCAGCAGCTCGGCGGTCTGGTCGAGGCCGCGGGCGATGATGAAGTCGCCGCGCTTCACGCCTTGCATCACGAACCGACCCAGCTCTGCGAGGTCGGCGACCTTCACGTCGTGACCGGCGCGCTCCATCGTGGCCTTGAGCTCGCCGAAGGTCATCGAGCGGCGACCGGTCCCCGCACCGACGCGCGCCAGCTCGGCCGGCCGGTTCCGGTCGGCGCTGTAGAGCCCGGTGTCGAGGAGCCCGCCGCTCGGATAGAAGACCGACGCGCGCAGCCGGGTTCCTTCGCTGATCAGGTTGTGGGCGAGCGCCTCGGTGTAGCAGCTCACCGCGGCCTTGCTCGCGGCGTAGACGCTCGCGCGCGGGACCGGCGCGAAGCCGCCGTCGCCCGACGACGTGTTGACGATCCGACCAGGCTCGCCGCCCGCGATCATGCGCGGCACGAAGGACGCGCAGCCGTTCGCGGTGCCGAACACGTTCACGCCGAAGCACCACTTGAAGTCGTTGTTCTCCTGTTCCCACGGCTTGCCGCCGCCCCCGCTCGTGACCCCGGCGTTGTTGAACAGGAGATGGCAGGCGCCATGCGTGTCGTAGACCGCGTCCGCGAGCGCCCCGAACGAGGCTGGGTCGCTCACGTCGGTGCGCACGCCGGTGACCTCCCCGCGCCCCGCGAGATCTGCCACCGTGGCCGCGAGCACGGGCTCCTCGATGTCGGCGATCACGACCTTCGCGCCCTCGTCGAGCAGTGCTTCCACGATCGCCCGGCCGATGCCGTGGGCGCCGCCGGTCACCACGGCCACTCGGCCGCTCAGGTCGTCCATCGGCAGGTGTTCCTCGGCATCGCTCATCGCGGTCACCCTACGCGGGCGCGTCGGCGGGCATCGCTGGATCCGCACCGGTGGACGGGAGGGCGAAGGAGTGTTGGAATCGCAGGTCATGCGGGGCAACGGGGGAGGTTCTGGGGTGCTGCCCGCGGGCGACCGCTACGTGGTGATCTCCGCCGACTGCCACGCGGGTGCGAGCATCACGGCCTACCGGCCATACCTCGAGGCGCGCTACCACGACGACTTCGACGCGTGGATGCACACCTTCGACAACCCGTACAAGGACCTCACCGGCAGCGACGCCGAGCGGAACTGGGACTCCGACCGGCGTCTCGCCGAGATGGAGGCCGACGGGGTCGTCGCCGAGGTGATCTTCCCCAACACGATCCCGCCCTTCTTCCCGGCCGTGAGCCTCGTGAACCAGCCGCCCGCCGCGGGAGCGGGCGACCTCGAGCGGCGCTGGGCCGGCCTCCAGGCGCACAACCGCTGGTTGGCCGACTTCTGCGCGGCCGCGCCGGGACGTCGAGCCGGCATCGCGCAGATCATGCTGCACGACGTGCCCGCCGCGGTCCGTGAGATCCACTGGGCGAAGGAGCACGGGCTCACCGGCGGCGTGCTGCTCCCGGGGGCGCCGCCCGGCTCCGGCGTGCCGCCCCTCTACGCGCCCGACTACGAACCGATCTGGGCCGCGTGCGAAGACCTCGGCATGCCGATCAACCACCACTCGGGGAGCGCGGCACCCGACTACGGCGACTACCCCGAAGCGAAGGTGATGTTCCTGCTCGAGGTGACCTGGTGGGCGCACCGCACGCTGTGGCACCTGATCTACGGCGGGGTCATGGAACGTCACCCGGCGCTGCAGTTCGTGTTCACCGAGCAGGGCACGGAATGGGTGCCCGACGAGCTGGCGCGCCTCGACATGTACTACGGCCGCATGACCACTGCCGCGGCATCGGGGAGCCAGGAGTTCGCCTTCGGCGAGGGCGTCGTCGACCGCCTGCGCCTGTCCCCGAGCGGGTACTGGGAGCGCCAGTGCCACCTCGGCTCGTCGTTCATCCGCCGCCACGAGGTGAAGATCCGCGAGCGCGTCGGCGTCGACCACATCATGTGGGGCAGTGACTTCCCACATCTCGAGGGCTGCTGGCCGTGGTCGGCGAGCCACATGAAGATGTCCTTCGGCGGCGAGTGCACCCCCGCTGAGATCCAGGCGATGGTCGGCGGCAACGCCGCTCGTGTCTACGGCTTCGACCTCGACCGGCTCGCCCCGATCGCCGCCAGCGTCGGCCCGCGCGTCGAGGACATGATGGTGCCCTTGCGGCGTGACGAGATCCCCGACGAGGCGTTGCGCTGCCCGGCGTTCGCACTGGGGAAGTTCCGACCCGACCCCGACCTGGACTGAGGTTGCGATGACCATCCGCTACGGCGCACGACCACTCGACGAGATCACCGATCGCGAGGTCGGCGCCACCAAGGTCGGTGCCTGGTCCACCTCCTTCACCGCGCTCTACGAGACCGACCCTGGCCTCATCGAGCAGGTGCTCCCGCCGTTCCTGCGTGCGACCGAGCAGCCGATCGTGAAGGTCTCGATCGCGACGGTCGACATCGATCGGCCGGGCGTGCCGGTGTTCGGCGCCGGGACCTTCGGTGTGCAGTGCACCCACGGCGACGTCGTCGGCTTCTACCCGCTCCTCATGCCGATGACCACGGAGCAGTCGGTGATCGGTGGGCGAGAGACCTTCGGCGAGCCGAAGAAGCTCGCACAGGTCGCGCTCGAGCGAGACGGCAGCGCGGTGGTGGGCACGGTGAGCCGGCTCGGCACCACGATCATCGAGCTGCGCGGCACCGTGACCGGCGAGGTCGAGCCGCCCGCACCGAACGAGCGCACCGACTTCTACCTCAAGTTCCTCCGTGACCCCGGTGGTGTGGGCTTCGACGCGGATCCGCGCCTCGTCTACTGCCACCGCGAGGAGACCACCCGCAGCCGCGAGCTCGTCACGGGCGAGATCGTCCTGCGCGAGTCGAGGTTCGACCCGGTCGCTGACCTGCCGGTGCGCCGCATCGTCGAGATGCACCTCTCGGAGCGCCGCTCCCAGCAGCGCGGTGAGATCGTCGCGATCCTCGATGCGAAGGATGTCCTGCCGTACGTGCACCAGCGCTACGACGACATGCACCCGATCGGTGCCACCCCGAAGGAGACGGCGTGAGCGAGCAACGCGAGCGAACCATGTCACAGCTGCCCTACCCGGCACGCAGTGCCGATCGGTCACGGCGCGCATCCCGAAGGGTGCGCCCGTGAGCGAGCAACGCGAGCGGTTCATGGTGATCTCGGCGGACTGCCACGCAGGGTTGCCGAACGCCGAGTACCGCGACTGGCTCGACCCCTCGATGCGCGAGGCGTTCGACCAGAGCCTGATCGAGCGGACCCGCCAGCAGGAGCTCGTGATGCAGGGGTTCCTCAACACCGAGTTCGCGAAGGAGTGGACCGAGGAGAACGAAGAGGGGCTGCGCGGCTCGTGGGACGCCTCGCGGCGCGACAAGGAGCTCGACGCCGACGGCGTCGTGGGAGAGGTCATCTTCCCCGACGGCGACGCGGTGCTCTCCGGAGCCTCCGCGCCCTTCGGCGCGGGCCTGGGCCAGAGCGGCGACACCCCACCGGAGCACCTGCTCGCCGGCGCACAGGCGCACAACCGCTGGCTCGCCGAGCTGTGCCGCACGAGCCCCGACCGACGCAGGGGGATCGCGATCGTGCCGATCGCGTTCGTCGACGTCGACGTGTCGGTCGCCGAGATCCGCCACGCCTTCGAGGACGGCCTGCGCGGCGGCATCCTGATCCCGCCGATGTGGCAGCCCGGCGCGCCGTACCACGACACGAAGTACGACCCGATCTGGGCGACCTGCCAGGAGCTCGATCTCCCGGTGCACGTGCACTCCGGGCCGGCCGACAAGGCGTCCTACGGACCGCACATCGGCATCTACACCGCGGAGGTCCGGTTCTGGTCGTCGCGCCCGCTCTGGTTCCTCATCTGGTCGGGTGTGTTCGAGCGCTTCCCGCGGCTGAAGTTCGCCGTCACGGAGTGCGGTGCGTTCTGGGTCAACGACCTGCTGTGGCGGATGGACTCCGTCTTCGAGCGTGAGCACGGCTCGAAGAAGCTCGGCCCACAGCTCACGGCAACGCTCACGATGCGGCCCTCGGAGTACTTCGACCGCAACTGCTTCATCGGCGCATCGAACCCGCAGCGCCGCGAGCTCGCGCGCCGCTACGAGATCGGCGTGGGCAACCTCATGTGGGGCAACGACTTCCCGCACCCCGAGGGCACATGGCCCCACACGGCGGAGTTCCTCCGGGCGGCGTTCGGTGACATCCCCGGCGACGAGACGCGGGCGATGCTGGGCGGCACTGCGGCGGAGGTGTACGGGTTCGACGTGCAGGCGCTCGCGCCGCTCGTGGCCCGCATCGGCCCGAGCGCGGACGACCTCGGCCAGGACCCAGGACGCGACCTCTCGATCTGGGACCGGCTGCGCGAGGCCGGCCGCCCGTGGCTCACCGGGATCGAGTCGCATCTGTGACGAGCGCCGACACCGACTCGTCGATCGTGTTCGACCCGTTCGAGCCGGGCTTCACCGAGTGGCCCTACCACCAGTACGCACGCCTGCGCCGCGCTGACCCCGTCCACCGATCCGAGGTGCTCCAGGGCTGGGTGCTCACGCGCTACGCGGACGTGGAGCGCGTGCTCAAGGACCCGTCGATGAGCACGCAGATCGACAACGCCACGCCGACACCGCAGACCGAGATGGAGATCCGCCGGCGCGCGGAGCTCGAGGGCGGTGACGCCGATCCGCTGCCGCTGCTCGACGAGCCCGACCACACGCGGGTCCGGCGGCTCATCGCGCCGGCCTTCCGCAAGGGTGCGGTCAAGAACCTCAACGAGACGATCGAGCGCCGGGTCAGCCAGCTCCTCGACGCCATCGTCGACCGGCACGGGCCGTCGGGCACCTTCGACCTCGTGGCCGACTTCGCCTACCCGATGCCGGTCATGGTCATCTGCGAGCTGATGGGCATCCCCGACGAGGACGGCCCCGCGTTCCGTCACTGGGTGCAGCTCGTCGCCCTCGGTCTCGATCCGTTCATCACGCCCGAGGACCGGGAGGCCAGCCTCGCCGCGGGCGAGGAGATGCGCGAGTACCTCCGCCAGCAGGTCGCGGCCAAGCGCGGCACACCGACCGACGACCTCACCTCCGCGCTGGCTGCCGCGTCCGACGAGGGCGAGCAGCTCACTGCTGAGGAGCTCATCCTCCAGCTCCAGACGCTGTACATCGCGGGCCACGAGCCGGCCACCGCCGTGCTCGGGAACGGGTTCCGCGGTCTCTTCCGCCAGCCCGACCAGCTCGACCGCCTGCGCCGCGAACCCGAGCTGCTCGAGCATGCCGTGCTCGAGCTGCTGCGCTTCGACGGCCCGAACCAGTTCGTGCGGCGCATCGCGACGAGCGACCTTCACTTCGACGGAGGCGTCATCCCCGCGGGCGCGGTGGTGTACCCGGGGATCGGCGCCGCCAACCACGACCCTGAGGAGTTCGGCGACGACGCCGAGGAGATCCGCGTCGATCGGCCGTCCGCCATCGGGCACCTCCAGCTCGGCGCTGGAATCCACGCGTGCCTCGGCACCCACCTCGCGCGCCTCGAGATCGAGATCGCGATGCGCCGTCTGCTCGAGCGCTTCCCCCACCTCGAAGCGGCCGGCGAGCCGACCTGGGCGAACCGGATGGTGCTGCGCAGCGTCAACGAGCTCCACGTCACCTACGACACCTCGGGTTGACGCCGACCGAGCGCGCACCCGAGCCGTGGGTTCGCTTCGAGGACGACCACCTCCTCGCGGTGACCAAGCCGGCGGGCGTGAACACCCACCGGGCCGACGCGCACGCCCAGGACGGGATGTACGAGTGGGTGCAGCGCCAGCGACCCCACGACGCGCTGTCGATCCTGCACCGCCTCGACAAGGGCACGTCGGGCCTCCTGCTCTTCGGCAAGACGGCACTCGCGAACCGGTCGCTGAGCGCCCAGTTCGAGCGCCGCGCCGTCCACAAGGAGTACGAGCTCGACGTCGAGCGAGACGACGCCCGTTCACAGGGGATGCGGTGCGCCGAGCCGATCGGGCGCGTGGTGCGCGGTGACACCGTCGACCAACCCGCATCCACCGACTTCGAGCTGCGCGCCGCCGGAGTCGCGCTCGCGCGCTATCGCGCCGTGCCGCACACCGGCCGCACGCACCAGGTGCGGGTGCACGCAGCCGCGCTCGGCATGCCCGTGCTCGGCGATCTGGAGCACGGTGGCGCGTCAGCGCCACGCCTGTTCCTGCACGCGGCTCGGCTCGGGATCGACCACCCCACCGGTGGTCGCGTCGAGCTCACCGCGCACCGGCCGCCGACCTTCGGCGACGTCCTCGAGCTCGAGATGTCTGCCACCGTCGCACCGGCGCTCGCGGCCACAGCCTCGCTCGAGTCCAGGACAGCGCTGTTCGATCCATCCGACCCGAGCAGCTACTTGTGGATCGATCGCCTCCACGACGGGCTGCCCGGAGCGCGGGTCGAGCGGCTGGGTGAGGTCGCGCTCGTGACCTCGTACGCCGACGAGGTCGGCGCACCATGGATCGACGCGCTGCGGTCGGTCGCGGATCTACGCGCGGTGTACGTGCAGCACCGCCCGCGCGGTGGCGGTGACCTGCCCCGTTGCGTGTCTGGGGATCCACACGACCGGTTCGAGGTGACCGAGCTCGGGCTGCGCTACCTCATCGACCTGACTGCCAGCACGACGTCGACGGGGCTCTTCCTCGACCAGCGCGAGACGCGTCGACGGCTGTGCGCGGCCGACCTCACGGGCCGAACCGTGCTCAACGTGTTCGCGCACACCGGCTCGTTGTCGGTCGCGGCGGCCCGCGCGGGCGCGGCGACCACCTCGCTCGACCTCAGCAAGCGGTACCTCGAGTGGGCCGCCGAGAACCTGCGGTGCAACGACCTCGACCCCCTCGAGCACGACTTCATCTACGGCGACGCACTCGACTGGATGTCGCGGCTTGCGAAGAAGGGTCGTCGCTTCGATGTCGTGCTCCTCGATCCGCCGAGCTCGAGCACCGCGCGCGGGCGCGCGGGGGCGCGCTGGTCGGCGGAACGGGACCTGGCTTCGCTGGTCACCCAAGGGACCGTGTTGTGCGCGCCCGGGGGCGCGCTCTTCGTGTCGACGAACCTCCGCCGGATGACGTGGGCGCGCTTCCTCGACCACGTCGGTCGCGGGCTCGCCGGCGCCGGGCGCGACGGCACCATCGAGACCCAGACGGTGCCGCTCGACCATCGCTCCGGCCCGGGCGACCCGCCCTACCTCAAGGCCGCGTGGGTCACCTTCGATGAGGCGGTCTCGATCTGAGCCATCGTCTGGTGCCGGACACGGCACTAGGTTGCCGCATCGGTCGGGAGGAGCACGGTGGACGCTGACGGGTACACGATCAACCTCGCGCTCAAGGACAGCGCCTCGCCGCCCGCCACGCAGCCGTACCGAGCGGGTGCGCCCAACGTGATGGTGATCGTGCTCGACGACCTCGGGTTCGGTCAGCTCGGGTGCTTCGGCTCCGACCTCGCCACGCCGAACATCGATCGTCTCGCGGCGAGCGGTCTGCGCTTCACCAACTTCCACACCACGGCGGTGTGCTCGCCGACGCGGGCGTGCCTCCTCACCGGCCGGAACCACCACCGCGTCGGCATGGGGATGCTGCCCGACCTGCCCGTGAACTACCCCGGCTACACCGGCCAGTTCCCCGCGGGCGCGGGGACGCTGCCGCAGGTGCTGCTCGCCGAGGGCTGGTCGACCACGGCGATCGGCAAGTGGCACCTCGTGCCGCGTGACCAGCGGGCCACCGGACCGTTCCACATGTGGCCGACCCAGCTCGGGTTCGAGCGGTACTACGGCTTCCTGAACGGCGAGACCAACCAGTGGACACCGAACCTCATCCGAGACCAGAGCCACGTCGAACCACCGCGCACGCCGGAGGAGGGGTACCACCTCGACGCCGACCTGGCCGACGAGGCGATCCGTCAGCTCCGCGACCTCCGCGTGCACAACCCGAGCCGCCCCTTCTTCCTCTGGTATGCCACCGCATCGCCGCACGCGCCCCATCAGGTGCCCCGTGAGTGGAGCGACCGGTACCGCGGCCAGTTCGACGCGGGATGGGACGTGTGGCGCGACGAGACCTTTGCAAGGCAGAAGGCCCTCGGCGTGGTGCCCCAGCAGGCCGAGCTCTCCGCGCGCCCGCCGTGGGTCGCGGCATGGGCAGACCTCGACGCGGACCGGCGGCGGCTCTACCGCCGGATGATGGAGGTGTTCGCCGGGTTCCTCAGCCACTGCGACCACCACGTCGGCCGCGTGCTCACCGAGCTCGAGCGCTCCGGTCAGCGCGACAACACGATCGTCGTGCTGATCTCCGACAACGGCTGCTCCGCCGAGGGCGGTCCCAACGGCAGCTGGAACCAGCTCCGCCACTACCTGAACGACGAGCCCGACGACCTCGCGAAGGAGCTCGCGCACTACGACGACCTCGGCGGCTTCCGTTCGAGCGGGCACTACCCCTGGGGCTGGGCGCTCGCCGGCAACACCCCGTTCCAGCGGTGGAAGCGCTACACGTTCGAAGGGGGCGTCCGGGACCCGCTGATCCTGTCGTGGCCCGGGCACATCGCGGACCCCGGCGGCGTGCGAGATCAGTACTGCCACGCCGTCGACATCATGCCGACGCTGCTCGACCTGCTCGGCGTCGACACGCCTGCGGTGCTGGGCGGCGTGGCGCAGCTCCCGCTCGACGGGCGACCGATCACCGCCACGATCGCCGACGCCGCGGCGCCGGACCCGCGCACGGCGCAGTACTTCGAGTGCTGGGGGAGCCGAGCGATGTACGCCAACGGCTGGAAGGCCGTGACGAACCACGTCAACCAGCTCACCGCGGCCGAGCGCGACGCCATCCCCGGCAGCGCCACGTTCGAGACCGACGAGTGGTTCCTCTTCAACACGCGGACCGACTTCACCGAGTCGCACGATCTCGCGGCCGAGCACCCGGACACGCTTGCCGCGCTCGTCGAGCAGTGGCATGAGGCCGCGGCCCGCAACGGCGTGCTCCCGCTGGACGACGGGCGCGACAACCGGGTCGCGCAGATGCACCTGCCGTGGCTCCACTTCCAGAGCACGTACGACCTTCGGCCGGGCGACAAGGTCCACGAGTCGCACGCGCCGATGCTCATGGGCGGGTTCCGCATGGTGGCGACCTTCTCGGCCACGCTCGCTGACGACGCGTCGGGAGTGCTCTGCGAGCAGGGAGACTGGATGGCCGGGTGGGCGTGGTTCCTCGACGGCGGCGTGGTCACCTGGATCCTCAGCTGGAACGGGGACGAGCACCGCATCTCGGCGCGTGTCCCCGCCGGCGCGCACGCTCTCGTCGTCGACGCCACCCCCCGCGCCGGCGGCGGGTTCGACCTGCGACTCCAGGCCGACGACGCATGCATCGCGGAGGGCGTGCTGCCCACCGCCTTCCCCGCCGCGATCGCCCCCGACGGCGCGTTCCTCACGGTCGGCTACGGCCGCCCGTTCCCGGTGTGCGAGGACTACGCGCCGCCGGCGCCTGCGCCCCCTGCGCTCGTCGGCGTGCGCATCCTCGTCGGGTCGCCACCGCCGTTCGACTTCGACGCGGAGATGGTCCGCGTGATGCGGCATCAGTAGCTGCGAGCGTGTGGTTGACTGCCGTGGTGACGCCGCGCATCGGACTGTCCACCTACCTCGAACAAGCCCGTTGGGGGGTGTGGGACGAGCGTGCCACGCTGCTGCCCGCGGCGTACGCCGAGGTGGTCGTCGCCGCCGGAGGGGTGCCGGTCCTCCTCCCGCCGATCATGCCCGAGCCGGTCGCGCAGGCCGCAGCGGCCGTCGTTGCCGGGATCGACGGCCTGGTGCTCACGGGCGGGTCCGACGTCGATCCCGCGCACTACGACGCCGCGGCCCACGCCGAGACCGACGCTCCGCACACGGCGCGTGACGACTGGGAGCTCGCGCTGCTCCGCGCCGCGCTCGACGCGGATCTCCCCGTGGTCGCCGTGTGCCGGGGCGCACAGCTCGTGAACGTCGCGCGCGGCGGCACGTTGCACCAGCACCTGCCCGAGGTGCTGGGCGACGAGACGCACCGACCCGAGCTCGGCACCTACGGGAAGGTGGACGTGATCGTGGAGGCCGGGAGCCGGCTCGCCGAGATCCTCGGTGAGGCACCCGACGTGCGCTGCCACCACCATCAGGCCATCGACCGCCTCGGGGAGCACGTGGTGGTCTGCGCTCGGGCGGCCGACGGCACGATCGAGGCGGTGGAGCTGGACGACCAGCGCTTCGCGATCGGCGTCCAGTGGCACCCGGAGGAGACCCGCGACTCGCGGCTGTTCACGGCGCTCGTTGCAGCCGCGAGGGGCTGAGGAGCGGACCCGAGCGCGTCAGGAGCGGATGCGACTCCCGGTCGGGTCATACAGCGGGTCCCGCACCACCACGGCACCGATCCACTCCCCGAACACCTCCACGTCCACGCGCTGATCCACGGCGGAGCGCTCGGCCGGCAGGTACGCGAACGCGATGGCGCGCTGCACTCGGAACCCCTGGTTGCCGCTCGTGACGCGCCCGACGATCTCGCCGTCCACGCGCACCGGCTCCGAGCCGAGCGGCACTGCGAGCGGGTCGTCGAGCGCGAGGCAGCGCAGGCGGCGGCTCGGACCCTCCGCCTTGGCGCGGACGAGGGCGTCGTGGCCCACGAACCCTCCAGGCTTGTCGAGCCGCACCGCGAACCCGAGACCGGCCTCGTAGGGGTTCTCCTCCGGCGTGATGTCGACGCCCCACACCCGATAGCCCTTCTCGACGCGGAGCGCGTCGATCGCGCGATACCCGCCTGCGACGAGTCCGTGGTCGCGCCCGGCGGTCCAGAGCTCGTCCCAGAGCGTGGCGCCGTACTCCGTGGGGCAGTAGAGCTCCCAGCCGAGCTCGCCGACGAAGGTGACCCGCACCGCCACGACCGGGACCGCGCCGAGCGAGAGCTCCTGCGCGGTGAGGTAGGGGAACGCTTCGTTCGTGAGCGGCGTCCTCGTCAGCGGTTGGAGGAGCGAGCGGGTTGCCGGTCCCCAGATGCCGAAGCACGACCAGGCGGCGGTGACGTCGCGCGCGCTGCACCCGTCGCCCTCGGGCAGGGCGGCCTGCTGCTTGCGGATCCAGGCGAGGTCGTGGTTCCCGAACGCGGTGCCCGTGACGAGCAGGAAGCGGTCAGCCGCGAGGCGCGTCGTCGTGAGGTCGCACTCGATGCCGCCGCGGTCGTTGAGGAGCTGCGTGTAGGTGACCGACCCGATCTCGCGGTCGACGTCGTTCGCGCAGATCCGACTCAGGAAGGCGGCCGCTCCCGGGCCCGCCACCTCCATCTTGGAGAAGCTCGTCTCGTCGAACAGCGCGGCAGTGTCTCGACAGGCGAGGGCCTCGGCGCCGATCGCCGGGCTCCAGTGCTCCCCGGCCCAGCCCCGCGGTCGAGTGGCCGGGTCGCCTGCCGCCTCGTTGACCGCGAACCAGTTGGGCCGCTCCCACCCGCTCTTCTCACCGAAGGCGCACCCGAGCGCGGCAAGGGCCGGGTACGCGGGGGAGCGCCGGAGGGGCCGCCCCGCGTGGCGCTCCTCGTTCGGGTAGTGGATGTCGTAGTAGGTCGCGTACACCTCGACGGTGCGAGCCACCGCGTGGTCGCGGCTGCGGTACTGCGGACCGAACCGCCGGATGTCCATCTTCCAGGTGTCGAAGGTGGGCTCGCCGTCGAGGATCCACTCAGCCATCACGCGTCCCACGCCACCCGCACCAGCGATGCCGTGCGCGCAGAAGCCGGCGGCCACGAAGAACCCGGCGACGTGACTCTCGCCCAGCACGAACTCGTTGTCAGGGGTGAACCCCTCGGGCCCGTTCACGAGCTGCACGATCCCCGCGGACTCCGCTGCGGGTACGCGCCGGCACGCGAGCGTCATGAGCGGTGCGAACCGATCCCAGTCCTCGGGAAGAAGGCGGTTGTTGAAGTCGTCGGGCACACCGTCGATCGACCAGGGCGCGGGGTCCCGCTCGTAGCCGCCGAGGACGAGACCTCGACCCTCGCGCCGGAAGTACACGAGGTTGTCGGGGTCGCGCAGCTGGGGGAGGTCGGCGGCGACGCCGTCGACCTCGCGCGTGATGAGGTACTGGTGCGCCATCGGGACGATCGGCACGTTCACGCCGGCGAGGGCCGCCACCTCGGGCGTGTACATGCCGCACGCCGCCACGACCGTCTCGGCGGTGATGTCACCGTGGTCGGTCACGACCTTCCGGATGCGCCCCTGGTCGACCACGAGGTCGGTCACGCGCACTCCGGACTCCACCGTCACCCCGGCCGCCTTCGCCCCACCGAGCAGCGCATACGTGAGGCCACTCGGGTCGAGGTAGCCGTCGGTGGGCAGCCACGCTGCCCCGAGCACCCCGGTCGGGTCCATGAGGGGGAAGAGGGCGTGGGCTTCCTCCGCTGACACGAGCTCCATCGGCAGGCCGAACGTCTTCGCCCACCCGTGCTGGCGCCGCAGCTCGTCGAGGCGCTCGGGTGTGGACGCGAGCCGCAGCGACCCGACTTCGTGCCACCCCGGCGAGCGCCCGGTGTCGACCGACTCCGCCTCGAGCCGTCGATACACGTCGACGCTGTGCATCATCATGCGGGTGAGCGGTAGCGAACCTCGCAGCTGCCCGACGAGGCCGGCGGAGTGGAACGTGCTGCCGCTCGTGGGCTCGGCCCGATCGATCACGACCACGTCGGTGCACCCGGCCTCGGCGAGGTGGTAGGCGATCGACGCGCCCCCCACCCCGGCGCCGATGATCACGACCCGCGCGTGATCACGCATCGGCGGCGGCGTCCACCAGCATCTGGCGGAACTCGGGTCGGGACGCGTTCGCCAGCGCTCGCTCGAAGTGCTCACCGGCGTACGCGAGGAAGTCGACATCGAGCGTGCTCACGCCGGCCTGGACGACGCCCCACATCGCCTCGCGCACATCGCTGATGACCTCCATCAGCCGGAGCCGCGCGACCCGACGAGTGGTGACCTCCCCGAAGTACGCGTCCACGAGCGCCACCTCCGCGGCGTCGTCGAGATCGTTGTTCACGGCGAAGTTCCCGAGGTCGAAGAACCGGTCGTTCATGCCGGCGTACTCCCAGTCCACGAGGCGCAGGCCGTCGGGGGAGACGAGGAAGTTGGCCGCGAGCAGGTCGTTGTGGCACGGGCAGGTGGGCTCTGCCGACGCCGCGAACGCTGCTCGGATCTGATCAGCGACGGTCATCGCCTGCTCCAGGGCGTCGGGGATCGTCACACCGTGCGAGCGAGCCGTGGCCGCGTACGTCAACGGGACGTCGTACCAACCGAACACCGCGGAGATCGCCGGGCCGGCGTGCACGATCCGCAGGAGGTCGGCAACGTCGTGAAGCAGCGGCTCGCGTCGCAGGGCGTCGCTCGTGGCGGTGTCGCCGTCGAGGAAGCGGGTGACGAGGGATCCGGGCGGATCCACGAAGGCCACCACCTCGGGGCCGACCCCGAGCGCAGCGGCCTGGCGGGCCGCCTCGTCCTCATGGCGCCGATCGATCCCGAGAAGCTCCGTGCCCTCGCCCGGCGCGCGCACCACGAAGCGCTCGCCGTCGATCGTCACGCGGTAGTTGCGGTTCGTGATGCCGCCCTCGAGCGGCTCGATCGCGCGTGCCCGGCCCGCCCAGCCGGGCACGCGGTCGATCAGGGCGTCGAGGTTCAGACTGATTCGAGGTCGGCCTCGATGGCCGCGAGCTCTTCGGCGGTGCCCTGGATCTTCGGACCGGTGAACCACTTGCGGGCACTCAGGATCCAGGTGCCGTACACGTACACGATCAGGATCGTGAGCGCGACCGGCGCGTAGTTGAAGCTCGCCCAGGTGATCGGGCTGAACTGCGGGAGCAGGAAGTAGATGCTGATGAAGACCACCCACGCCACAGCGATCCACCCGACGGTGTAGCTCCAGCGGCCGAGGTGCCACGGGCCCCGCTCGAAGGCCTCGCCCTGTCGCAGGCGGAGGAACACCGGGATGATGTACGCGATGTAGAGGCCGATCACGCCCACCGACACGATCGCGAAGAACGTGGCCGGGAACCCGCCTGCCTCTCGCAGCGAGGGGACACCCGCCAGGAAGGCGAGGAAGGCGCAGATCCAGATCGAGTTCGTTGGCGTGCGCGTGCGGGGGTTGATGCGGTGCCACAGCCGGTGGCCTGGAACGGCGCCGTCTCGGGAGAAGGCGTAGAGCATCCGGGAGTTCGCCGTGAGCGAGGCGTTCCCGCAGAAGAACTGCGCCACGCAGGCGATCCCCACGAGGACCTTTGTGCCGTCCACGCCGATGGCGTTCACGAGAATCGGGATCGGCGCCGTGATGAGCGCCCCTGCAGCGGTCAGCGTGTCGTATCCGGGCTCGATCGCGAACACCACGGCGAGCAGCAGCACGTAGCCGGCGATGCCAGACAGCCAGACCGACGTGACCATCCCCTTCGGGCCGGCGACGGCGGCGTTCTGCGTCTCCTCCGTCATGTGCGCGGAGGCGTCGAACCCGGTGATCGTGTACTGCGCGAGCAGGAGGCCGATGAAGAACACGTAGATGCCCGAGCCCATGCCCGTCCACCCGGTGTTGTTCTGGAACTCCGTGAACACGTAGCTGGCCGAGGCGTGCCGGTCCGGGAGCACCACGAGGAAGACGACGAACACGCCGACGCCGATGAGGTGCCACCACACGCTGATGTCGTTGAGCAGGGCGGTGACCCGTATGCCGAGGGTGTTGAGCAGTCCGTGCAGCACGAGCACGACGCCGTAGATGAACAGCAGCGATCGCGGCGTCGGCGTGAAGTCGGACGTGAGGCTGAGGAACCCGCCGATGAAGTTCGCGAGGGCGAAGTCGATGCTCGCCGTGATCGCCACCTGGCCGATGAGGTTGAACCAACCCGTCGTCCAGCTCCAGAACGGGGCGTTGCGCTTGGCCAGCTTCGCCGACCAGTAGTACAAGCCGCCGGCGGTGGGGTAGCTCGAGCAGACCTCGCCCATCGACATGGCCACGGTGAGCGCCATGACGGTGACGATCGGCCAGCCGTAGGCGATCGCGGGCCCGCCGCCCGCGAACAGCGCGAGGTAGAAGGTGGTGAGGCAGCCGGCCAGGATCGAGATGATCGAGAACGACACTGCCATGTTCGAGAAGCCCTGCATCTTGCGGCCGAGCTCTTGGGCGTAGCCCAGCTCGTGCAATCGCTCCGTGTCCGACTTGTGCGTCGCGGGCGACCCTGGTGCATCGGTGGACATGACGCCTCCTCCTGCCCTTCCCCCCGGTCGGGCAGCCCGCAATGTGTAACACGAACCCGACTGCTCCGCTGGGACCGCGCGTGCCGTCTCGCGCGTGTGGCCCAGGCGTGTGGTTGACTGCCGCACGTGCCCACCTCGCTGACCGTCGAGCAGCTGCGCACCCTGGCGGATGCGGGCGACATCGACACCGTGCTCATCGCGTTCACCGACATGCAGGGTCGCCTCCAGGGCAAGCGCTGCCATGCCCAGTTCTTCCTCGACGAGGTGCTGCCGCACTCGGCGGAGGCGTGCAACTACCTGCTCGCGATCGACGTCGAGATGAACACCGTGTCGGGCTACGCGATGTCGTCATGGGACACGGGCTACGGCGACTTCGTCCTGCGGCCAGACCTCACCACGCTGCGCCTCGTGCCGTGGCATCCGGCCACGGCGATGGTGACCTGCGACGTGGAGTGGTCCGACGGAACCCCCGTGGTTGCCTCGCCGCGCCAGATCCTGCGCCGCCAGATCGAACGGCTTGCCGAGCGCGGGCTCGTGGCGTTCGCGGGCACCGAGCTCGAGTTCATCGTGTTCCGCGACACCTTCGAGGAGGCCTGGTCGGCGCGCTATCGCGACCTCACGCCCGCCAACCAGTACAACGTCGACTACTCGTTGCTCGGCACGGCCCGCGTCGAGCCGCTGCTGCGCCGCATCCGCAACGAGATGGCGGCTGCCGGCCTCGTCGTGGAGTCGGCGAAGGGGGAGTGCAACCCCGGCCAGCACGAGATCGCCTTCCTCTACGACGAGGCGCTCGTCACCGCCGACCAGCACTCGATCTACAAGACCGGGGCGAAGGAGATCGCCGCGCAGGAGGGCATGAGCCTCACGTTCATGGCGAAGTACAACGAGCGCGAGGGCAACTCCTGTCACATCCACCTGAGCGTGCGCGCCACCGACGGCTCGCCGGTCATGGCGGGCGAGGGCGGCAGCGTCGCCGGGTTCTCCCCGCTGATGGAGCATTGGCTCGCCGGCCAGCTCGCGTGCCTCGAAGAGCTCACCCTGCTGTACGCGCCCAACATCAACTCCTACAAGCGCTTCGCCGTCGGCAGCTTCGCGCCCACGGCCGTCGCCTGGGGAAGCGACAACCGGACCTGCGCGATGCGCGTGGTCGGCCACGGTCCCTCGCTGCGCGTCGAGAACCGGGTGCCCGGCGGCGACGTGAACCCCTACCTCGCGCTCGCGGGTGTGATCGCCGCCGGCATCCACGGCATCGACAACGAGCTCCCGCTCGAAGCCGAGCTCACAGGCAACGCGTATGCATCCGATTGGCCGCGGGTGCCCTCCACCCTGCGCGACGCGGCGTCGCGCTTCAGCGCCTCCGCGGTGGCCCACGAGTCCTTCGGGTCTGAGGTCGTGTCGCACTACGTGCGTGCGGCGGAGGTCGAGCAGGAAGCGTTCGACGCGGCCGTCACCGACTGGGAGCACGTGCGCGGGTTCGAGCGGCTGTGATCCGGGGCGAGGACCCGCTGGTGAGCGAGCACGGCGACCGAACCATGTCACAGGCGCGTTGCTCGGCACGCAGTGCCGGTCGGTCACGGCGCGCATCCCGACGGGTGCGCCCGTGAGCGACCACACCGTCGTCAACCCCGCCACCGAGGCGGTCGTGGCCACGGTGGCCGGCACCTCCCGTGAGGAGACCGACGCCGCCATCGAGCGCGCACGGGCCGCGTTCCCGGCATGGTCGGCGGTGGCGCCCGGCGATCGGGCCCGGCTGCTCCGTCGCTTCGCCGATGCGGTCGACGCCGACCTCGAGCACCTCGCCGCGCTCGAGGTGGCCAACGCCGGCCACACGATCGGCAACGCCCGTTGGGAGGCGGGCAACGCCCGCGACGTCATCGAGTACTACGCGGCGGCCCCCGAGCGCCTCTTCGGCCGGCAGATCCCGGTTGCCGGTGGCGTCGACATCACGTTCCGCGAGCCGCTCGGTGTGGTCGGAGTGATCGTGCCGTGGAACTTCCCGATGCCGATCGCCGCGTGGGGCTTCGCGCCGGCGCTCGCGGCAGGGAACACCGTGGTCATGAAGCCGGCGGAGCTCACCCCGCTCACCGCGGTGCGGCTCGCCGAGCTCGCGCTGGAGGCGGGCCTCCCGCCGGGTGTGTTCCAAGTGCTCACCGGCAAGGGGTCGGTCGTGGGCCAGCGGCTCGTCGACCACCCCGACGTGCGCAAGATCGTCTTCACCGGTTCCACCGAGGTGGGTCGCTCGATCATGGTGGGCGCGGCGGCCACGATGAAGCGGATCACGCTCGAGCTCGGCGGCAAGAGCGCCAACATCGTGTTCGCCGACTCCGACCTCGAGCAGGCGGCGGCGACCGCTCCCTACGCGGTGTTCGACAACGCGGGCCAGGACTGCTGCGCGCGCTCACGCATCCTCGTGGAGCGCTCCGCGCACGACCGCTTCCTCGAGCTCCTCGAACCCGCCGTGCAGGGCGTGCGCGTCGGTGATCCCACGTCGCCCGACACCGAGATGGGTCCGCTCATCTCGGCGGCCCATCGAGCCACCGTCGCCGCGTACGTGCCCGAAGGTGCGCCAGTCGCCATCCGGGGCCACGCGCCCGACGGCCCTGGCTTCTGGTTCGCGCCGACCGTGCTCGCGCCGGTCGCTCCCACCGATCGCGCGTTCACGGAGGAGATCTTCGGCCCGGTGGTCACCGTCGTCGCCTTCGACGACGAAGCCGACGCGATCCGGATCGCCAACGACAGCCCGTACGGCCTGTCCGGGTCGATCTGGACCCAGAACGTCGGTCGTGCGTTGCGTGTCGCGCGCGGCGTCGAGTCCGGGAACCTGTCGGTGAACTCGCACTCCTCCGTGCGCTACTGGACGCCCTTCGGGGGCTTCAAGCAGTCCGGCATCGGCCGCGAGCTGGGCCCCGACGCACTCGACGCCTTCACCGACGTGAAGAACGTCTTCATCGCAACCTGATCGGAGCAACGGTGGATCTCACGCAACGCTTGGCGGGCCGTGTGGCCGTCATCACGGGAGGCGCCGGCGGGATCGGCCTTGCCACGGCGCGGCGGTTCAGTGCCGAGGGCGCATCGGTGGTCATCGCCGACGTCGACCCGGCCACCGGCAATGCAGCGGCCGAGGCGGTCGGTGGTTCGTTCGTGGCAACCGACGTCACCGACGACGCGCAGGTCGAGGCGATGTTCCGGTTCGCCAACGACACCTACGGCTCCGTCGACATCGCGTTCAACAACGCCGGCATCTCGCCGGCCGACGACGACTCGATCCTCACGACCGGCATCGACGCGTGGCGACGTGTGCAAGAAGTGAACCTCACCTCGGTGTACCTCTGCTGCAAGCACGTGCTTCCGTACATGCAGCGCCAGGGCCGCGGGTCGATCATCAACACGGCGTCGTTCGTGGCGGTGATGGGATCCGCGACCTCGCAGATCTCCTACACCGCCTCCAAGGGCGGTGTGCTCTCCATGAGCCGCGAGCTCGGTGTCCAGTTCGCCCGCGAGGGGATCCGCGTCAACGCGCTGTGCCCTGGCCCGGTCGACACGCCGCTCCTGCAGGAGCTGTTCGCAAAGGACCCCGAGCGTGCTGCTCGTCGACTCGTGCACATCCCCGTCGGCCGCTTCGCCCGAGCCGACGAGATCGCGGCCGCGGTCGCGTTCCTCGCCAGTGACGACGCGT
The DNA here is from genome assembly GCA_052390255.1 of Microthrixaceae bacterium. Classification (GTDB taxonomy): domain Bacteria; phylum Actinomycetota; class Acidimicrobiia; order Acidimicrobiales; family VFJN01; genus VFJN01. Next base: position 48,757 of record JBQTHC010000096.1, read on the forward strand.
CGTTCATCACCGGCGCCTCTTTCATGGTCGACGGCGGCATCTCCGGCGCCTACGTCACCCCGCTCTGACCCCGCTTGCTTCTGCGCCCGAGAACGACGGAGAGCAGGGCTACTGGGCCGCGATTGCCTCCTGCGCGGCGATCTCCGGGTCGACGTCGGGGACGCCGCGCACGTCGATGTCGACGCGGTGCAGCAGGCCGGTGAACGCGAACCGGCCGCGGTAGTCCTCATCGGCTGGGGAGAAGTCGGGCGACCAGCCCGCCGTGAGGCCAGCGCCGGTGAGCGAGAATCGGCTCCACACGGTGCGCTTGACCTCACCTGAGCCGACGACCGCGCCGTCGACGAGGAGCTCGACGGCGGGATGGTCGAAGCGCACCGCGAGCGCGTGGTCGCCGGGGGCGAGGCGGCCGGTCTCGGAGACCGGCGCCTCCACCCGGTACACGCGCCACCCCGCGAGGTTGTGCAAGTAGACGAGGCGCCCGTCGCCGAGCAGGTGGAACGACCAGCCGCCGAGCACCGAGCCCTGCACCGCGAGCACGCCTTCGACGGGCTCGTCGCCCTGGGGGATCGTGACGTGCGCGGTGATCTCGTGCGGCCGGCCGCGCACGTTGACCGCCACGCTCTCCGGCACCGGAGCGCGTCCCGGCCAGTACGTGTAGCGAGCACGCTGGCGGATCGACGATGGACGCTCGAACACCATCTCCGAGAACGGGCGGTTGTCGATCGGCAGCACGTCGTTGGCCTCGGCCTCCTGCCACCACCGCTCCACCATCGCCGCGAGGCGTTCGGGCTCCGCGGCGGCGCGGTCGTGGCACTCGGCTGGATCGGCACGCAGGTCGTAGAGCTCCCAGGGCGCCTGGTCGAGCCCGGGCTCGTCGGCCTGGATCTCGTGGTAGGTGACCGCCTTCCACCCGTCGTGGTAGAGCGCGCGGCATCCGAACATCTCGTAGTACTGCGTGGTGTGGCGCTCGACCGCGTCCGGTGCGTCGAAGGTGTAGGCGAAGCTCACGCCGTCGAGCGGCCGCTGCTCGACGCCCTCGACGCTGGCGGGCATGTCGATGCCGATGACCTCGAGCAGCGTGGGGAGGATGTCGATCGCGTGCACGTACTGGCTGCGCACCTCGCCGCGCGCGGCGATGCCGTGGGGCCAGTGCACGATGAGCGGGTCGGCCACGCCACCTTCGTGCGTCTCGCGCTTCCAGCGTCGGAACGGGGTGTTGCCGGCGACGGTCCACCCCCACGGGTAGTTGTTGTGGATCCGCGGGCCACCGATCTCGTCGAGGCGCTCCGCGGCCTCCTCGACCGTGCGCGGCAGCATGTTCCAGACGCGCACGTCGTTGAGCGAACCGAACGGTCCTCCCTCGGACGACGCGCCGTTGTCGGAGAGCACCACGACCACCGTGTTGTCGAGCTCGCCGAGCGTCGCGAGGCGAGCGGTGAGTCGGCCGATCTGGTCGTCGGTGTGGGAGAGGAAGCCGGCGAACGCCTCCATGTAGCGGGCGTACACGGTCCGCTCGACGGGCGTCAGCGTGTCCCACGCAGGCACCCAGTCGGGCCGCGGCGACAGCTCGGTGTGCGACGGGACCAGCCCGGCGAGCTTCTGCCGCTCGAGCGTGCGCGCACGCCAGTCGTCCCACCCGCGATCGAAGTGGCCGCGGTACCGCTCGATCCACTCGCGCGGGGACTGGTGGGGGGAGTGGCACGCGCCGGTGGCGAGGTAGAGGAGCCACGGGCGTTCGACATCCACGTTGCGGAGGTCCTCGATGAACTCGATCGATCGATCCACGAGGTCGGCGGTGAGGTGGTAGCCGTCGTCCACTCCGGAGGGTGGCTCGACGTGATGGTTGTCGTGGATCAGCGCCGGGACGAACTGATGGGTCTCCCCCGGGAAGAAGCCGTAGAAGCGCTCGAAGCCCCGACCCAGCGGCCAGCGGCTCCGACGCGCACCGAGGTGCTCCTCGTCCTCGGGGGTGAGGTGCCACTTGCCGACCGCGTACGCGGCGTAGCCGTGGGGGGTGAGCAGCGCGGGGAGCATGGCGCACGCCTTCGGGATGCGCGCGTCGTAGCCCGGACAGCCGGTGGCGAGGTCCACGATGCGGCCCATGCCGGCGGCGTGGTGGTTGCGTCCCGTGAGGACGCATGCGCGGGTGGGCGAGCACAGCGCGGTGGTGTGGAAGCTCGAGTACCGCAGGCCGCCGGCGGCGAGCGCGTCGATGTGGGGTGTGGCGATGTCGGACCCGAAGCAGCCGAGCTGCGCGAAGCCGACGTCGTCGAGCAGCACCAGGAGCACGTTCGGCGCGCCCAGGGGCGGGCGCGGATCCTCAGGCCACCACGCCGTCGACTCCCAGTGGTACCGACCGATCGCGCCCTTGAACTCCCCGGGTTCCATCGCAGCAGCATGCCCGCCGCCGTGAGGCGGCGAGGCACGCCGCTCGGCGCTGCTGCGATGGAACGGGGGTCAGACCTTGCGACCGAGGAAGGCGGCGAGCTGGTCGGCCGCGGTTGCGCCCGCGGGCGGCTCGACCTTGGGGCCGAACGGCATCGGCTCGTCGCCTCGGAACTGGTCGGGGATCATCATCGGGGCGGCGGCGAGGAGCTGCTCGGCGAGCTCCGGGTCGAGGTCGGTGGACTGGCCGGTGGCACGCGCGAGGTCCCAGCCGTGGGTGAACGCGTCGGTCGTGGCGAGGCCCATGAACGCGGCGCCCGGGAACTCGCCGAAGGGCAGCTTGAGGATCTTCTCCTGCGCTCCTGGCGCGCCGAAGGCTGACACCGCGGCGGCGGCGCCGGCATCGAAGGCGGCGAGGAGGTCGCCGTCGGCCCAGTCGGTCGCTTCCTGCTCCGGCGCGACGCCGGCCTCGGTGGTGGTGGCGAACCAGTGGGTGCCGCCCACGATGTGGTTGACGAGCTCGCGGACGCTCCAGGATGCGCACGGCGTCGACGAGTCGAGGTCGGCGTCGGTCATGTTCGCGAGCACGCCCCGGGTGGAGGCGAAGGCGCGGGCGAGGTTCTCTGTGACCATGGTGGTGGCTCCCGTCGGTGTGAGGTGACGAGCGAGCCTACGACCATCTCTCGGTGCGAGCACCGCCGTGTCCGTTGTTGCTCAGGGCTCCAGCACCGCCCACCCGCGTCGTTGGAGCTCGGCCGCCAGGAGCTCGGAGGGCACCTGCCGGAGGGCCTGCTCGGCCGGGGACGCCGCGGGTGGCGCGAGCGCTCCCGCCGCGTCGATGTCGCCGTCCTCCAATCGTTGGAGAAGGGCGTCGGCCTCGTCGCGGGTGAACTTCCCGGCCGCCTGCCGTTGCGTGAAGCCCATCGGCCCGCGGGCGTCGCGGAAGTCGGCGTGGCCCGCTGCCTGGAGGCGCGCGAGGAGGTCCTGCACCTGCCGCGCGGTCGCGGGTGGGCCGGCTTGTTGTCCGAATGCCATGTCCGCAGTCTCACACCCGACTGTGACGGCCCAGGCGATGGCCGTGCAGGCGAGGGCCACGGACTATTGACATACAGCCTGCCAGTACTTAGGTTGCGGGCATGCGTGCCGACGACATCCCGGTCGCGCACACCCCTCCCGGCGGGTACGGCACCGAGATGCCACCGCCGATCCTCGACGCGTGCTCCGAGCCACTCGCCGCAGGTGCGCCCGACATGCGTGGCACGTGGACGATCGCGAGCGTCGCGTGGAAGACGGGTGCGCCGCCCGATCCCGATCCGCTGGCCGGCCACGTGCAGCGGATCGAGCAGTGCGGTGACCGCGTCTGCATCACCTCCGCAGGGATCGTCCACGACATGCGGGCGGACGGCACGGCCGAGAACGGGGTCAACGACGTCGCGGCCGCAGGCGGAATCGAGATCTCGGTGGTGTGCACGTTCGAGGACGGGGTGCACACGTTGCGTCCGGTCGGGATGCCCGGCATCGAAGTGACCCGATGGATCGAGGGGGATGAGCTCGTGTGGGACTACGGCCCGATGTTCACCGCACGCCTGGTGCGTCAGCCATGAGCCGGCGCATCGCGATGGTTAGCGCCGCCGCCGCGTACGTCGGCCCCGACCTGGGCCGCGTCCTCGCGGAGCGAGGACACGACCTCGTGGTGGGCGACCCAGCGGAGGGCCTCGGCGACGAGCTAACGCGGCTCGGCGCGCAGGTGGAGGTCGTCGAGCGTGTGCGCGACCACGCGAGGCCCGCCACACCGGCTCGGC
>JBQTHC010000097.1:0-4917 GCA_052390255.1 Microthrixaceae bacterium
TCGGCCGCACCGCGCCCCCAACTTGGGAGCGAACGAGCCCGGCGGCCCCCAACCCCCCCATCTCTTCACACGCCGCGCCGAGCGGCGAGGCGACCGGCAGCGCATCTCTTGAGTGAGCCCGTGGCCACCGCCCGCACGGGGGGAACAGGCGGTGGCCACGGACTCGGGTCGGACCGGGCTGGGGGGTTGCCCGGACCGTGGTGGGCTAGTCGACCAAGCTCGGCGCTCGTCGCGCCTCGAGGATCTGATGACTAGCGATCGCGATGCGCTCAGCCCACACGCGGTACCCCTCAGGGCCCGGGTGGAACCGGTCGGCGCAGAGCATCCGGCGACCGGCCTTGCGGCTGATCCCGGTGGGACGGCTCGCGATGTCGACGGACACCGCGTGGGCGTGCTTCGCGACGACTCGCGCACGGCCCGCGTCGAACCAGCGCGCACCGACACCCGCGAGCGAGCGGAGCGGCTGCGCCAGCCGGTCGGGCATCGCCATGTCGGGCAGCGACAGCACGACGACCGGCGTCGGTGCGAGGCGAAGGAGGATCTCGTCGAGCTGGGCTTCGTAGCGCGACCGGGGCGTCGAGGCCGCCACGTCGTTCGCACCGACGCAGACCACGACCAGGTCGACGTCGCGCTCGAGCTGCGCGAGCTGCTCGTCGAGGACGTGGATCGCACGCGCCCCGGGCACCGCGAGCATGGTGATCTCGACGGGGCGCTCGAGGAGGCGGGCAGTGAGGTGCGCCGGCGTGTCCGCAAGGTCCTCGCACCCGAGACCGGCGGCGAGGCTGTCGCCCAGCCAGGCGATCCGCGTCGGCCGATCTGCGATGCCACCGCCGACGAGACCTGAGCCGGGGAGCGCGTCGACGAACGGCTTGTCGCCGCCGCGGGCCCGCCGGGCCTCCCACGCGCACAGCGCCCAGCACAGCCCGGCGACGGCCGGCGCTGCGGCCGCTCCCACCGGTGTCATCGTCCGTGCTCGCATCCCGCCCCTCCGCTGACCATTGACGTGCTGATCACATCGGACCAGCAACGCCACTCCTGAACCACAGATGTCTTCGCGAATCGGACCTTCACGCACACTCGGCGACACCGGAGGGAAAATGTGCCGCGTGGTCGCCCTGCGGGGGCCAGTGCCGCCACGCGCGATGCTGACCGGATGAGTCAGCGCAACGTGCTCGGTGGCGAGCTCGAGCCGTGCGGGACCGATCCGCTCACCGGCTTCTTCCGCGACGGCTGCTGCGCGACCGGTCCCGAGGACCTGGGCAGCCACACGATCTGCGCCGTCGTCACCGCAGAGTTCCTCGACCACCAGCGCAGCATCGGCAACGACCTGTCGACTCCGATGCCCCAGTACCGCTTCCCCGGGCTGGTGCCGGGTGACCGGTGGTGCGTCACTGCGATCAACTGGGCGCGTGCCTACAACGACGGCGTGGCGGCCCCCGTCGTGCTCGCATCGACGAACGAGGCGGTCCTCGAGATCGTGCCGCTGACCGCCCTGCAGCAGCACGCGGTGGACGTGCCGGCCGACCCGAGCGCCCTCGAGGGTTGACGGGCGTACGCTCCCGGCCCATGGCCGCCACGCTGATCGGCACCGTCGCATCCACGCTCCCGGCGGACGACGACCACCCGTACCGATCGGGGCCGTGGCGCCCGAACCATCGCGAGTGGGTGGCAGAGGACCTCGAGGTCGAGGGCGAGGTGCCGGCCGACCTCGCGGGCGTGTACCTGCGCAACACCGAGAACCCGGTGCACCCATCGATCGGCAAGTACCACCCGTTCGACGGCGACGGCATGATTCACCAGATCGCGTTCGCCGACGGCCACGCCAGCTACCGCAACAGCTTCGTGCGCACCGACGGCTTCCTCGCCGAGCAGGCGGCGGCGCAAGCGCTGTGGACCGGCATGCTGGGCCACCCGGAGCAGTCGCGTCGCGAGGAGGGGTGGGGCGCGCGGGGCCGCATGAAGGACGCGTCGAGCACCGACGTCGTGGTCCACAACGGCCGGGCGGTGACGAGCTTCTGGCAGTGCGGGGACCTCTACGAGCTCGACCCACGGTCGCTCGAGACCACTGGCAAGGCCGCGTGGACCGATCGCTTCCCGAGCCCCACGGGCGTGTCCGCGCACACGAAGGTCGACGAGCGCACCGGAGAGATGCTCGTGTTCGGCTACGGGAAGGAGGCGCCGTACCTCCACTACGGCGTCGTCGACCCCGACGGCACGCTCGGCCACGCGATCGAGGTGCCGTTGCCCGGGCCGCGCCTCCCGCACGACATGGCCTTCACCGAGCGCTACGCGATCCTCAACGACCTCCCGCTGTTCTGGGACCCGGATCTGCTCGACCAGGGGGTGCACCTCCCGCGGTACTACCCGGATCTGCCGAGCCGGTTCGCAATCGTTCCGCGTCGCGGCATCACCGCTGACATCCGGTGGTTCGAGGCGGACCCGACCTATGTCCTGCACTGGATCAACGCGTACGAGGACGGCGACGAGGTCGTGCTCGACGGCTTCTTCCAGCACGACCCCTCGCCACGCAAGCGCGAGTCCACCGATGCGCACATGGCCAGCGTGTACCGCTACCTCGACCTCCACCAGCTCGAGACCCGCCCGCACCGCTGGCGATTCAACCTCGTCACCGGCGAGACGCTCGAGGAGTCGCTGTCGGACCGCATCATGGAGTTCGGCATGATCAACGGCAGCGTCGCCGGCCGACGGCATCGCTACTCCTACAACGTCACGGGCCAGCCGGGCTGGTTCCTGTTCGACGGGATCGTGAAGCACGACCTCGAGCGCGGCACCGAGGAGCGCTACGCCTTCGGCGAGGGCGTGTTCGGGAGCGAGACCCCGTTCGCGCCGCGGCTCGGCTCGACCGCCGAGGACGACGGCTACCTCGTCACGTTCACCACCGACATGACCCGCGATTGCAGTGAGTGCCTCGTGTTCCACGCCCAGTGCCTGGCTGACGGGCCGGTCGCGCGCATCCGACTGCCGGAGCGCATCAGCAGCGGCACCCACGCGTGCTGGGCACCGGCCGAGGCGCTCATCGGCGGCTGAGCCGCCGCGCGTCGCCGATCAGACGGCGATCGTGAGGCTCGCCGCCATCGTGGTCGTGTCGCCCGTGACCGTGGCCATCTGCCTCGAGTAGCCGTCGTTGAAGATGTTGTCGCGCTCGATGGGCGTCTGCGGGAAGTTCGTGGCGCTCTGCTCGTACCCGGTGGTGGCGTACACCGACTCGCAGGCATCTTTCGGGAGCGCGAGCTGCGAGGTGACGAGCCGGCTCCCCGTGCTGCTCGCCGAGGCGAGGTCGGGGTAGATCTCGAAGTGCATGTGCGGGTAGCGACCCGAGTACGCACCCGGGAAGACCGTCGTGAACTGCAACACCCCGGCGTCATCAGCCGCCTGGGCGCCGCGCAGCCAGTTCTGGTCGGTCGCGCCCTGCGAGTACATGGAGTAGCGCCCCACCGGATCGCAGTGCCAGAGGTACACGGCCGCACCACCGATCGGGTCTCCCGATGCCGCGGCGACGAGCGTGAGGGTGACGTCGAGACGCAGGCCGTCAGCGGTGCCTGAGTACGCGCCGAAGCTGCTGCGGATGTCTTGCCGCACGACGCCGCTGTCCGAGAGCGCGTTCGGACCGTTCGAGCCGTCGCCAGGGAAGGGACCAGCCGTCTCGCTGGGGATGGCCGCACCACCCGTCGAGCCGACACCAGCGGCGGTGGTCGTGGTGCTCGCGCCGGTCGTCCCACTCGGGCCACTCGAGCCGCCGCACGCGACGAGCACGAGACCGCCGGCCGCGCCCGCGAGCAGCTTCAGCGCGCCGCGGCGCTCGAGCCCGGCGCTCGCTGGTGCAGCGTCGACGAGGCGCGAGAGGTCGAAGCCGAGGCCCCGGTCGTGCAGGTCATCATCGTCCTGGTGCTCTGGCATGCCCAGCAGCATGACCCGTCTTTCCGTGTAGCGACTGTGGGGCACCTGTGCACTCGCTGTGCGTCACGGGCAGCCGGGTCCGGTGGGGCGGTCCTGCACCGTCGGGTCGACGACCTCGATGTGCACGTGCGGCCATGCCGGCAGTGAGGTGCCGTCGTTCACCGCCGACGGGAACGGCAGCGTTTGGGCGTGCGCCGCGAGCGGGGTGACGCCGGCCTGCACGTGCTGTCCCTTGGTGACCTGCAGTCCTTCGATGTGGAGGACCTTCACCTCCCAGCCTGGGCGCGCGTCGGGCTCGATCACCGCGTACTCGTCGATGTGATCGCAGTAGAGGGTGTAGCTGCCGGCGCGGATCACGGTTCCGGTGACGGGGACGCGCAATGCGCGACCGGGCTCCACGACGATGTCGGCGGCGCCCTGCGGGTCGGTGTCGCGCCCGCGGTCTTCCTCCACGAACCAACGAGCAGCGCTCGACACCGCCGTCTGGTGCTGTGCGCCGTCGTGGCCCGACTGGTGGAAGCCGATCGCCTCCACGCGGTCGGCGGGGTGGTGCAGCGTGACCGGCCCTGCGATCGCGTACGGGACCCATGCTTGCGCGAGCACGCCGCGCGTCGCCGGCGCAGGCTCGGTCGCCGTCGTGGTCGGGACCGTGGATGCCGTCGTCGTGGTCGGAGGTTCGGTCGTCGTGGCCATCGTCGTGATCGCTGCACGATCCAACGGGCGCGATCCGGCGATGGCTCCGGCGTCCGACGCGCACGCGCCGAGCACAGCGAGCACGGCGAGTGACACGAGTCGTCTCCCCGGTCGCGCGCCGCCCGTGGCCATGTCGGCAGGCTACGCGGCCATCGCCGACCTGACGCCGTCGCGACGACCGCTCCTTCGGGCTTCTTGAGTCGTGGGGTTGGGGGGGTGCGCAAGGAAAGCCCCCACAAAGCGGGGCCCGGCCCCGGTACCCAGGTGTAGATCGGGATGGGAGCGCCGCGCGGCCACGGCAACCCA
>JBQTHC010000098.1:0-14445 GCA_052390255.1 Microthrixaceae bacterium
GCGCTCCTCGAGTCGCTTCCGGAAGAGCAGCGCCCCATCGCGGAGCAGGTCGTGCTTGGTGGCCTCCCGGCGGTGCGGCAGGCGATCGAGAAGCAGAACGCGGAGCGCACGGCCGGCGGCGAGTCACCGATCGCAGCTGGTCCGCTCCTCGACATCGCCGAGAAGCTCGTGCCGAAGGTGCGCGCCGCAGAGTGGCGCGACCGCGCTGATGCCGCGCAGCGGGACCTCGACCTGCTCGACCTCCGGGATCTGCGATCCGTGGTCTCAACCGCCGACGCCGCCGCAAAGGACCCCGACGCGCGTGCCTTGGCCCAGGAGCTGCGTGACGGGCTCACGCGGCGCGTCGATGCGGAGCATGCCGCGTGGCTGGCGGAGCTCACCGCCACGCTCGACGTCGGCCGGATCGTGCGAGCCCTCCGTCTCAGCTCGCGCCCGCCGAAGGCGGGTGCTCCCCTGCCGCCGGAGGTCGCGGCTCGCCTCACGGCCGGCGCGAGCGAGGCGCTGACCGCGGAGGCCGCTCCAGAGCGCTGGGTCGCGGTGGTCGATGCGCTGGCCTTCGCGCCAGTCCGGGACAAGGTGATCCCAGCCTCCCTGCCGACCGAGCTGCATGCGGACGTGCGAGCCACGATCGCGCGGCTCGCCACCCGGATCCCCAAGATCGCTCACATCTTCGAGATCACCCTCGATCGCAGCGCCCCTCGCCCGAAGGTGGAGCGCCGTCGACCGCCAAAGCCCGCGAAGCCCGCCAAGCCTCCCGTCCCGGCGACCTCGGACGCGGAGGCTCCGGTCGAACCCGCATCTGCTGAGGTGGCCGACCTGCCCGAGGACGTCTCGGTGGCCGAAGTGGAAGCGGTTGTCGACGTGCCCGACGTGTCTGAGGATGCCGACGTGCCCGAGGGAGCCGAGGTGGAAGCGGTCCCCGCGGTGGCCGAGCTCAGTACTCCCGCGGAGTAGCCACCGACTCCTTGCCGCTGCGGCCCTTGTACTCGCCCGTGACCGGGTCCTCGTCCCAGCGGGCGCCGCACGAGGCGCACGCGCACGAGTCGAGCCGGAGGGACGCGAGGTAGAGGCGCTCCACCTCGTATGCCTCACAGAAGGGGCACTGCAGGTGTCGTGCTCGCTCGTCGGTCGCCATCGTGTCGCCCACCCGCCGGTCAGCTCGTGTTGCGGTCACGTTACTGCCCGGTGACTAACGTGCCCGCCATGTCTGTCGACTTCGAGCAACGCGGACCGTTCGCGGTCATCACCATCAACCGGCCCGAGGCGCGCAACGCGGTCAACGGCGACGTCGCCAAGGGCATCGAGGAGGCCATCGACACGATCGAGGCCGACGACTCGATCTGGGTGGGGATTCTCACCGGGGTACCGCCTGTGTTCTGCGCCGGCGCCGACCTCAAGGAGATCAACTCAGGGAACGCGGGCTCCCTCGCCACTTCGCGAGGTGGCTTCGGGGGGTTCGTGCAGCGCGAGCGCCGCAAGCCGGTGATCGCGGCGGTCGACGGACCGGCGCTGGCCGGCGGAACCGAGCTCGTGCTCGCATCGGATCTGGTGGTCGCCTCCACCACCGCGACCTTCGGGATCCCGGAGGTGAAGCGGTCGCTGGTCGCGGCCGCCGGTGGTCTGTTCCGGCTCGGCCGCAAGATCCCGATGAACATCGCGATGGAGCTCACCCTCACCGGCGACCCGATCGACGCCACGCGCGCGCACCACTTCGGACTGGTGAACCGGCTCGTGGAGCCCGGCACCGCGCTCGACGCCGCGATCGCGCTCGCGGAGCAGATCTGCGCCAACGCACCCGTTGCGGTTCGCGAGTCGCGCAAGATCGTCCTCGAGGCGACGCATGCCGCCGACGAGATCGGGTGGCGCATGTCGATCGAGGGCATGGGTGTCGCGATGTCCTCCGAGGACTTCTCCGAAGGGCTCACCGCGTTCATCGAGAAGCGCCCGCCGGTGTGGAAGGGCCGCTGAGGCTCAGGTGAAGGTGGCGATGATGCCGTGGTCGTGGAGGAACTCGGCGAGGCCCTCCACGAGCGGGCGCTCCGTGACGTCGTAGAGAGCCACCCACTCGGCTTCGGCGGCGTCGTCACCGGCTGTGAGCTCGTCGTCACCCACCAGCGTCACCTCGAAGTCGAGGATCACGAAGTGCTCCGGGTCACCGATGCGCTCGACCCACCCCAGCAGCGGTCCGCACACGCCCTCGAGACCCGTCTCCTCGCGCAGCTCGCGGGTGACTGCCTCCGCCAGCGTCTCCCCGAGCTCCACGCGCCCGCCCGGCACCGACCAGAAGCCTGCAGCGGGACCCCGGCCGCGGCGCACGAGGAGCAGCCGGTCGTCGTCGACGACCACCGCAGCGACCGCGACGATCGGCCGCGCAGCGCTCATGGCAGGGGGCGATGGACGAGGATCGCACGCGCCACGAGACCAAAGGACTCGAAGAAGTTCTTCGTGTGCCGATCCCCGGGGAGCGCCAGGCTGTCGACCCCGAAACACCCCTGTGTCGCGCACCAGGTCACCAGCTCCTGCATCATCGCCTCGCCGAGCCCCAGCTCGCGGGCGAGGGGTTCGGTGTAGAGGTCCTCGACGAGTCCGAGCCGGCCGCCATCGTGAAGGGTCTCGACACGTGCGACGCCGAATGCGAGCACGACATCGTCGAGCGTGCCGACCAGGACATGACAGGCCGGGTCACCGAGCTGCGCCTCGAGCAGTGGCTCGTAGGGGGCGACCCGCGCCTCGCGTCGCGCCCACACCCTCCCGCCGCGACCGCTGGAGAGCTCGCTGACCGCCGCGGCGATCAGCTCGACGATGCGAGGCGCGTCGGCGATCGTCGCGGCCCGGACGCCCTCCTGCGGGGGGTCGGCCGACATCAGGACGACTGCAGCTGTGCGACCTTCGACAGGATCGTCTTGCGGCCCCGGTTGGCGGCCTCGTACTCGCGGACTGCCTCCAGCTCGGGGGCGCTGAGCCCGGCGAGTCGGTTCACCACGTGGGACGCGGACAGCCCGTCGTAGTCGGGGATCGCCAGGTGATCAGCGCCCGGGTGGGCAGAGGATGAGGGCGCGCCAGCGGTGTTCCGCGCAGCCTGCTGGGCCACTCCCGCGGCACGGGCTGAGGTGCGAGGCGCTCGGCGCGGCGCGCGACTTGGTGCCGGTGCGGGGTCCGCGGGCATGGGGGTGACGCCGCCGCCGATGAAGTCGAGCAGGCCGGCGGCCTGGTCCTGCAGCCTCCCGGCGGCCTTGGTGGCCTCGCCGCGGCCCTGCTCCACCGCGAACTTGCCGAGCATCCGGGCCATGGTGACCTGGTTGCGGCCCTTCTCGATGAGCTGCGGGAGCACCGACTCCCGCTCGAAGATCAGGCCGATCGGCGCATACAGCAGTGTCTCGATCGCGTGCTCGATCACGGTCTCCATCGGGGACTTCGGGGGCGTGGTGTCGTCCTGACTCACTGCCCCATCCTGCACGCTGGGCCCGTGAACGGGAAAGTCCGCGGCGCGATCAGTGTCAATCAGACGCAATCGGCGCAGAGGCGACGCTTCGCGTCGGCGAGCTGGCTCGGGTGCTTCACGAGGAAGCAGGACTGGCACACGAACTCGCCGGGGCGCTTGGGCTGGATGCGACCTGTGCCGTCCGTGCGCTCCTCGGGCTCGGGTGCCTCCTCTTCCTCGTCGTCCTCTTCCTCCTCCGCGGCAGCGATGCGATCCTTCAAGATCGCGTCGAGGTCGGCCTCGACATCGTCGGGATCGGCCTCCTCCTCGTCTTCGTCCTCGCTGTCGTCGTCGTCGCGCTTGGCCTTCACCGGTGCGACGGCGGCGTCCTCCTCGTCCTCCTCGTCGTCGACGATGAGCACGTCTTCGTCGTCGTCACCTGCGAGCACGACCTCGTCGAGGTCGTCGTCGTCGAGGTCCTCGTCTTCGAGGTCCCCGGGCTCCTCGTCGAGATCCTCGGGGTCGTCGATGTCCTCGTCTTCGATGACGTCGTCGTCCTTGGGCATGCGGTCCTCTGGGGGGTGTTTGGGGGGCGTTGCGGCGGGATCATAGGCCCGGTCCTCGCCGATCGGGCAAGCCGCGACGAGGCGTTGCGGAGCGGGTCGGTCAGGGTAGCGAGTCGCGCCGCGAGCGAGGCGCGTCCTCAGCAGGCGGCCGCGACGATCGGGAACGGGTTCACGGCCGGCCCGCTCGCCGGGTGCACCTCGAAGTGGATGTGCGGCGGACCCCCCGCGGCGTTCCCCGTGCTGCCCACGTAGCCGATCACCTCGCCGGCCTTCACCCGCCCGCCCGCACCGAAGCGGTCGAGGTGGGTGTAGTAGTACGCCACGCCGTCGTTGCCGAGGAGCTTCACCTGGTTCCCACCGAGCAGCCCGACGCGCTGGACCGCGGTACCCCCGATCATCGCGACCGCGGGTGTCCCTCGCGCCGCGAAGAGATCGTTGCCCTCGTGGAACCGGCCTGCGGAGCGCGGGAAGCCCCAGTCGTTCATGTGGCGCATCGTCCCGCGGACGGGGCAGACGAGACCTCCCCCGCCTGCGCTTCCGGCGGGGATCGTGAGGGTCTGGCCGACGAGCAGGTGGTCGGCATCGGCGAGCCGATTCGCCTGCTGGATCGCGCGGATCGTCGTGCCGTATCGACGAGCGATGTCCGAGAGGGTCTCGCCCGCGCGCACGGTGTGGGTTCTGGTGGTGCCCGCTGCAGGGGCCGGTGCGGCACTGGAGCGCGGCACGAGAAGGAGGCGCTGCCCGACGTAGATCCGGCCGTCGGTGAGCCCGTTGGCCGCGATGAGCTGGGCCTGGGAGATCTCGTAGCGCCGAGCGACGCTGCCGATCGTGTCGCCGGCTCGCACCACGTGCGTTGTCGCTCCTCCCGCGGGCACCTTGCTACCCGCGGGAGGCTGGACGGGCGCGCCACCCGCGGCCGGTGCGGATCCACCGGGGAGCCTTAGGACCTGACCCACGCGGATCAGGTTCGGGTTCGTGAGCCGGTTCAGCTTGATCACCGCGGAGATGGTGCTGCCGGCCGAGGATGCGATGCTCCCGAGGGTGTCACCACGGCGCACCGTGTAGGACCGGGTCGCGCTGGATGCCGCGGCCGCCGTGCCAGACGTGCCAGACGCGCTGGGGATCACCAGCCGCCTGCCCGCCTCGACGTGGTTGGGATCGTCGATCCCGTTCGCGGCGGCGAGCGCGGCGACCGTGGTCCCGTGGCGGCTCGCGATGCCGGCGAGGGTCTCACCACGGGCAACGGAGTGGGTGCCGGTGCCGAGCAGCACGAGGAAGGCCAGGAGGACGACGGCGGTGATCGTCGGGACGGTTCGATGGGCGCGCATGGATCCTCCGGGTCTCCGCCCGCCGTCGTCCGGAACCTACCGCGACCTCATTGGCCCCACAACCCCCAGGCCCACCACCAGCAACAGGCCGCCCACTCCGGGTGGGCGCCGCCTCAGCGCGACTGCCGGCGCACCTCGGCACGTCGCTCCGCCTCGAGCCGCTCGAGGCTCGGCTCGGGCGAGTGGTCGACGAAGCTCATCGCCCGGGCGACTGCATGGTGACCGGCCTGCTCGGCGATGAGCCGGTGCATCTCCTGACCCACGATGCGATACGCCGGGTGACCCTGCGGGGTCGTGCGGAGCTCGAGCAGGTGCATCGCCTCGCGGGCGTTGAGGTGCAGGTAGAAGCGGATCCGGTACGCGAGCGACACGGCGTACGCGGCCTGCGTCGGGAAGCGTTCGATCAAGGCGTCATGCAGATCGGCGGAGCGCTCCATCGCCTCGTCGAAGCGCGCGTCGCAGCCTGCGAGGTCGACCGCTTCGGGTCGCGTGAACCCGTGGCGCGTGCTGAGCTGCTGCCACTCGATCGAGAGCATGCGATGGCGCTGCAGGTCACGGAACGCGCCGTAGTCGGCCAGCACGTCGAAGCGGTAGGTGAGCCGCTCGAAGGCCCTCCCTGGCTTGTGGCGGCGGTTCTCCCGATCTCCCACGTACGCCTGGATCACGGCGATGCGCTCGTCGGTGCTCATGAGACGCACCCGCTGCTCGAGCACGGCCTCGCTCACGTGGGCATGCGAGTAGAGGATGGCCGCGACGAGCTTGACCTCCCCGTCCGGGTCCCAGTCGAGGAGCGCGACGGACGGGGTCTCCCCGCTTGCGCCGCCGTCGGGGAACAGTCGACCTGCGATCTCGCCGACGGTCGCTCGGGTGGTGGCGAAGTACGTGCTCCAGGCGACCCCACGATCATCGAGATCCACGCGCTTGAGGAAGCTCGGGATGACCTTGCGCAGCTCGGTGAGCATGAGATCGGCATAGGCGCGGGCCTCCGGGAGGGGGTGCGATCGCATCCGCAGGAGCAGTGCCTCGTAGCCCTGGCCCGTGCCGTAGATCCCGACGTTGGAGAGCGACGCTGCAGGCAGGACGCCGCGGACGGCATCGAACGCCTTCGCTCGGATGGCCTGCCGGTAGACGAAGTCGGAGTCCGCCGAGTCCTTGGGGAAGCGCTCGCGGAAGAAGTCCGACATGATCGGCACGAGCTCCGCGTACGAGTCGAACAAGCGGTCCATGTCGCCGATGTAGCGAAGCCCGAGCTCCGACCCGAGCACGGCAGGGTCGCGGTAGTAGCGGTAGCGGCCGCCCAGGCGGGTGTCGTAGGCGATGTAGCGCGTCGACTGCTCGAGGTAGGCCCTGAGCCGGCCCCACTCGAGCACCTTGGTCAGCAGGTTCGAGGCCTGCTCGCATGCCAGGTGGACGCCGCCGAGCTGCGCGACGGAGTCGTCGCCGTACTCGAAGAAGACCCGGTCGTACAGCTCCTCCGCGCGGCGGAGCCCCACGGTCGCATCGATCGTGGTGTCACCGGTGATGTCGAGGTCGCCGACGAACTCGTCGAGGAACAGCCGGCGCAGGCTCTTGGAGCTGCGCGAGTACCGGGCGAAGAGCGCCCCTTTGACCACCTCGGGCAGGTTGACGAGCGCGAACACGGGACCGTCGAGGTTCGTGAAGTACCGCCGGAGCACATCGGCCTCGTCCGGCGTGAAGTCCTCGGCGATGTAGACGGTCATCGAGCGTTCCTGGAGCGGGGAGGGATCCAGATCGTACGCTCCGCCTCACCCACCGATCGCGGACCGTCGGGCCTCGGGGCCGACCCGCTCGATGGTGTCCGAGAACTCGGCCTTCGCGGCGTCCAGCACCCCGTCGCCGAGCCACAGGTCGGCCAGGGTCCAGGCCAGCGCGATGGCACCGTCGACCACGGCCGCGTCGCCGAGCTCGCCCGCCGCGTGGACGGCGAACTCCGGAGTGTGGATCGGCAGGCCCAGCGGTGCGGCCTGGATCATCGGGTGGATCGCGGGCACGAGATAGCTCACGTTGCCCATGTCGGTGCTGCCGACGACGGCCAGCTTCGGGTCGACATCGGCCATGGTGCGCCCCAGGGCTCCGGCGTTCGCGGTGAAGCATCCCATCAGGACCTCGTTGTCGAGCATGTCCGCGTAGACCACCTCCTTCCATTCGATCTCTGCCTCGCAGCCCGCGGCCGCCGCGCCGGCTCGCAGACAGGCCTCGACGCGCTCCTTGAGCGGCGCCAAGGTCCGGATGCTGGCGGAGCGGACCATCCACTCGGTGCGCGCGAGCGCCGGAACGATGTTCGGCTTGTCGCCACCGATCGTGAACACCCCGTGGACGCGCTCGTTCGGACGGATGTGCTGGCGCAGCGCGGCGACGTTGAGGTAGCCGAGCACGGCGGCGTCGAGCGCGTTGCGCCCGCGGTGCGGGAAGGCCGCGGCGTGCGCTGCCTGCCCGTGATAGGTGGCGGTGACCTCCTGGACGGCGATCACGTCCATGCGCCGCAGATCGGCGCCCGCGGGGTGGACCATCAGCGCGGCGTCGACGCCGTCGAAGGCGCCTCCCCGCGCCATCAGGATCTTGCCGCCGCCCCCCTCCTCCGCCGGCGTTCCCAGCACGACGACGCGACCGCCCACCTCCTCGGCGAGCACAGCGGCGGCGATCCCCGCGCCGATGCCTGCAGTGGCGATGATGTTGTGGCCGCATGCGTGACCGATCCCGGGCAGAGCGTCGTACTCGCAGAGCACGGCGATCGTGGGACCATGGGAACCGGCGCGCGCGGCGAAGGCGGTCTCGACCCCGTACGCGGCTCGCTCCACCTCGAGGCCCTCAGCCTCCAGCACCTCGGTCAGCAGGTCGTGCGCGAAGCGCTCCTCGTAGTTGAGCTCGGGATGCGCGTGGATCTCCCGTGAGGTCGCGACGAGCATCGCTGCGCGCTGCTCGACCTCCGCTCGGAGCCGATCCTTCAGCGCAGCGAGATCCACGCCCGAGACCCTACCGGCGCGCCTCGGTCGGCTCGTTCGTGCACAGGTAGCGGGCGGGGGCCTCGCTCACACGACGCACACGAGCGCGTCTGGCTCGACGCGGATCGACAGGGACCGCACGTTGGCCACCTCCTCGCCATCGAGTCGGACCGGCAGTGGGCGAGCGAGCTCCATCTGCATGGCCTCGACGTGGTGCTCCTGGATCCCCGGGTGCGGGACGTGGGTGCCGAGCGCGAGGCGCCGCCGCGCGAGGAGCCGCTGCCCGGTCGGGAGATCCGCGTCGAGCACGTCGATGCGGCCGTCGTTGGGATGACCCTTCGGCGCGACGTCCCATGGCCCGAGGAACTGTGCGTTCATCGCCACGAGGATCCGTCCTCGCCACCAGCCGCGCCGGGCGACCAGGTGCGCGACGAACCAGTGCAGACGGCCGTCGAGCAGGACGGCGCCGAGATCGACAGGCAGCGTGGTGGCGGCGGCAGATCGGAGCCGAGCCTCGTCGCCGGAACCTCCGAGCGTGCGGCACAGGTCACCCCCGAGCAGACCCAGCGGAGGGATCGGCTCCCCCGCGCGGCGGGCCGCGGTGACGACTGCTCGGGCCTCGCGGTCGCTGCGGACCACCACGCCGTGCGCCGGGAGGGGCACTCCGGTGGTTCCCCACGGTTCCCCCTTGCGGATCGTCATCCGGGCGCGTCCGGTCGGTGTGGGGTGTGGTCGCCGCCGGCTCCCCCCTCGGGCTCCACATCGACCTCGAGCGACGAGGTGGCCGTGACGACCCCACGCTGGATCGCTTCGGCGGCCTGACGCGCGCGAGCGGCAGTGGCGGGCACCGGCGCGACGTCTCCGATGCCGCGCAGCAGGTCGACGAGCTGCTTCACGTTGCGGACGAAGTCGCCGCCGGAGAGCGCTTCGTCCTCGAGCACGGCCGAGAGCCCCTCCCCACTGGCCCACGCGTGCGCGAGGTGGACGAACCCCGCGTCGGGCGGTCGCGTGAGCGGGAGGCCGGCCGCGTCCTCGTCTGCGTTGAGCTCCGATGCGAGGCGCTCGAGTGCAGCGAACCGCTCGCGCACCGTCGAGGACGGATGGCGAGGGTCAGGCGGGCGCTCGCGGCTTCGGTGCTCGTAGGTGAGGCACGACACCAGCGCCGCGAGCGACGGCACGTCGAGGTCGTCGAGGAGCCCGGTCGTGACTGCCTCGGCGACGAGCAGGTCCGCCTCGTGGTAGGTGCGGGCCAGGACCTTGCCGGGCTCGGTCAGCGCCCATCCGTCCAGATACCCCCAGGCCTCGAGGAGGCGGAGCACGCGGTCGAAACGTCGCGCGAGCGATTCCGTGCGCCCGCGCACCTGGCGGCGAAGGTCGTCGATCTCGCGCGACACCCGGTCGGCCTGCACCGCGGCGCGCACGTGCGCATCGCGGTCCGGGCAGTCCGCCACTGGGTGTGCTTCCGCGGCCAGGAACGCGGCGTGGCGCGGCGCCTCCTCCACGACCGCGTGCTCCGCGCTCGATGGGCCTGGGGTGAGTCGGGCGCGGCGCAGCGCATCACCCACCTGCTGCTGGAACGCCCGGTTGTTCGGGTTGTACGGGACGGGCAGATCGACGGAGCCGACCGATCGCGGTGGCTCCCGGAGGTCGTCGCCGTTGATCGTGCGAGGACGGTTCCGCTCATCGACCGCATGGAGGCGCGGGTGGCCCTTGCGAAACGCGACGCTGAGCACCGCCAGCCGCGCTCCGTCGACGATCAGCACATCGCCCGGCACGAGACGGCTCAGCGCGGCGAACGTGCGGTCGCTCGACCCGGACGAAGCGCCGTTGGCGGCGTCAGCGCGCCGCAGGGCCTGAGCCTCCGCCCGAAGTGCGCGGTACTCCTCCACCTCGCCTCGCGCACAGGTGGCCTCAGCTCGCAGGCGGTCGAGTCGAAGGGCTTGGCGCTCCAGCCTCGCCTCGATCCGGACCACGGCCTGGTCGGCTTGGAACTGGGCGAAGGACAGGTTGAGAAGGTGGTGCGCCTGCTCCGGCGGATAGGCACGAACCAGGTTGACCGCCATGTTGTAGGTGGGTCGAAACGCAGACCGGAGTGCATAGGTGCGGCTGGACGCGAGGGCGGCGACCTGCTCGAAGGGCACGAACGGCGACCAGAGCACGATCGCGTACCCGATCTGGTCGATCCCGCGGCGGCCGGCCCGGCCGGTGAGCTGCGTGTACTCCCCGGGCGTCAGCAGCTCGCGTCGCTCCCCGGTGAACTTCGTGAGCCGCTCGATGACCACGGACCTTGCGGGCATGTTGACGCCGAGTGCGAGCGTCTCTGTGGCGAACACGGCCTTCGTGAGGCCCTCGGCGAAGCAGGCTTCGACCGATTCCTTGAACGGCGGGACCATCCCTGCGTGGTGCGCGGCGACGCCCGCTTCGAGGCCCGCGAGGAAGCGGTCGAAGCCGAGCACGTCGAGATCCGCGTCGACGAGCGCAGCCGTGCGCTCGTCGACGATCGCGCGCACCCGAGCCCGCTCGTCGGGAGTCGTGAGCCGAAGGCCTGCGTCGAGGCACGCGTCTCGCGCCTCATCGCACGCCTTGCGACTGAAGATGAAGGTGATCGCAGGCAGCATCTCCTCCTCCTGGAGTCGCTCGATCACCTCCACGCGGCGGGGGGTGAAGAAGCGGCGGCGTGGACGCCCACGCTGACCGCGCCCGACGGTGTGCAGCGCCTCGTCGTCGAGGCGATCCGCTTCGGCGTTCGGGTGCCCGTCGACGAGCGTCGGGAGGAGATGCATCTCCTGGGTGCTCTTGTCGCCGACGCAGTACAGGTTCTGGAGCTCGACGGGGCGCCGCTCCTCGATGACGGCCTCGGTCGGGCCTCGTACCGTGGAGATCCACTCTGCGAGCTCCTCAGCGTTGGAGACCGTGGCCGAAAGGCAGACAAGCCGGACCGATGCCGGCAGGTGGATGATCACCTCCTCCCACACCGGACCGCGGTACGCGTCCTGGAGGTAGTGGACCTCGTCGAGGATGACGTAGCGCAATCCAGCCAGCGCGTCAGATCCCGCGTAGATCATGTTGCGCAGCACCTCGGTGGTCATCACCACCACGGGCGCGTCGCCGTTGATCGAGTTGTCACCCGTGAGCAGGCCCACGTCGTCGCTGCCGTGGCGGCGCGCCAGGTCCGTGTACTTCTGGTTCGACAGTGCCTTGATCGGCGCGGTGTAGAAGGCCTTGCCCCCTTCGGCGAGCGCGCGGGCCACCGCGACCTCCGCGACGACGGTCTTCCCCGAGCCGGTGGGCGCCGCCACGAGGACGGACCTTCCCGCGTCGAGCGCTTCGATCGCACGGACCTGGAACGGGTCGAGTGTGAACTCGTAGCTCCCGATCGGCTCGCGATGCTCGCTCATCACGCCTTCGACGAGGACACGCGGCGCCGTTCGATCACGCGCCCCGCGATGATCGACGCCTCGTAGAACAGCACCATCGGCACCGACAGCATCAGCATGCTGATGGGGTCACCGGACGGGGTGATCACCGCTACCAGCACGCAGATGCCGACGATCGCGTACCTCCGCGACCGGCGCAGCGCCGAGACGCTCAGGATCCTCGCCATCTGCAGGAAGATCAGGAGGATCGGGAACTCGAAGCCGATGCCGAACGCCAACATCATGTAGGTGATGAGCGTGAAGTACTTGCCCGGCGCGAACGCGGTGACGAAGTTGTCCGATCCCCCGATGTCGACGAGGAACTCCAGCGCTCGCGGAAGCGTGTAGTACGCGAGCCCGGCGCCGAGCAGGAACAGCGCCAGCGCACTGAGCACGAAGGGCACCGCGTAGCGCCGCTCGTGCGGGTAGAGCCCCGGGGTGACGAACCGCCAGATCTGCCACAGGATCACCGGCATGGCCAAGCCGATGCCGCCGTAGGCCGCGAGCTTCATGCGGATCCCGAACCCCTCCAGAGGATCGACCTGCAGGAGCTTGCCGCCGGTGAGCGAGGGCCGCGAGTTGGCGATGTCCTCGTAGGGGCCGAGGAGGAAGCGGAAGATCTGGTTGTAGAGCAGGAACGCGAGGAGCATCCCGATCACCACGGCGACGACGATCTTGATGAGGCGATCTCGCAGCTCGGCGAGATGCTCGACGAGGGTCATCCGGGCGTCGCCGCTGGACGCGTCGATGGCCACCGTGCTCATGAACCGTTGGTACCGGGCGGCGACGCCTTCGGAACGGCTCGTCGAGCGGGCGCCGCGGGATCGGCGTTGGCGCGCAACGGGGCGCGGCGCGCAGGCGCGGCGCGCAACGGCGTGCGGCGCGCGGCTGGCGGGCGGCTCACGGCGGCGACGGCGGCAGCGATTGCTGGGCTGTCAGCGGGAGCGTCGGCGGGCTCCGCCGTCCCGGCGGCCGACAGCACGTCTCGGCGCGTCGCGGACTCGGCGGGGCGAGCGACGCCGTCGGCTTCGCTGTCGGCGTCGGACAGCGCGCCACGCAGCTCGTCCTGGAAGCCCGACGAGAGCCGGCGGAGCTCCCCGAGCGCCTTGCCGACCTGGCGCGCCGCGTCGGGGAGCCGCTGCGGACCGAGCACGATGAGCGCGACGAGGGCGATGACCAGGAACTCGCCACCGCCGACGTTGAACATGGCGGAAGTCTACCGAGGGGTCAGATCAGGGGGCCCGCAGCGACTCGACGGAGGCCCGGGCACGAGCCGCTTCGGTTCGCACGTCGTCAACCGCGACGCGAACCTCGTCGAGGCGGCGCAGCTGCAGTCCGAGATCGGCGGTGGCCTCGGCGATGCCGCGCAGGTGCACGAGCACGAGCAGCGCCGCGAGAGAGACCGCTAGCGGGGGGACCGCCCAGAGCAGGGACATCGCCCGACGGTATCCCGGCTCAGCCGGTGGCGCCCAGCTCGACGATGGCGTCGAACCATCCGTCGGTCTGGAGGAGGGCGTGGAAGTCGATCAGATCGTCGTGGCTGATGGCCGAGCCGAGGTGGGCCTCGAAGAGCTCCGCCGGCAGCTTCCACTCGACGACCTCGACGCCTGACGCGACGAGAAGATCGACGATGCGCTGCTCGGCCGGCTTGACGACCGACATCTGGCAGGTCGGGCAACGGAACACGTAGCTGCTCTGCGCCTCGCTGGCACACACCCGGACGCTCAGCTCCGCGATGCCCAGCTCCACGTCGCCACAGTCCTCACAGCTCGCCTTGATGACGGTACGCATCGTGGCTCCGTCCTCCCGATCGCCTCGCTTCATGCTCGAAGTTGTCGGCCCCCGCACCATGGCCCTTGAGGGGCATCTGCCACAATGGGCCGTCGTGCCCACTCGGCTCCCGTCCCTGCGCCACCCTCCCATCGGGTTCGCACACCGGGGAGCGAAGGCCCATGCCCCCGAAAACACCCTGGAGGCCTTCAATCTGGCCGTGCGACTGGGCGCGACGGGGCTCGAGAGCGACGTGTGGCTGACGGCCGACGGCGAGGCCGTCCTCGACCACGACGGGCAGGTGCGGGCGGGGCTCCGCAAGCGCCCAATCAGCACATATGCCCGCGCCGAGCTCCCCGCGCACATCCCCACGCTCGGCGAGCTCTACGACCAGGTCGGGGTGGGCCTCGACATCTCGCTCGACGTCAAGGATGCGGACGCCTTCCCGCGGGTCGTCGAGGTCGCGTCGACGGCAGGCCCCGAGGCTCTCGGCCGGCTGTGGCTCTGCCACCACCGCACGAGTCAGGTCGCGGCCTGGCGGCAGGAGTGCGCCGACGTGCGACTGGTCGACTCCACCTTCCTCGATCACATGCCCGATGGCCCGGAGCGCCGTGCCGCGGAGCTCGCGGAGGCAGGCGTCGACGCCGTGAACCTCCACCACAGCGAGTGGACGGGCGGGCTCGCCACGCTCTTCCACCGCTTCGGCGTGCTCTGCTTCGGGTGGGACGCGCAGCACGACCGCGTGCTCGACGGGCTGCTCGACGCCGGACTCGACGCTGTGTACAGCGACCACGTCGACCGAATGGTCGACGCACTCGCACGCGCCGCGGACTAGGACAAGTCGCTCACCGGCGGGAGCTAGCCGGAGTGCGCTCCCGCCGGACAGGCGGAGGCAGGAGCGCGGCGACGCCCGGAGCCGCGTGTCACCCGGCGGGAGCTAGCCGGAGTGCGCTCCCGCCGGACAGGCGGAGGCAGGAGCGC